>NZ_JBFMHW010000005.1:0-337109 GCF_040754745.1 Pseudomonas sp. SB113
GAGTAGCGCCCTACGCAGCCTCGCTTGCGCTCGGCAGCTGCTACGGGGTTTGCGCGGTTTTGGATAAGACGGTATCTACGGGGCGGCGCGTTACTGAATGATCAGGTTATTGAACAGCAGGTCTTCCACCATGGGCTTGCCCGTCTCGTCGTTCATCACTTGCTGGGTTTGCTTCAGCGCTTCCTGGCGCAGCTTTTCCTTGCCCTCGACAGTGCTCATCGTCTCGTTGGTCTGCTGGGTGAATAGCGCGACCAACTGGTTACGGATCAATGCGTCGTTGGCCTTGACCGCTTTGGCGGCTTCCTCGCCAGTCACGCGCAGGGCGATGTCGGCCTTGAACACTTTGAGCTTGGCCGTGCCATCCAGGCCGTAGTTACCCACGAACGGCGGGCTCAGGCTGATATAACTGACCTTCGGCGCCGCACCTTCTTTGGCTTCTTCGGCCTGGGCTGCCATCGGCAAGGTCAGGGCCAGCATCAACAGGATCCACGCTTTCACAGTTCATTCCTCACATTCGGTTGCCGGGTAGCATAACGCTAGCAAGGCAGAGCACAAGCTTATGGCGACTTATCAGGGCCGAGCATGCTCGTTGACCCACAGGCCTACCCTCCTACACTTATCGGCCACGACACCAAAAGGAATAGCCCGATGAAAGCTGTGCTGTGCAAAGCCTTCGGCCCCGCCGAAACCCTGGTGCTGGAAGAAATCGCCAGCCCGGCGATCAAGAAGAACGAAATCCTGCTGGACGTGCACGCCGCCGGGGTCAACTTCCCCGACACCCTGATCATCGAGGGCAAATACCAGTTCAAGCCGCCCTTCCCGTTCTCGCCGGGTGGCGAGGCCGCGGGCGTGGTCAGCGAAGTGGGCGAAAAGGTCAGCCACCTGAAAGTCGGCGACCGGGTCATGGCGCTCACCGGCTGGGGCAGCTTTGCCGAGCAGGTCGCGGTGCCGGGCTACAACGTGCTGCCGATCCCGCCGAGCATGGACTTCAACACCGCCGCCGCCTTCAGCATGACCTACGGCACCTCGATGCACGCGCTCAAACAACGCGCCAACCTGCAACGCGGCGAAACCCTGCTGGTACTCGGCGCTTCCGGCGGCGTGGGCCTGGCCGCCGTGGAAATCGGCAAGGCCATGGGCGCGCGGGTGATCGCCGCCGCGAGCAGCGCCGACAAACTCGCCGTGGCCAAGGCCGCCGGCGCCGATGAACTCATCAATTACAACGAAGCCAACCTCAAGGACGAGATCAAGCGCCTGACCGACGGCAACGGCGCCGATGTGATCTACGATCCGGTGGGCGGCGACCTGTTTGACCAGGCCATCCGCGCCATCGCCTGGAACGGCCGCCTGCTGGTGGTGGGTTTTGCCAGCGGGCGCATCCCGGAGCTGCCGGTGAACCTGGCGCTGCTCAAGGGCGCAGCGGTGGTCGGGGTGTTCTGGGGCTCGTTTGCCCAGCGCCAGCCGCAGGACAATGCGGCGAACTTCCAGCAACTGTTCACTTGGTATGGTGAGGGCAAGCTCAAGCCACTGGTGTCGCAGGTGTATCCGCTGGAGCAGGCTGCCCAGGCGATCAATGACCTGGGGCAGCGCCGGGCGGTAGGCAAGGTGGTCGTCCAAACCCGCTAACCGACCTGAAATGTAATCAAATGTGGGAGAGGGCTTGCCCCCGATGGCAGTGGGTCGGCTACAGATAAGCTGACTGACCTATCGCTATCGGGGGCAAGCCCCCTCCCACATTTGATCTTCGGTGTTCGTAAGAGAACATGCTCCTACTCTCATTTCCTGTATTTGCAGATAAGAAGCGATGCTATTTTCGGTAACGAAACTGTAACATTCGAATCCGCAGTCAAAACAAGAAATCTGGAGCTTTTGAATGTTTGCTTTCTTTCGTCCTGCCGCGCACCAGGCGCCTCTGCCTGAAGAAAAAATAGACAGTACCTACCGACGGCTGCGCTGGCAGATCTTCGCCGGTATTTTCTTCGGTTATGCCGGGTACTACCTGCTGCGCAAAAACTTCTCCCTGGCCATGCCCTACCTGATCGACGAGGGTTATACCCGGGGTGAGCTGGGCCTGGCGATGTCGGCCATCGCGATCGCCTACGGCCTGTCCAAGTTCCTCATGGGCCTGGTGTCAGACCGCTCCAACCCGCGCTACTTCCTGCCCTTCGGCCTGCTCGTATCGGCGGGAGTGATGTTCATTTTCGGTTTCGCACCTTGGGCGACGTCCAGTGTGACCATGATGTTCATTTTGCTGTTCATCAACGGCTGGGCCCAGGGTATGGGCTGGCCGCCCAGTGGCCGGACCATGGTGCACTGGTGGTCGCAGAAAGAACGCGGCGGCGTGGTATCGGTGTGGAACGTGGCGCACAACGTTGGCGGCGGCCTGATCGGCCCGCTGTTCCTGCTGGGCATGGCCTGGTTCAACGACTGGCATGCCGCCTTCTACGTGCCGGCCACGGTGGCCTTGGCGGTGGCGGCGTTTGCCTTCATTACCATGCGCGACACTCCGCAATCGGTGGGCCTGCCACCGATTGAGCAATACAAGAACGACTACCCGGAAGGCTACGATGCCAGCCACGAAGACGAATTCAGCGCCAAGGAAATCTTCGTCAAGTACGTGCTGCGCAACAAAATGCTTTGGTACATCGCCTTCGCCAACGTGTTCGTCTACCTGCTGCGCTACGGCGTACTGGACTG
Organism: Pseudomonas sp. SB113; assembly: GCF_040754745.1. Classification (NCBI taxonomy): domain Bacteria; kingdom Pseudomonadati; phylum Pseudomonadota; class Gammaproteobacteria; order Pseudomonadales; family Pseudomonadaceae; genus Pseudomonas; species Pseudomonas sp. SB113. Next base: position 2,698 of record NZ_JBFMHW010000005.1, read on the forward strand.
GGCGCCAACCTACCTCAAGGAAGCCAAGCACTTCACGGTCGATAAGTCGTCTTGGGCGTACTTCTTCTACGAGTGGGCAGGTATTCCGGGCACGCTGCTGTGCGGCTGGATGTCGGACAAGATCTTCCGCGGCAACCGTGGCCTGACCGGCATCGTGTTCATGGCGCTGGTGACCGTTGCGACCCTGGTGTACTGGCTCAACCCACCGGGTAACCCGATGGTCGACATGATCGCGCTGTTCTCGATCGGCTTTTTGATCTACGGCCCGGTCATGCTGATCGGCCTGCAGGCGCTGGAACTGGCCCCGAAGAAAGCCGCCGGTACGGCTGCCGGCTTCACCGGCCTGTTCGGCTACCTGGGCGGTTCGGTGGCGGCCAGTGCGGCCATGGGCTACACCGTGGACCATTTCGGCTGGGACGGTGGTTTTGTGCTGCTGATCGGCGCGTGCCTGCTGGCCATCGCGTTCCTGATCCCAACGCTGTGGCACACCAACAGCGTCAGCTCGGCGCGTTAATCGCCTGGGCAATCCTTGGCACAACGCTTGAGCCGCGCCTCCAGATTCTTGTCTGGCATGGCGTGGCTACGCAGGGCGTTGACGGTCTGCTCGACATAATCGCGAGTGGTCCCGTAACGCCCGCAAGCGCTTTGCAACACATGGTTCAGCACGATATCGGGCAAGTTGCCGGCGTAACTGGGCAAGTGCCGCTCCAACACAAACCCCAACGCCTGCACCTGACTGCCATCTTCAAGACGGCAGCTGAGCCAGTGCGGCCGGTAGGAGGGGTAAGGCATCTCGCGCTGCCACAAAGCGTAGAGCGAGGCCTCCAGTTGATCTTCCGGCAAGCGGTAGGCAAACCCACTGCACGAGCCACCGCGATCCAGGCCAAAGACCAAGCCCGGCAACTCCGGCGTGCCCCGATGCTCGTGGGACCACAGGTACAGGCCCCGGTGATAACCGTGGACCCGTGCCCGCACCCGCTCAGTCGACGAACATTCCGGGCGCCAGATCAGCGAACCATACGCAAATAGCCAGACCGGGCCACCCTTGTGCCGGCCCATGGTGGCCTGCATCGAGCTCATTAACTGTTCGTGAGTGAGTTGCGGCCCAAGATCGAGCCGCGGAGGGTAAGCCAATTGCAAAAGATCGGATTCAATGGCGGTCATGGCGAAAAGCGGTGCGCCCCCTGTGTGTTACCAGTTGTAAGCAACTTTACCGTAATAAAACGCGCCGCTGTAACCGTACGGCGAAAAAGTGCTACAGGCGGTTGTCGCGACTGCGGTGACGGCGCAGCCCTTTTCGTCAGGATTGCACCCGGCAATCTCGCTACTTTCAGCCCCGGTTCAGCCTGGGAGCACGCCAAGCGGTCAAAATAGCGCGCACATCACGACCCACCTAGCCGCCATCAAACCGACTATCGAGGTCGCTCCCATGAAGAAATTTCGACTGCCTGGCCTGCTGTTCCTGGCCCAAGCCACCACCGCACTGGCTGGCGAAACACCGCCCGCCAATGACGACAAAGGCTTCTGGTACGCGCAGACCAGCGTGTATACCCGGCACTTCGCGCCGGACAAAGATCACAACAACAACCAGGACCTGATCGGCCTGGAGCGCAATGAAGCATCAGGATTGGTGTATGGCGGGGCGACGTTTCGCAACTCGTTCAGCCAGCGCTCCTACTATGCCTATGCAGGCAAGCGCTATGAGATGACCGACTATCCGGTGTACCTGAAGGTCACAGGCGGGGCGATCCAGGGCTACCGCGGCAAATACCGCGACAAGATCCCCCTGAACCGTTTCGGCGTAGCGCCGGTGATCATTCCGTCGGTAGGCACCCATTACGGGCCGGTGGCAGCGGAACTGGTGCTGCTGGGGTTCAATGCGGCGATGGTGACGACCGGGGTACGATTCTGAGCACGCCCCCTCCCACAGTTTGAACGCCTCAGGCCCGCGGGGCGTAGGCGAATACGTCGGCGCGCATCTGGTGTGCATCCATACCGGCGTCGACCAACGCATCCAGCGTGCCGTAGATCATCGCCGGTGAACCGCTGGCATAGACATGCACCGCCTTGAGGTCGGCAATGTCTTCGCACACCGCTTCATGCAGCAAGCCGCAGCGCCCCTCCCAACCGCATAGGTCGCTGACCACCTTGTGCAGGAACAGGTTGGGCAGTTGCAGCCATTGGTCCCAGTGCTCGATCTCGTAGAAATCTTCCGGGCGACGCACACCCCAGTACAGATGTACCGGGTGCTTGAACCCGGAAGCACGGCAATGCTCGATCAGGCTGTGCATCTGCGCCATGCCGGTACCGGCGGCGATCAGCACCAAGGGCCCGTCCGGCAGCTCGGCCAGGTGGGTGTCGCCAAATGGCAGCTCGATGCGCGCCATCTGGTCGCGCTGCAATTGCTCCAGCAAGTTGCGCGCGCTGTCCTCGCGGGCCAATACATGCAGCTCCAACTCGCGACCGGCATGGGGCGCCGACGCCAGGGAAAATGCCGACTTCTCGCCATTCTCCCGCTCGATCATCAGGTATTGCCCGGCGTGGTAACGCACCGCCTTGCCGGCCGGGGCCCGCAGACGCACGCGCCACACATCGCCGCCCACTTCCACGCACTCGCTCAATTGGCATGACAACTTGCGCAACGGCAACTCTCCCGGCGCCAGCACGCCATCCCACAACACCACGCAATCCTCCAGTGGTTCGGCGATGCAGGTGTAGAACTCACCATGGTCGCGCACTTCGCCGGCTTGCTGCACCCGGCCTTCCACCAGCAGTGCGGCGCACACGTGGCACACGCCATTGCGACACGCCTGAGGGCATTCGTAGCCCAGGCGGCGCGCGCCTTCGAGGATTCGTTCGCCGGGGACCAGCTCCAGCACGGCGCCGGAAGGTTGCAGGGTTACACGCATCAATCTATTCCCAATTCTTTCCAGATCGCATCGACACGTGCCGTGACGGCTTCATCCTTGACGATCACCCGGCCCCACTCGCGGGTCGTTTCACCCGGCCATTTGTGGGTAGCGTCCAGGCCCATCTTCGAGCCCAGGCCCGACACCGGCGACGCGAAGTCGAGGTAGTCGATCGGCGTGTTGTCGATCATCACCGTGTCGCGCTTGGGGTCCATGCGCGTGGTGATGGCCCAGATCACGTCGTTCCAGTCCCGGGCATTGATGTCGTCGTCGGTGACAATAACGAACTTGGTGTACATGAACTGTCGCAAAAACGACCACACACCCAGCATTACCCGCTTGGCATGCCCCGGGTACGACTTCTTCATCGTCACGATGGCCATGCGATACGAGCAGCCTTCCGGCGGCAGGTAGAAGTCGGTGATTTCCGGGAATTGCTTCTGCAGGATCGGCACGAACACTTCGTTCAGCGCCACGCCCAGGATCGCCGGCTCATCTGGCGGACGACCGGTGTAGGTGCTGTGGTAGATCGGTTTGATCCGGTGTGTGATGCGCTCGACGGTGAACACCGGGAAGCTGTCGACTTCGTTGTAATAGCCGGTGTGGTCGCCGTATGGGCCTTCATCGGCCATCTCGCCTGGATGAATCACGCCTTCGAGGATGATTTCAGCGGTGGCCGGGACTTGCAGGTCGTTGCCACGGCACTTCACCAGCTCGGTGCGGTTGCCGCGCAACAGGCCGGCGAAAGCGTATTCGGACAAGCTGTCGGGCACCGGGGTCACGGCGCCGAGGATGGTCGCAGGGTCAGCGCCCAGGGCCACGGATACCGGGAATGGCTGGCCGGGGTGTTTTTCGCACCACTCACGGTAGTCCAGCGCGCCGCCACGATGGCTCAGCCAACGCATGATCACCTTATTGCGGCCGATCACTTGCTGGCGGTAGATACCCAGGTTCTGGCGGTCCTTGTTCGGGCCCTTGGTGACGGTCAGGCCCCAGGTGATCAGCGGGCCGACGTCGCCGGGCCAGCAGGTTTGCACGGGGAGCATGGCGAGGTCGACGTCATCCCCTTCGATGACCACTTCCTGGCACACCGCGTCCTTGACCACCTTGGGTGCCATGGCAATGATCTTGCGGAAGATCGGCAGCTTCGACCAGGCATCCTTGAGGCCCTTGGGCGGCTCGGGCTCCTTGAGGAACGCCAGCAGCTTGCCGATCTCGCGCAACTCGCTGACCGACTCGGCGCCCATGCCGAAGGCTACGCGGTCGGGAGTACCGAACAGGTTGCCGAGCACCGGGATGTCAAAACCGGTCGGGTTCTCGAACAGCAGCGCCGGGCCCTTGTTACGCAAGGTGCGGTCGCAAATCTCAGTCATTTCCAGCACCGGGGAAATCGGCATCTGGATACGTTTCAACTCTCCGCGCTGCTCAAGTTGCTGCACGAAATCCCGAAGATCCTTGAATTTCATTAACCATGCCACCCGTAAAATAGGCGTACATCCTACCTGCTCTGAGGGCTGCTGGCAGCTTATCGCGGCGTATTTGGGTCAGGAACAGGCTTAAAAAACGCGCAAAAAAAAATGGCGCCCCTGGGGGCGCCATTCTTTCGGACCTGAAACGTCGTATTACTTACGTTTCATCGACAGGAAGAACTCGTCGTTGGTCTTGGTGGTTTTCAACTTGTCGATCAGGAACTCGATGGCCGCAACTTCGTCCATCGGGTGCAGCAGCTTGCGCAGGATCCACATGCGCTGCAGTTCGTCGTCGGCGGTCAGCAACTCTTCACGGCGGGTGCCGGAGCGGTTGATGTTGATCGCCGGGAACACGCGTTTTTCCGCGATGCGACGGTCCAGAGGCAGTTCCATGTTGCCGGTACCCTTGAACTCCTCGTAGATCACTTCGTCCATCTTCGAACCGGTTTCAACCAGTGCGGTGGCGATAATGGTCAGCGAGCCGCCTTCTTCAATGTTCCGCGCGGCGCCGAAGAAACGCTTCGGTTTCTCCAGGGCGTGGGCATCGACACCACCGGTGAGGACCTTGCCGGAGCTCGGGATCACGGTGTTGTAGGCACGGGCCAGACGGGTGATGGAGTCGAGCAGGATCACCACGTCCTTCTTGTGTTCGACCAGGCGCTTGGCCTTCTCGATCACCATTTCGGCAACCTGCACGTGGCGGGTTGGCGGCTCATCGAACGTCGAGGCAACCACTTCGCCGCGCACGGTGCGCTGCATTTCGGTTACTTCTTCCGGGCGCTCATCGATCAGCAATACGATCAGGTGAACTTCAGGATTGTTACGTGCAATGTTCGCTGCAATGTTCTGCAGCATGATGGTCTTACCGGCTTTCGGCGGTGCGACGATCAGGCCACGCTGGCCTTTGCCGATCGGGGCGCACAGGTCGATCACACGACCGGTCAAGTCTTCGGTGGAACCGTTACCGGCTTCCATCTTCATGCGCACGGTCGGGAACAGCGGGGTCAGGTTCTCGAAGAGAATCTTGTTTTTCGCGTTCTCGGGACGATCAAAGTTGATCGTGTCGACCTTGAGCAGGGCGAAGTAACGCTCGCCTTCCTTCGGTGGGCGGATCTTGCCAACGATGGTGTCACCGGTGCGCAAGTTGAAGCGACGGATCTGGCTCGGCGAGACATAGATGTCGTCTGGACCGGCGAGATAGGAGGCGTCTGCAGAGCGGAGGAAACCGAAGCCGTCCTGGAGAATCTCCAGCACGCCATCACCGGAGATTTCCTCGCCGCTTTTCGCGTGCTTTTTCAGCAGGGAGAAAATCACGTCCTGCTTGCGCGAACGGGCCATATTTTCTATGCCCATTTCTTCGGCCAGTTGGAGCAGGTCGGTAATCGGCTTTTGCTTGAGTTCAGTCAGATTCATATAGGAATGACGTAATCATTTATGGAGGGGGGGAAATTAAGCTTTTGGCTTAATGAGGCCGCGCCGCAGAGAAGGCGACAGGATCGCGTACTAATCGAAAAGGAATGCGTCGGCGACGGCTTGCAGGGGGCAGTGGAGAAACCAGTGCGGGGCCGAATGTACCACCTGAGTTTCGGAGCGTCTAGCCCTGTTTCACGAAAAAGCCCCGCTATTTACGGGGCTTTTTGACGACGCTTAGATGTTCGCGTCGAGGAAAGCTTGCAGCTGAGACTTCGACAGCGCGCCCACCTTAGTGGCTTCGACGTTGCCGTTCTTGAACAACATCAACGTAGGAATACCGCGCACGCCATGCTTGGCCGGGGTTTCCTGGTTGTCGTCGATGTTCAGTTTGGCAATGGTCAGCTTGCCTTCGTAGGTGGTTGCAATCTCGTCCAGGACCGGAGCGATCATTTTGCAAGGGCCACACCATTCAGCCCAGTAGTCAACCAGCACCGGGCCAGCAGCCTTGAGTACTTCGGCCTCAAAGGTCGCGTCGGTGACGTGCTTGATAAGATCGTTGCTCATGGATGTCTCCGGATTGTAAGCAAAAAAAACGTTGCCCATCATAGCCGTCCTTCCCCCGTTCAGGAAGCCGCCTCTGATTGAGTCTTCCTATGATGGCGCATGAGTTTGGATATAGCCCAACTCAGGGCGTAACGGGAGTCACGAAGGCGATACCTGTGCGCAACGCCGCATTGCGTACATGCTCCTGCATGGTTTTCTGCGCCGACGCACTGGCCCGCCGGGCCAGGGCGCGCAGGATTTTGCGATGTTCCTGCCAGGTTTCCATGGCCCGCTCCGGCCGGATGAACGGTAGTTTCTGGCTTTCCAGAAACACCTCGGCACTGGCACTCAGGATGCTCACCATCGCCTGGTTACCGCTGGCCAGCAGGATCCGCTGGTGGAATTCGAAGTCCAGCCGTGCGGCCGCTTCGAAGTCGCCGGCCTTGAGCACCTTGCGCATCGCTTCGACATTGTCTTCCAGGCTGTCCAGTTCATCGATCGTCAGCGTGACAGCCGCCAAACCCGCCGCAAACCCTTCCAGCGCATAGCGCAACTGGAAGATATCGAGCGGCGTGGCCTGCGCTGCAAAAGGCCAGGCAAAGCCCGGCGCGTCATCCACCGCCTGCACGAACACGCCTTTACCTGGCTGCACACTGACCACACCCAAGGCGCTCAAGGACGACAGCGCCTCGCGCAGCGACGCCCGGCTGACGCCCAACTGCACCGCCAGGTCGCGCTGGGACGGCAGTGCATCGCCCGGCCCGAAGCCTTGCTCCTTGATCAGTTTGCGGATGGCCTGCAGGGCCGCTTCCGGTACGGCTTGGGCGATGGAATTCATAAAAAACTCAAGGTTCCAGTCAACAGAGCGGCTAGTTGTAAAGCTATTCGTGGCCCGCGGCAAGCCACGCCCCAAAGGGGCTCGCGGGGTTTTATCGACGCTCGAAAAGAGTGCGAAAAATCGCAGCACTGTTCAGACCAGTAAGACCACCGCACCTCAACAAACTCAAGCCTCGCAGACGATCCGCGCAGTACTGGCATGGGCTGTGCACTGAGCAAATCCAGAAAATTCCTTCGCCCTTCTCGGAGAGTTGCCATGACCAAGCGCTACAGCGCCCTGCTCACTGCCCTGTTTGCCAGCCTGATGCTGAGCCAGGCACCCGCCCAGGCCAACGGTCTGGACGATATCGTCGCCCGTGGCACCCTCAAGGTCGCCGTGCCCCAGGACTTCCCGCCGTTCGGTTCGGTCGGCCCCGACATGAAGCCCCGTGGCCTGGACATCGACACCGCCAAGCTGCTGGCCGACCAACTCAAGGTCAAGCTGGAGCTGACCCCGGTCAACAGCACCAACCGCATCCCGTTCCTCACCACCGGCAAGGTCGACCTGGTGATCTCCAGCCTGGGCAAGAACCCCGAGCGCGAAAAGGTCATCGATTTCTCCAAGGCCTACGCACCGTTCTACCTGGCCGTATTCGGCCCGCCTGACGCGGCCATCAGCAGCACCGACGACCTCAAGGGCAAGACTATCAGCGTGACCCGTGGCGCCATCGAAGACATCGAGCTGACCGCCGTAGCGCCCAAGGAAGCCACCATCAAGCGCTTCGAAGACAACAACTCCACCATCGCCGCCTACCTGGCCGGTCAGGTCGACCTGATCGCCAGCGGCAACGTGGTGATGGTGGCGATCAGCGAACGCAACCCGAAACGCGTGCCTGCACTGAAAGTGAAGCTCAAGGACTCGCCGGTGTACGTGGGCGTGAACAAGAACGAGCCGGCGCTGCTGGAGAAGGTCAACCAGATCCTGGTCGCGGCCAAGGCCGACGGCAGCCTGGAAAAGAACGCGATGCAATGGCTGAAAGAGCCGCTGCCCGCCGATCTTTGATACGACGGAGCTGACTCATGGCGTATCAATTTGACTTTGTGCCGGTGCTGGCCAATACCGATCTGCTGTTGCGCGGCGCGTTGTTCACTCTTGAGCTGACGGCCATCGGTGCGATCCTGGGGGTGGCCCTGGGCACCGTCGGCGCGGTGGTGCGGGCGTGGAAAATCCAGCCATTTGCCTGGTTCTTCGGCGTCTATGTCGAGTTGATCCGCAACACACCGTTCCTCGTGCAGCTGTTCTTCATTTTCTTCGGCCTGCCGTCCCTGGGGCTGAAAATCACCGAGTGGCAGGCTGCTGTATTGGCGATGGTGATCAACCTGGGGGCCTACTCCACGGAGATCATCCGCGCCGGCATCCAGGCCATCCCGCGCGGGCAATTGGAAGCCGCCGCCGCGCTGGCGATGACGCGCTTCGAAGCGTTTCGCCATGTGGTGCTGCTGCCGGCGCTGGGCAAGGTGTGGCCGGCCCTGAGCAGCCAGATCATCATCGTGATGCTCGGTTCGGCGGTGTGTTCGCAGATCGCCACCGAGGAGCTGAGTTTTGCCGCCAACTTTATCCAGTCGCGCAATTTCCGCGCGTTTGAAACCTATGCGCTGACCACCCTGGTGTACCTGTGCATGGCGTTGATGATTCGCCAGCTGCTCAACTGGATCGGCCGCCGCTTTGTGATGAGGAATAGCCGATGAGTGATTTTTCCTTCTGGGACATCGTGCGCAACCTGCTTACGGGCCTGCAGTGGACGCTGTTGCTGTCGCTGGTGGCGTTTATCGGCGGCGGCCTGATCGGCTTGCTGGTGATGACCATGCGCATCAGCAGCAAAGCGTTCCCGCGCAATGTTGCGCGCACCTATATCGAACTGTTCCAGGGCACACCGTTATTGATGCAGCTGTTCCTGGTGTTCTTCGGCATCGCCCTGTTGGGGGTGGATATTTCACCGTGGCTGGCAGCGGCGATTGCCCTGACGTTGTTTACCAGTGCGTACCTCGCCGAAATCTGGCGCGGCTGCGTCGACTCCATCGCCCATGGGCAGTGGGAAGCATCGGCCAGCCTGGCGCTCAATCCGCTTGAACAACTGCGCTACGTGATCCTGCCGCAAGCCCTACGCATTGCGGTGGCGCCCACGGTTGGGTTCTCGGTGCAAGTGGTCAAAGGCACCGCCGTCACTTCAATCATCGGCTTCACCGAACTGACCAAGACCGGCGGCATGCTCGCCAACGCCACCTTCGAGCCCTTTATGGTCTACGGCCTGGTGGCGCTCGGTTACTTCCTGCTCTGCTACCCCTTATCCCTCAGTGCGCGCTACCTGGAAAGGAGACTGCATGCCTCTGCTTAGAATTTCCGCCCTGCATAAATATTACGGCGATCACCACGTCCTCAAGGGCATCGACCTGACCGTTGAAGAAGGCCAGGTGGTAGCGATCATCGGCCGCAGCGGCTCGGGCAAGTCCACCTTGCTGCGAACCCTCAATGGCCTGGAATCGATCAACGACGGCGTGATCGAGGTTGATGGCGAATACCTCGATGCCGCCCGTGCCGATCTGCGCAGCCTGCGACAGAAAGTCGGCATGGTGTTCCAGCAGTTCAACCTGTTCCCGCACCTGACCGTAGGCGAAAACGTCATGCTCGCACCGCAAGTGGTGCAGAAAGTGCCAAAGGCCAAGGCAGCACAACTTGCCAGGCAAATGCTGGAGCGCGTAGGCCTGGGTGAGAAATTCGACGCTTTCCCCGATCGCTTGTCAGGCGGCCAGCAGCAACGCGTTGCCATTGCCCGCGCCCTGGCCATGTCACCCAAGGTGCTGCTTTGCGATGAAATCACCTCAGCCCTGGACCCGGAGCTGGTCAACGAAGTGCTCAGCGTGGTGCGCCAACTGGCCAAGGACGGTATGACCTTGATCATGGTGACGCACGAAATGCGCTTCGCCCGGGAAGTCGGCGACAAGCTGGTGTTCATGCACCAGGGCAAGGTGCATGAAGTCGGTGACCCGAAGTTGTTGTTTGCCAACCCGCAGACTGCCGAGTTGGCGAACTTCATCGGCACTACCGAAGCGCACGCCTGATCGATCAGCCGCCGGGTACCCATTCAAAACGCCCGCTACCCTCCAGCAACGTTTTATCGCGGACGGGGGGCGCGGCGCTCGATAGATAGGTGTCGACCTGCACCTGCGCAGAAAAGACTCGCCCCCTGACAGACTGCCCGGCCTTCAGCACCACCAACGCTTGGTCAGGCCGCAGTTGAGCACTGCGCTCGGCTCGGTTGTGCATCGGTGCCAGCTCTATTGCTTGGCCATCCAGCAGTGGCTGTTGCAGCGTCAGGTCAAAACGCCCCGCCCGGCCAAACCTGAAACCTTGGGCATCGGCCGGCACACCCTGAAAACGCAACGCAATCAACGTAGGCTCAGAGCACACCACGTTCAGGCGCACCATGCGTTTACCCAGGAAAATCCCGCGAGGCTCGGGCGTTGTACCGGGGCGCAGAAGCCCGTAATCAATTTGTGGCTGGCTCACTGATAGGCGGCACTCAGAAGCCGAAGCCTCAAAAACCGTCAACAGGCTCAACACCACCGTAAGAGCTCCCGGCGCCAAGGCACCTTTAACGGCAGACCGCCGCTGTGTTTTCATAAAGTTGGCCATCATCGTTTTGTTCCGACAGGTCGAGTTGCAGTTTGCAGGAGGTCGCGTTCGGCAATGACACGGTCAGGGCTTGTGGCGCGTCGATGTTGCTCAGGAAAATCAGGCCGTCCCCGACGACTGTGGTCAGGAATGTATTGTCTGCTGCCATAACCGAAGCGCCTTTGGCCAACGGTCGGCCACTTTGATCGATGGCACGCAACAGCACCCGCCGGACCTTCACCACTTCAAAGTCGACCGTACTGAATGAGCCTCGCCCAGCCTCCAGGGTTTTGATGCCATTCTTGATATCAACCTGACGTGGCAGGGATTTGCCTTCCACCTCGACGAGACTGGACTGATAGGCAGGCAAGCCCGGTATCACCGCCATTCCCCATCGGTCAGTCCATACAGGCCCTTGGGGTGTGGTGATGCGCGCGCCCGAAACATCGCCGACCGAAGCAACTCCAAAGGTATCCTCGACCCTGTACGGTGACAGCGTCAGCCCACGCTCATGCGCCACAACCGCGCCCTGCAACTGTCCGCTATAGCTGGTGCTGGTCGACTCTCGGTTAACGCCCAGGCCCAGCTGGGCGTAACGGGACGTCGTGTTGAGCGTACCGCCCAGCGCATGCCGGGCGTCAGCACCCAGGTCGCTGTCGGCGCGAAGTTCATAATTGAGCGTGTCGTCGACGCGCTCGCTGAAAGCAGTGCCAATACTTGATCGACTTCCCTGGCGCCTGGCCGTGGAAGTCAGCGAACGATCCCCACCCAAGGGAACGCTGACCTGCAGGCGAATGCCGACCCCATCGTTGTCGTCCTTGTTATTGCCGGAAGCACCCACCTGCGAGTCCACGCTCACCCCGACGTTGGCGTACTTGAAATTCTTGTTCCAGGAACCATGGATATGCTGGGAGGTGTGGCTGTTGAAGTTTGCAGCACGGGTGTATCCGATCGCGAACCCGCCCAACTGTGGGTCCGCCCAGTTGAACCCCGCCGTGTATTGATTTTTGAAGCGCGAGTCCACTCCCTCCCCCATATCGGCGCGCACAGTGTCGAGCACATCACGAAAACCTGGCGTCTGGGTCGTAGCACTCAAGGTCATGTGCACATCACCCGGCAATACGCTCCCCAAGGAGACGCTGTTACGCATGCCCCGCACGCTGTTCTTGCTGTCACGTGAGAGGTTGTTACGCAGGCCAACAGAGAAACGCTGCGCGAAATTGCTGTCCAGTGCCAACCCCACGGAATTGTAATGGTCGGTAACCTGCACACCCGAGCTGAGGGCGGTATCGGGTGTGAGCGCCCAGGTCCCGGAGCCCATGGCCAGCAGAGGTTCATCGGCACCGCTGCGGTCCACGTCCCGAATCGTGCCCACGGCCGCGGTATAACCTGACTTCACCGGCACCGCACCACGAAAGGAAGCGGCTGGTACGACAAAACTACGCTGTCCGCCACGGGTCTCGATAACCCGCACTTCAAGATCGCTCGTGCCGTTGAGCAGCGGCAGGTTGCTCAACACAAACGGCCCTTCCGGCACGACCGTTGTGTAGATCAGGGCGCCCGACTGACGCACCTCCACCCGCGACTGGCTCAGGGCCTGGCCTTCGACCACCACACCATTGCTGCCGGCACCGCCTTCGACACCGTCTGGAGACAGCTGAAAACCGGTCAGTTGCATGCCGCCAAACACCGGACTGTTACCGGCGATCTGTCCCACCTGGAAAGTAGACGCCAACGACGCAAGATCCCGTTGCGCATAAGCGTACAAGTGCTCTGTCCTTGAACGACCATCGGTCGAGAAATAAAGCTGGCGACTGCGTGCAATCCAATCGCCGACGTTGAACCCCAACTCCGTAGACGCCGATAGAAAACGCCCCCTGGCCTCGCGCGAATGACTGTTGATACCTTGCAAATCGTAGTTGAGCAGGCCCGCCATTCCTCCTCGGGCGAAGTGGCCAGTACCTCGTTGCGGCTCACGTATCGCCTGGGTCGGAACCACGATCGACACCTCTTCGTTGCCCGGGCGCAGGGTCAATACCGTACTGGGAAACTCGGCAAGAAAGTCATGGCAGGCCTGATCAGCGGGAACCTGCTTGTCTATCACCGAAGCAGGTACACGCAGGCCTCCGCGATCCAGCAAGCCGCGGGTAAAGCACAGCTCCCCCTCATGGTTGAACCGCGCATCGGTCAATCCAATGCGATCACCATTAACCGTCAGATCGACGACCCGAACGCCTTCACTGAATCGCGGTGCGTTCTGAAAATAGCGGGCGACCGATGGATCAAGTCCGCGATGCTGCAAGATGGCTAGATCGAATCCCAGAGGGGATGCCCCAGGCCCGGCATACACATGCCCGGCAGCTCCCGTAAACATCGCTACGCAGACTGAAAGACTGACTCGGTGAAATATAAAAGGCGCTTCGGCCTTTTGTACGTCACGTCGGTTTTTACGAACAACGCCGGCAACCTCGTTTACTTTTCTCATACGCGGTCAAGGCGTGTTGGCTACGAGCAGGGCATCGTAGTTGTCTACGGTAAATCCATAGACAGTGGCAGGCGCGATGGTGACTGACCTGGCATCAGGGTTGGGGCTTGAAAATTCGGCGCTCAACACCTCACCCGGCAAGACATAGGTGCGTGAAAGATAGGCTTTGGCTTTTTGCGGGTTCAGTTGCACCTCAGCGGCCAAACGAACGATATAGGGACTATCGTTGCGCACGCTCAAGGTTTTGCCCTGCAGGCTCCAGGTCAGCAGCTCCCAAGGCGCATTGTGCTGGGGCAGGCCCTTGGGGTGGAGAATCAGTGGCAGGTTTTGTCGCAGGCTGATACCAATCGTCGCCCCTGACCCTGGCTGGGTCTGTGGAATGCCCTCGAAGGTGACACGTTTTAGACGCTGGTTTTTGAGCGGTTCGTTGCCGATCGCCAGAAACCTCACCATTTGCAACTCGCCACCGTCCACCCTGGAAACAGGTGGAGTGACAACCACCAGCGGTTCAAGATCTTCAGGAACATCTTCAATTGCCGAATGGAGTAGCGCCGGCCCTGCATCAGTATTTTTAACGTTAATACTGACCTCACCATCCGCTTCATTCAGCACAATGACAGTGGTTTCAGGCTCCATACCATCGGCGTACGCTGCACCGCATAAAAGAAAGTTGACGCACATGCATATCGCTAAAAAAAACTTTGACTTCGAGAAGACGCTCATTCGATCTTTCCTTTACTTCGAGCACAGCAAAACAGCCAACACAAGTTAAAACTTCAAACACGCGAAGCCTCAACCTGCGCTGGCCGACCCGGCATCGCTTACAAGTAGCGCAACTCTAAGGTGGCATGGCCATCCAGATTGATGCCTTGACCGACGGAGAAAGCAGAGGTCTTGTTGATGACTCCCTGTACTTGCAAGTTGCCGGAAACGACGGACAGCTTAATCGGCGTAGTTGTGCCTGATGCCCAACTCGTCAAATGCGGCGGCTGTGCCAGAGCACCATCGCCGAAGGTCCAGGCAGCACCGTTATTGCTCGAACCATTAACCCTGACAACCTTACCGTCGGCGATGGTATTCGCCATGAACATGACGTAACCGCCCACCTTCTCACCTTTGGATGAGGTACCCAGTCCATAGTTGAAGGTGTCGATATATGTCCGGTTAAATGCAGTTTGCATCATCCCGGGCACTTTACTGCCTGCACGATTGTCCTGTGTCCTGATGCTTACCAAGGTAGGCGCATCACACCTGACTGTGAAGGGAGTGCTTTTTTTATCCAATTTTGTGTAATTAGTGGCACTCAGCGAACTCGGTCGAATCATACCGTAATCAAAAACCGAGTTGGCTATCGTAAAACTACAACTTGCGGGAGCAATAGTGCCTTTAACACGCACATCAGCAGCTTGGGCGTTCAGACCAGCAACGCCAAAAAACAACCCCATCAATAAAACTGCTTTATTTTTCATGAACAGCCCTTTTTATAAAAACCATGAGTAACGCCCAAACTTATTTCGTTTGAGCTATTAATTTTCAACGCACAGCGACAAGACAACCAAGCCTATCGACATAACGGCGTCGCTTTCACCGTATCCAAGCAACAGGTCTGTTGCTTAGAGATAGACCAATTCAAGAGTTGCATGACCATCCAGCATTATTTCGCTATTCATGGTCAACGCAGAGGTCTTATTAATAACCGGCTGAACCCTCAAGTTGCCGGAAACAACTTTCAACCTGATAGGTGTGTACGCAGAGCCTGAACGCCAACTGCCCAACTCCGGCGGTTGCCCCAAGACTTGATCTGTGTAGTGCCACGTCGCCCCATTATTGAAGGACCGTGCTAGAAGAACCGCTCTTCCATCGGCAACGTTATTCTCCATAAAAACAACATAGCCACCGATATTTTCACCCTTAGCCGTAGTACCAAGCCCGTAGTTAAACCCATCGTGATAAG
This sequence comes from Pseudomonas sp. SB113, assembly GCF_040754745.1. Lineage (NCBI taxonomy): Bacteria > Pseudomonadati > Pseudomonadota > Gammaproteobacteria > Pseudomonadales > Pseudomonadaceae > Pseudomonas > Pseudomonas sp. SB113. Next base: position 17,960 of record NZ_JBFMHW010000005.1, read on the forward strand.
TCCTGTTATACATAACCTGCATCAAACCAGGCACTTTACTGGATGCACGACTATCCAGCGTCTTGATTCCGACCATCGTAGGGGACGAGCAACTGACAGCAAAAGGCGTCCCCTTTTTATCTAACTTTGTGTAGTTTGTAGCGCTTAACGAACTAGGATTAATTCGCCCAAAATCAAGGGTCGAATTAGTAATGGTAAAACTACAGCTGGCAGGGGCAATAGAACCCTTGACCCGCAAATCCGCAGCTTGAGCATTCAGGCCAGCGACGGCAAAAAACAGCCCCACGAACAAAGCACTTCTATTTTTCATCTATAGCTCAACTCACTATCAGTGATCATTTACCGGCGCGTAGCTAAAGGCTCAAACGCTCCGAAAGCCAACTTTACAAGCCGCATTTAAAATGCCGACCCACTGAACCCTTAGCCCATAAACAAATACCACCACGGTCCAAATCGCCGACCCGAAGTATTAACACTCCACCCAATCAATAAAGCCGGAAAAAATATCAACCATCGTAAGAGCGTTCAGCAGCGTCCCTTCCACATTTGAGCAATCACTGTGCGAATAAAAATAACAACTCAGAGGACTAATAAAAAACTGCGTAGGAATTAGTTACTACCCCGTAAATAAAGGCCTCTAAAAATACGGACTACGGTAGCGATTGACCTTGTAATACAACTGTCATGAAAACCTCCTACAACCCGCATCGGCGATTTCCGCAGAGGCGCTGATTGGAAATCCTCTGGCGCTACGCGTTGGCGTCAGCTGTCGATCGTGGCACGATGGCAAGGTTATCGACCGAGACCCCCTAACCATGCCGCAATCCCAAGCCAAGAATCTGTCCCTGATCGCCGCCATCGACCTGGGCTCCAACAGCTTTCACATGGTCGTGGCCAAGGCCCAGAACGGCGAAATACGCATCCTTGAGCGGCTCGGAGAAAAAGTGCAACTGGCTGCCGGGATCGACGATGAGCGCCAGCTCAATGAAGAGTCCATGCAGCGAGGGCTCGATTGCCTCAAGCGTTTTGCCCAACTGATCAATGGCATGCCCCTGGGTGCTGTACGAATCGTCGGCACCAACGCCTTGCGCGAAGCCCGCAACCGGGGCGAATTCATCCGCCGCGCCGAGGAAATCCTCGGGCATCCGGTAGAGGTCATCTCCGGCCGTGAAGAAGCGCGCCTTATCTACCTCGGCGTGTCGCATACCCTCGCAGATACTCCTGGTAAGCGCCTGGTCGCCGATATCGGTGGCGGCAGTACCGAGTTCATCATCGGCCAGCGCTTCGAACCGCTGCTGCGTGAAAGCCTGCAGATGGGCTGTGTCAGCTATACCCAACGTTATTTCAAGGACGGCAAGATCACCCCGGCTCGCTATGCCCAGGCCTATACGGCGGCGCGACTGGAGATCATGAGCATCGAGCACGCCCTGCACCGCCTGACCTGGGATGAAGCCATCGGCTCATCCGGCACCATCCGTGCCATCGGCCTGGCGCTCAAGGCCGGCGGCCATGGCACCGGCGAGGTCAATGCCGAAGGTCTGGCGTGGCTCAAGCGCAAGCTGTTCAAGCTGGGGGATGCCGAGAAAATCGACTTCGACGGTATCAAGCCTGACCGTCGCACCATCTTCCCGGCCGGCCTGGCGATTCTCGAGGCGATCTTCGACGCCCTCGAACTGCAGCGCATGGACCACTGTGACGGCGCCCTGCGTGAAGGCGTGCTGTATGACCTGCTGGGCCGCCATCACCACGAGGACGTGCGTGAGCGCACCCTCACCTCGCTGATGGAGCGTTATCACGTCGACCTGGAGCAGGCCGCTCGTGTGGAGCGCAAAGCCCTGCACGCCTTCGACCAGGTCGCCGAGGACTGGGACCTGGAAGACGGCGTGTGGCGCGAACTGCTGGGCTGGGCGGCCAAGGTGCATGAAGTGGGCCTGGACATCGCCCACTACCATTACCACAAGCACGGCGCCTACCTGATCGAGCACTCCGACCTGGCCGGCTTCTCCCGGGAAGACCAACAGATGCTCGCGCTACTGGTGCGCGGCCATCGCCGCAACATTCCCAAGGACAAATTCGCCGAGTTCGGCGACGAAGGCATCAAGCTGATCCGCCTGTGCGTGCTGCTGCGCTTTGCGATCCTGTTCCACCACATTCGTGGCACCCAGGAAATGCCTCAGGTGACACTGCGCGCCAACGGCGACAGCCTGGATGTCGTGTTCCCGAAAGGCTGGCTGGATGAGAACCAGCTGACCCAGGCGGACTTTGGCCAGGAAGCGGAGTGGCTGACACGGGTGGGGTTCAGCCTGAACCTGCGCTGAGCCGATCTAAAGAACACTGCAAAAACACATGTGGGAGGGGGCTTGCTCCCGATTACGGTGTGTCAGTCGCGAATACTTTGACTGAACCACCGCAATCGGGAGCAAGCCCCCTCCCACATTTTCAGAGCGTGTTGTCTGTTAGTTCACCGCCAGAATCGGGCTACCCAACTTCTCCAGCAACGTCGCCTGTGCACTGCGCGGGTTCTGGTTGCCGGTCGGCGTGTTGCGCACGTAGCGGCCGTCAGACTGCAGGCTCCAGCTGTGGGTGTTGTCGGTGAGGTAGCTTTCCAGCTCCTTCTTGACCCGCATGATCAGCTTCTTGCCCTCTACAGGGAAGCAGGTTTCCACACGCTTATCGAGGTTGCGCTCCATCCAGTCGGCACTGGAGAGGAACATCTGCTCTTCGCCACCATTGAGGAAGTAGAACACGCGGGTGTGCTCCAGGAAGCGGCCGATGATCGAGCGCACATGGATGTTATGCGACACCCCGACAATGCCCGGACGCAGGCAGCACATGCCGCGCACCACCAGGTCGATGCGCACGCCGGACTGGCTGGCCTTGTACAGCGCGCGGATGATCTTCGGATCGGTCAGCGAGTTGAATTTGGCGATGATGTGCGCCGGTTTGCCGTCGAGGGCGAACTGGGTCTCGCGCGCAATCATGTCGAGCATGCCCTTCTTCAGGGTGAACGGCGCGTGCAGCAGCTTCTTCATGCGCAAGGTCTTGCCCATGCCGATCAACTGGCTGAACAGCTTGCCAACGTCTTCACATAAGGCGTCGTCGGAGGTCAGCAGGCTGTAGTCGGTGTAGAGCTTGGCGTTACCGGCGTGGTAGTTGCCGGTGCCCAAGTGGGCGTAACGCACGATCTCACCGGCTTCGCGGCGCAGGATCAGCATCATCTTGGCGTGGGTCTTGAAGCCAACCACGCCGTAGATCACTACCGCACCGGCCGCTTGCAGGCGGCTGGCCAATTGCAGGTTCGACTCTTCGTCAAAGCGCGCGCGCAACTCGATCACCGCAGTGACTTCCTTGCCGTTGCGCGCGGCGTCTACCAGCGCATCGACGATTTCCGAGTTGGCGCCGCTGCGGTACAGGGTCTGGCGTACGGCCAACACATGCGGGTCCTTGGCGGCCTGACGCAGCAGGTCGACCACTGGGGTGAAGGACTCGAATGGGTGCAGCAGCAGGATGTCCTGCTTGCTCACCACGCTGAAGATGTTCTCGCTGTTTTGCAGCAGTTTCGGAATCTGCGGGGTGAACGGGGTGTATTGCAGCTCCGGATGGCTGTCCAGGCCGGTGATGCTGAACAGGCGCGTGAGGTTCACCGGGCCGTTGACCTGGTACAGCTCGCTTTCGCCCAGGTTGAACTGCTTGAGCAGGTAGTCCGACAGGTGTTTCGGGCAAGTGTCGGCCACTTCCAGGCGTACCGCATCGCCGTAGCGCCGCGAGAACAGCTCGCCACGCAGGGCGCGGGCCAAGTCTTCGACGTCTTCGGAGTCCAGCGCCAGGTCGGCGTTACGGGTCAGGCGGAACTGGTAGCAGCCCTTGACCTTCATGCCTTGGAACAAGTCATCGGCGTGGGCGTGGATCATCGACGACAGGAATACATAGTTGTCGCCAGCGCCCCCCACCTCTTCCGGTACCTTGATGATCCGTGGCAGCAAGCGCGGTGCCGGGATGATCGCCAGGCCCGAGTCGCGACCGAAGGCGTCGATACCTTCCAGCTCGACGATAAAGTTAAGGCTCTTGTTCACCAGCAATGGGAACGGGTGCGTCGGGTCGAGACCGATCGGGGTGATGATCGGCGCGATTTCGTCGCGGAAGTAGCGGCGCACCCAGGTCTTGATCTTGGTGGTCCAGTGGCGACGGCGGATGAAGCGAACCTGATGTTTTTCAAGTTCCGGCAGCAGGATGTCATTGAGGATCGCGTACTGGCGATCCACATGACCGTGCACCAGTTCGCTGATGCGCGCCAACGCCTGGTGCGGCTGCAGGCCGTCCGCGCCGGCTTGTTCACGGGCGAAGGTGATCTGTTTCTTGAGGCCGGCGACGCGGATCTCGAAGAACTCATCCAGGTTGCTGGAGAAAATCAGCAGGAACTTCAGGCGCTCCAGCAGCGGGTAGGACTCATCCAGCGCCTGTTCGAGCACGCGAATGTTGAATTGCAGTTGTGACAGCTCACGGTGAATGTACAGGCTGCTGTCATCCAGGTTGGTCACCACGGCGACCACCGGGACCGGGGCGGGCGTTTCGGCTACCACGACAGGCGGGGCCGGCTCATGCTCCGGCGGAGTCTCGGTGACTTGTTCAACCACCGGGTGAGCGTCTTTTACGGCAACGTCGGAGAGTCCTTCGGTATTCATCGAGTGTTCCTGTGAGGGCTATTGTTGCTCTCTAAGCAATTGGGCGGCGCGGGCGGCGAAATAGGTCAGGATGCCATCAGCCCCGGCACGTTTAAAGGCCGTCAAGGATTCAAGGATTACCCCTTCACTCAACCAGCCATTTTGTATTGCAGCCATGTGCATGGCGTATTCGCCACTGACCTGATACACAAAGGTCGGCACTTTGAATTCCTCTTTGACCCGGTAAAGGATGTCCAGGTAAGGCATCCCGGGCTTGACCATCACCATGTCGGCGCCTTCGGCCAGGTCAGCGGCCACTTCGTGCAGCGCTTCCTGGCTGTTGGCCGGGTCCATCTGGTATGAGGCCTTGTTGGCCTTGCCCAGGTTCAGGGCCGAGCCCACCGCATCGCGAAACGGGCCGTAGTAGGCACTGGCGTACTTGGCCGAGTAGGCCATGATCCGCACATTGACGTGACCGGCCAGCTCCAGGGCTTCGCGAATCGCCTGGATGCGGCCATCCATCATGTCCGACGGCGCAACCACCTGGGCGCCCGCTGCTGCGTGGGACAAAGCCTGCTTGACCAACGCATCGACGGTAATGTCGTTCTGAACATAGCCTTCTTCGTCAAGAATGCCATCCTGCCCGTGCGTGGTGAACGGGTCCAACGCCACATCAGTGATCACCCCCAGCTCCGGAAAACGCTCGCGCAGGGCGCGGGTGGCGCGCTGGGCGATCCCATTCGGGTTCCAAGCTTCGGCAGCGTCAAGGGACTTGAGTTCAGACGGCGTGACCGGGAACAACGCCAACGCCGGAATCCCCAGCTCGACCCAGCCCGCCGCCTCTTCAAGCAGCAGATCAATGGTCAGACGCTCTACACCCGGCATCGACGCTACCGCTTCCCGGCGATTTTCACCGTCGAGCACAAACACCGGCAGGATCAGATCATTCGTCGTCAGTACGTTTTCACGAACCAGGCGGCGAGAAAAATCATCACGGCGATTACGGCGCAGGCGGGTAGCAGGGAATAGGCGATTGGCAGGGGTAAAGCTCACGACAGACTCCTGAGCCCGGGTTCACGGGCGAGCGTTGCAGTTATAAGCGGGCATTATGACGAAGGTATGACAGTTGTGCTTAACGATGCGACCTGTAGTCGCATTCGTCGTTTATGTAGGAATTGTTCACTTCGTGACACATCTCGATACTTTCATGAATGTTCACGAAGGCGTAGGCTGCGCGTTCATTTCGCCAGCACCCAGACCATGCTTCAACAATTTCTGCATGACTTCGGCTACTTTGCCCTCTTCCTAGGCACGTTCTTCGAAGGCGAAACCATCCTGGTTCTCGCAGGCTTCCTGGCGTTCCGTGGGTACATGGATATCAACCTGGTGGTGGTCGTTGCCTTCTTCGGCAGCTACGCCGGCGACCAGCTTTGGTACTACATGGGACGCAAGCACGGCCGCAAACTGTTGGCGCGCAAGCCGCGCTGGCAATTGATGGGCGACAAAGCCCTGGAACATATCCGCAAGCACCCGGATATCTGGGTGTTGAGCTTCCGCTTTGTCTACGGATTGCGCACGGTAATGCCCGTCGCGATCGGCCTGTCAGGCTACCCGCCGGTGCGCTACCTGATCCTCAACGGTATCGGTGCCGCGATCTGGGCTGCCGCGTTGGGGGCTGCGGCCTATCACTTCGGCGCCGTGCTGGAAGGCATGCTGGGCAGCGTCAAGAAATACGAGCTGTGGGTACTGGGCGCCTTGCTGCTGCTGGGCTTTGGCCTGTGGCTGCGCCGCCGCTTCAAGAATGCCCGCATTGCCCGCCAGGCCTGTGCCGACGCCAAGGCGCGGCTTGCCGCCGCCGAGCCCGTCCCGGTAGAAGCGCCTAAGACACCAGTCGAGTAAGCCGGCCTCTGCAACAGTAGAGGCCAATCACGCTGAGCAGGCTGTAGCTCAGCAAGCCCAACCAGCCCAGGTTGCTGGCGGGCCAAAGCCCGACCACCGGCGCCAGCCACACCAACGGCACATTCAGCACCAGGCGCATCAGCTCCGCCTTTAACGCCCACGGACGATTCTCCAGGGCCACGCCCAGGGTAAACAATCCAAGTGCCATCGCCCCCCAGCCGATAATCAGCGCTGCGGTGGACAGACCCTCGCCGACATTCATCAGATAGCTGCCAAAACCCACATACGCCGCGAACTGAAAGGCGATGTAGACCTGTTGGCGCGCGTCCAGCGGCACTTCGAATTTGCGGAACTGGCTCAACTCCGGCTTGGCCAAGGGGTATTTGGCCTTCACGTCCGCCGGGCGCCACCCGGTGCGCATGAACCAGATGCGCAGCTTGTCCCACTGACTCTCGGTACGCCGCGCATCACTCCAAAGCTGTGCATAAAACTGCAGGTTGGCCCACAACGGATTCCAGCTGGCCAAGGGCGTGGTCACGCCGAAAATCACCGGTTCGTTGTCGTCTTCTTCCTGGAAGGTGCCGAACAGTCGGTCCCAAAGAATGAACACCCCGCCATAGTTGCGATCCATGTAGAGAGCGTTCTGTGCATGGTGAGCCCGATGATTGGATGGCGTGACGAAAAACCATTCGAACCAGCCGAGCTTTGGCACGTGCCGGGTATGCACCCAGAATTGATACAACAGGTTGAGCGACGCCACGCTGATAAACACCACCAGCGGCACGCCAAGCACGGCCAGGGGCAGGTAGAAGATCCAGCTCAGCAGGAAGCCGGTGCTGGTCTGGCGCAGGGCGGTGCTGAGGTTGTAGTCCTCGCTCTGGTGATGCACCGAGTGCGCGGCCCAGAGGATATTGCGCTCGTGCCCCATTCGATGCAGCCAGTAATAACAGAAGTCGTAGAACACAAAGGCGAACACCCAGGTCCAGACGCTGTGGACGGGCAGTTCAATCAGCGCCAGGTGCTTGAGGGCGAGCGCATAGGTCAGCAGCCCCACGCCTTTGGTCAACAGCCCGGTGGTGGTGGACAGCACACCGGTGCTGAGACTGTTGATGGCGTCCGCCACCCGGTAGTTGCGCTGGCCACGCCAACGGTCGGCAAGCAGCTCCAGCACGATCAATAGGATAAAAAACGGTACCGCGTAAGGCACGAAGTCCATGAGCTAGTCCGGTCTATTTTTGTTACAGCAAGATTAGGTGCAGCGGTGCGAGATCCCATTGGCAACAGGTTACAAATTAGTAGACATTTAACGCCATGAATCAGGAGAAATGCCCATGAGCAAAAAGATTGCAGTGATCCTTTCCGGCTGTGGCGTGTACGACGGCGCAGAGATCCACGAAAGCGTGATCACCTTGCTGCGCCTGGATCAGCGCGGCGCTCAGGTCCAATGTTTTGCACCGAATATTGCGCAGCTGCACGTGATCAACCACCTGACGGGAGAAGAAATGCCCGAGTCGCGCAATGTGCTGGTGGAGTCGGCCCGCATTGCCCGGGGCGAGGTGAAGGATATTCGAGACGCCAACGCCGACGAGTTCGATGCGCTGATCGTACCCGGGGGGTTTGGTGCGGCGAAGAACTTGTCGGACTTTGCACAGGAAGGCGCCGCTTGCAGCGTCAACCCGCAGGTACTGGCGTTGGCCGAAGCCTTTGCCGAAGCCGGCAAGCCGGTGGGGTTGATCTGTATTTCACCAGCCCTGGCCGCGAAGATCTACGGCCCAGGCGTGACCTGCACCATCGGCAACGATGCCGACACCGCCGCCGCCCTCGACAAAATGGGCGCCACCCACCAGGAATGCACGGTGGAAGACATCGTAGAAGACAAGGCCCGCAAACTGGTAAGCACGCCGGCCTATATGCTCGGCAAGAGCATCAGTGAGGTGGCGTCAGGCATCAACAAGCTGGTGGATCGGGTGCTGGAGCTGACCCACGAGAACGATTGACCAGGTGGCCAAATACTGAACGGTGATCAGCCGGCTTGGTGTGGCGAGCCGGCTTGCCACAGGCATCAGGCCTGGCGCATCAACTTCGTCAAGATCCGGTCCAGGGCATTGGCAAACGCCTGCTTGTCCTTTTCCCCATGGGGCGGTGGCCCACCGCCCATCTGGCCCTGCTCGCGCAGATCGGTAAACAGGTTACGCACCGCCAACCGTTCACTCATGTTCGCCGGGCTGAACTCCTTGCCACGCGGGTCGAGGGCGGTGACGCCCTTCTTCACCAGGCGGTCGGCCAGGGGCACATCGCTGCAGATCACCAGTTCGCCGGGCACGGCGTGCTCCACCAGGTAGTCATCTGCTGCGTCCGGACCGCTGGGCACCACGATCAACTTCACGCACGAGAAGCTCGGCTTGATCTGGCTCTGCCCGGCCACCAGGACGACCTCGAATTGGCGCTTGAGGGCGAATTTCACCACTTGGTCCTTGGCGGCCCGAGGGCAGGCGTCCGCATCGATCCAGACCCGCATGTTATGCCGCCACTCGCTGTTTCTCTGCCAGTCGGCTGCGACCGTAGAGCACTACAATGGCCAGGATCGCCACGGCCTGTGCACTCAACGAGTAAGCATCGGCATGGATGCCCAGCCAGTCGAAGTCAAAGAACGCCACCGGCCGTGTGCCGAAGATGCCGGCTTCCTGCAAGGCTTTGACGCCATGCCCGGCGAACACCACCGACAACGCACACAGCAGCGCCGCATTGATGCCGAAAAACAGCGCCAGCGGCAGTTTCGCCGAACCGCGCAGAATCACCCAGGCCAGACATACCAGCAGCACCAACGCCGTGGCACCACCCGCCAGCACCGCGTTGTGCCCGGCCGGGCCCGCTTGCAGCCACAGGGTTTCGTAGAACAGGATCACTTCGAACAGCTCGCGGTAGACCGAGAAGAACGCCAATATGGCAAAACCGAAGCGCCCACCGCCGCCCACCAGGCTGCTCTTGATGTAGTCCTGCCACGCCGCGGCATGGCGGCGGTCGTGCATCCACACGCCAAGCCACAGCACCATTACACTGGCGAACAGCGCCGTGCAGCCTTCGAGCAATTCGCGTTGGGCGCCGCTGACGTCAATCACATACGCCGCCAGCGCCCAGGTGGCCAAGCCGGCCAATAGCGCCAGGCCCCAGCCGATGTTGACGCTGCGCACCGCCGATTGCTGGCCGGTATTGCGCAGGAACGCGAGGATCGCCGCCAGCACCAGGATGGCTTCCAGGCCTTCACGCAGCAGGATCAGCAGACCGGAAATGTAGCTCAGCGACCAACTCAAGCCATCGCTGCCCAGCAAGCCTGCGGACTCGGTGAGCTTGCCCTTCGCCACGTCCAGGCGCTGCTGCACCTGCTCAATCGGCAGGCCGTCCTGCAACGACTGTCGGTAAGCCATCAGGGCCTTCTCGGTGTCCTTGCGCACGTTGGCGTCGACGTTATCCAGTGAGCTTTCCACCAGCTCGAAGCCTTCGAGGTAGGCCGCTACCGACAAGTCATAGGCTTGGTCGTGGTCACCGTTGCGGAACGCCGCGAGGCTTTTGTCCAGGGTGGTAGCGGTGTATTCGAGCAACTGCGCCGGGCCACGCTTGACCTGCGGCGGTTGCGCACGCTGGGCGCGGAAGGTTGCGGCAGCCGTTGGGCCGTTTGCGGCCAGTACTTCATTAGGCGTCTGGCGGGCCAGGTCGGCGAGGTTGAAGGGCTGCTCGCTTTTGGCGGCGGCCGGGTCTGCGGTGAAGCCGGCGATGTAGGTGGCCAGGTCCCAGCGCTGGCGGTCGTCCAACTGGTCGGCGAAGGACGGCATATCAGTGCCTTCGACACCCAGGCCCAGGGTGTTGTAGATCGCGTAAAGGCTCAGGCGATCCAGGCGCGCTGCATCCGTCAAGTTGGCCGGCGGCGGCGTCATCCCCACGCTGGCCGGGCCATCACCAGCACCGGCAGTGCCGTGGCACACCGAGCAGTGCTGGGCGTAGAGCGGTGCACCGCGCGTTGGGTCGGGCGTGATGGCCGGGGCCTGGCTGACCTCATACGCGACCGCCAGCCTGGCGCCCAACTGACGGGCCTGGCGAGCCACGGTGGCGCCGTCTGCGTGAGCGGTGACAGCCGCCAGCAGTTCGTCGACGCCCTTCACCAACTCCGCACGCTCGGGCTTTTGCGGCAAATCCGCCACCAACCCCTGCAATACCCCGAGAAACTCCACCTGCTCACGGTATTCCGAATCATCCACAACCTTGCCCGCCTCCACCGTCGGTGGGTAGTCAGCACCGATGTAGTCCAGCAGATGCAGAGCCTGTGGGGCGCTCTCGGCGGTTGCGGCCAACAGGTTGAAGCTGCACGACATCAACGCCGGCAACAGCAGCCAGGCGAGAAAACGGAAGGGGCCAGTCATGAATGAATCTCAAGTGGAAATACGAAGTAACACATTGTTAAGGCTTATGGGGTTTGACTCAAGGCGTTAGTGATTTGTCATTTGAACGGGAGGTGAATTTCAGCCGCGCGGTAGTGGCATCTACGTCGACCCAATCAAAGCAAAAAGCCATTGTTTTGCCAGTAACGGTGCTTATAATGCCGCGCCCTGTTAGTGCGAAAGGGAATTTCGTTCCTCGTTTTTATGAGGAATAACCACATCGACTGACTACTTTCAGGGAAGAAGTTATATGGCTTTTCGCGCCTTACCTCCGCTCGCGCTCGCGGCAGTCACCTTGCTCTCCGGCTGTTCAATGTTCCGTAGCTACGACTCCGAGCTGCAAGCCACCAACCAGCAACTGGCCACCGGCAATGTCGACGCCGCCCTGACCCTGCTGGAAAAGAACAACACCGGTGAAGACAAAGACCTGCTGTATTTCTTCGAAAAGGGCGAGTTACTGCGGGCCAAGGGCGACCTGACCGGCAGCCAGACCGCCTGGCGCAGCGCCGACCTGCAAGTCTATAAGTGGGAAGAGTCGGTCAAGTTCGACAGCGCAAAGTACCTGTCCCAGTTCGGCAGCTTCCTGGCCAACGACAAGGTGCGTCGCTACGAAGGCTATGACTACGAAAAAGTCATGCTGACCACGCAAATGGCCCTGAACCTGCTGGCCCTGAACGACTTCGACGGTGCACGCACCGAAATCAAGAAGACCCACGAACGCGAAGCGGTGATCGCCGACCTGCGCGACAAGGAATACCTCAAGCGCGAAGACGACGCCGAGCGCCAGGGCGTGACCACCCAGATCAAGGACCTGCACGGCTACCCGGTGCAAGCCCTCGACGCACCGGAAGTGGTCGGCCTGAAGAACAGCTACCAGAGTGCGTTCAGCCATTACCTGGCCGGCTTCGTCTACGAAGCCCTGGGCGAAAAAGACCTGGCCGCCCCTGGTTATCGCAAGGCCGTCGAGCTACGCCCTAACACCCCACTGCTGGAAAAAGCGCTGCTCGACCTGGACAAAGCCAAGGTCGGCGCCGATGAAACCGACGTGCTGATCGTGGTGCAGAGCGGCCTCGCGCCCGCCCGCGACTCGATCCGCCTGCCGCTGCCGATCCCGATCAATGGCAACCTGGTGATCACCCCGCTGTCGTTCCCGGTGATCAAGGCCGACACCTCCACGGCGACTTTCGCCCAGATCGGTGTCGACGGCCAGCAACAGAACCTCACCGCGCTCAACAGCACCACGGCCATGTCCCGCCGCGCCCTGCGTGACGACATGCCGGGGATCATCCTGCGCACCACCGTGCGGGCGGTAAGCCGTGGCGTGGCGCAGAACAACCTGAACAAGACCAACCCCATGGCAGGCCTGGTACTGGGTATTGCCTCGGCCGTGACCGAAGGCGCCGACACCCGCACCTGGCGCACCCTGCCGGACATGACCCAGGTCACGCGCCTGCGCCTCAAGCGCGGCGAACACCAGGTCAGCCTGCCCAACGCCCTGGGTGGCACGCTGGTGACGGTCAAGGCCGACCAACCCTACCAGGTGATCACCCTGCGCGTGGTCGGCAACCAAGTGTTCGCCGGCGGCCTCGCCGCCCATGTGGTGCCCAGCACGACAACCCAGGCCATCGCCCTCAAACAACCTTAAGGAGCACGCTATGCGTCATTTCATCCTCGGCGCCCTGGCGCTGGTCCTGCTTGCCGGCTGCGCCACCCCGCCGCCACCGGAACCTGGCAGTGCTGCGAGCAAAATCGTGGTGATGGGCAAGTTCAAGGGCATCGCGGTCGGCGCCATTCGTGTGGCTCGCGAGAACGGCTTCCTCACCGCCAAAGTACAACTGAGCAACATCACCAGCAGTAACCAGATGATGTATTACCGCTTCGCCTGGCTGGGCGCCGATGGTTTCCCGGTGGGCGATGAAGAGACCTGGAAAGTGCTGCCCCTGTACGCCAACCAGGCGACCTTCCTGCCCGCCATTGCCAATTTGCCCCAGGCAGCGGACTTCCGCCTTGAAGTCAAAACCCCTTGAGCCGTTCATTCTTTTTGCTGCTGAGAGATTTCCCCATGCTTGCACGCTTCTCGATCCTCGCCGTGGTTGCCGTCCTGGCCAGCGGCTGCGCGAATACCTCCCCGGTACTGGGCGGTAAAAACATCAGCTACGGCGACACCAAGGCCGTGGAACTGGTGACCAACGAGTTCGGCTCCACCGACCTGCAGATGATCGCCGAAAGCATGACCCGCTCCCTGGCCCAGTCCGGCATCCTGCAAGGCCGCCCGGTGGTGCAGGTGTATGACGTGAAGAACAAGACCAGCGAGTACATCGACACCCGCGAGATCACCACGTCGATCAAGACCCAGCTGATGAAGACCGGCACCGCACGCTTCGCCAGTGACAACACCGACATGCAGAGCCAGGTCGACCAGCTCAAGCTGCAGAACCAGAGCGGCTTGTACAAGAAATCCACGGTCAGCAAGACCGGCAATATGGTCGCGGCCAAATACCGCCTGGAAGGCTCCATCAGCTCCATCGTCAAGCGCAGTTCGGACTACAAGGACGTGTTCTACAAGTTCAGTCTGCAGCTGATCGACGTCGAGAGCGGCCTGGCAGAATGGATGGACGAAAAAGAAATCCGCAAGACCACGGAGCGCTAAGCAATGCGTGCATGGATTGGTTTGATCGGCCTGCTGTGCGCCTTTGGCGCCTGGGCCGCGCCGAAGATCGCGGTGACTGACCTGGCCTACCAGGCGCAGGTCGAGGAGTACATCCACCAGGTTTCGGCCAGCAACAACTTCCAGGCAAGCAGTTACAACGCCAGCGGCGCCTCGAACTACAGCGAGTATGAGAGCCGTAGCAGCTACATTGAGCAAACCGAGCTGCGCAAGTTCAGCGGTGACATCAAGGGTGAGATTCTCAAGTCCCGCCAGTTCCAGCTGGTGCAGGGCACGCCCTACACCGCCGATGCCAAGGGTGACGTCTATGACGTGATCAAGCGCATCAAGGCCGGTAACTTCAAGGGGGCGGACTACGTGCTGTTCGGCACGCTGTCAGATATCGACTTCACCCAGGACATCAACGCCCTGGACCACACCAACAGCTACTCGGCGGTGCTGGGCCTGACACTGGTGGCGGATTTCAGCCTGATCAACACCCGCACTTACGAAATCACCTCGGCGTTTACCGCCATGGGCGAAGGCCAGGACACCAAGCTGGTGAACAGCCGCGACCTCCGCGTGAGCCTGAACCGGCCGCGTGTGGTAAAGGAAGTGTCGAAGGCACTGGGTGAGGACGTGGCACGGCAGTTGGCGGAACAGTTGGGCGGCGGCTATCAAGAGCCTGGCCAGCCGGTGTTGCGTAATAACCTGCCAAGGGATGAAGCGCCGAAGATCCTGCGCTGAGCCTAAGCTTTACAGCCAACCACACAACAAATGTGGGAGGGGGCTTGCTCCCGATAGCAGTGGGTCAGTCAGCATATTTTTCACTGAAACACCGCCATCGGGGGCAAGCCCCCTCCCACACTTTGATTCGGTTTCGTCAGCTCAAGCCGTTGCGCGATGCAGGCTGGCGAGGAAGCCCGCTGCCCCCACAAACAACCCGGCAAACGTACGGTTCATGCGCTTCTGCTGTTTGGGCGTGCGCAACAGGCGCAGGACTTTCGAGGCCAGCCCCGTATACCCCGCCATCACGATCATATCGACGCTGATCATCGTCGCACCGATGATCAGGTACTGGGCCAGCAACGGCGCCTGCGTATTCACGAACTGCGGCAGCACCGCGAGCATGAACACCAGGGCCTTGGGGTTGCTGGCGTTGACCAGGAAACCACGGAACATCATCGCCATCGGCTTGCCGAGCGGGCGTACGGCCGCGTCATCGGCCATGTCCATGGGCAAGGCACGCCATTGCTTGATGGCCAGGTACACCAGGTACGCCACGCCAAACCATTTGATCGCATAGAACGCGGTCGACGACGCCGCCAGAATGGCACCCAAACCGCCCGCCACCACGGCAATCTGCATCGCCAGGCCCAGCTGCAGGCCGATCGCGTTCCAGTAGCCACGTACAAAACCATATTGCAGGCCGCTGGACATCGAAGCGATGGCGCCGGCACCAGGGGAAAGGGAGATGATCCAACTGGCCAGGAAAAAGGCCAGCCACGTGTCGAGTGCCATTGCACACCTCGGGAGAGAGTCAGCGATTGTTGTGCCTTAAGCTAACTCCGCCGACCAGAGGCTGGCTATCGATTTTTAAACGCGGTAAATGCTAGCGGTCGCCCGGGAATACATGGGTGCCGGGCCAACGCCGCACCGAGCGCTGGAAGAAGAGGCTGTTAGGCACCTGTACGATAGCGCTGTCGGTACCCGCCGCTTCCACTTCGATCAGCGTGGTGTAGAGCAAGTTGATCGCCACCACCCTGCCCTTCACACCGGGCTTGTCGACGGTATCCACCAACTCCACGATGTCACCGAGGCGAAACGGCCCGACGGTAAAGATCAGGATCGCGCACAGCAGGTTGGACAACACCGACCACATGGCGAAGAACGCCACTGCCGCCACCGCGACAAACCCCGACAGCGCGGTCCACAGTACCGTAGCGGACACGCCCAGGCGTTCCAGCACAAAGATCAGCGCACTGCCCATGATCAGCCAGCGCAAACCACCGCGCAGCGGCATCAGTAATTGCGGCGGGAACGGGTAGCGTTCACCCAGGCGGGTCAGGCCCTTGGCGACAAAACGCTGGGCGAAATAGCCGGCCAGCAGGATCAGCAGGATTTGCACGCCGATCCACACAGGCTCGATCCATTGCGCCGGCAGCGGCAACTGCAACGCTTCCATCAGGACAGCGCCTCCAGTTCCGCTTGCAGGGTTTCGAGCAGTTCGAGGGCCTCCATCCAGCTTTCCTCCAACTGCCCTTCGCGTACCTTGAGCTTGGCCTGCTCGGCCAGCAGGTCGCGCAGCTCATCCTTGCGTGCAGCCTCGTACACGGCACTGTCACCCAGGCTGGCTTCGATCTTGGCCAGGCGCTCGTGCACCTTGCCCAACTCGGCCTCAAGCTTGTCGGCTTCGCGCTTATGCGGCGCCAGCTGCTGGCGCAGTGCGGCAGCTGCCTGGCGCTGGGCTTTCTTGTCGGTCTTGTCCGGGTTGACCGGGGTATTGCTGACCGGTGCGTTGCGCAGACGATAGTCCGTCAGCCAGCGCGCGTAGTCGTCCAGGTCACCGTCGAACTCTTCGACTTTGCCATCCGCTACCAGCAGGAAGTTGTCGGTGGTGCTCTTGAGCAGGTGGCGATCGTGAGACACCACCAGTACCGCACCGCTGAATTCCTGCAAGGCCATGGTCAGCGCCAGGCGCATTTCCAGGTCGAGGTGGTTGGTCGGTTCGTCGAGCAGCAGCAGGTTCGGGCGGTCCCAGGCGATCAACGCCAGGGCCAGGCGGGCTTTTTCGCCGCCAGAGAAGTTCAGCACCGGCTCATCGATGCGCGCGCCACGGAAGTCAAAGCCACCGAGGAAGTCACGCAGGGTTTGCTCGCGCTCGGTCGGCGCCAGGCGTTGCAGGTGCAGCAACGGGCTGGCCTTGGAATCGAGGGAATCCAACTGATGCTGGGCGAAGTAGCCCACCACCAGGTTCTCGCCACGGGTCAGGCGACCGGCCAGGGGTTGCAACTCGCCCGACAGGTTCTTGATCAGCGTCGATTTGCCCGCGCCGTTAGGGCCGAGCAAACCAATGCGCGCACCCGGGGTGAGCTGCAGCTTGACCTTCTCCAGGATGGTTTTCTCGCCATAACCCAGGCGGGCATCCGAGAGGTCCAGCAACGGGCTGGAGATCTTCACCGACTCGCGGAACACAAAGTCGAACGGCGAATCGACGTGGGCCGCCGACAGTTCTTCCATGCGCTCCAGGGCCTTGATCCGGCTCTGGGCCTGGCGGGCCTTGGTGGCCTGGGCCTTGAACCGGGCGATGTAGCTTTCCATGTGCGCGCGCTGCGCCTGCTGCTTCTCGAACGCCTGCTGCTGCTGGGCCAGGCGCTCGGCACGCGCACGTTCGAACGCGGTGTAGCCGCCACGGTAGAGGGTGATTTTCTTCTGTTCGACGTGGGCGATGTTGTCGACCACGGCGTCGAGGAAGTCCCGGTCGTGGGAAATCAGCAGCAAGGTGCCCTGATAGCTCTTGAGGAAGTCTTCCAGCCACAGGATCGCATCGAGGTCCAAGTGGTTGGTCGGTTCGTCGAGCAGCAACAGGTCCGAGGGGCACATCAGCGCCTGGGCCAAATTAAGGCGCATGCGCCAGCCACCGGAGAAGTCGGCGACTGGACGGTCCATCTGTTCGTTGGTGAAGCCAAGGCCGGCGAGCATCTTGCGGGCGCGGGCGTCGGCGGTGTAGCCGTCGGCACTGTCGAGCTCCGCGTGCAGGCGGGCCTGGGCGGCGCCGTCCTGGGCTTTCTCGGCCTCGGCCAGGTCGTGTTGCACCTGGCGCAGGCGCAGGTCGCCATCGAGCACGTAGTCGATCGCGATGCGGTCCAGGGTGTCGATCTCCTGGCGCATATGGGCGATGCGCCAGTCGGCCGGCAGCAAGCAGTCCCCGGAATCCGGGGTCAGCTCACCCAGCAACAGGGCGAACAACGTGGATTTGCCGGCGCCGTTGGCACCGATCAGGCCGGCTTTGTGACCGGCGTGCAGGGTCAGCTCGGCGTCTTCCAGAAGACGTTGCGGGCCACGCTGTAATGTTAGGCTTTGAAGTCGGATCATAATGGCGGCGGAGTCTACCAGCTTCGTTGGCCGCTGGCTTGGGTGTGAATATGAACGCTGACCTGTGGAGCTTTGCTCTCTCGACTTACGCCCGCCCGGGCGTCGAAGCCGCGTGCCTGCGCTTGCAGGAGCAAAGAGCGGACGTGTGCCTGTTGCTCTGCGGCGCGTGGCTGGAACAGCGGGGTGTGGCACTTGAGCCCGGGCGTGTGCGAACACTGCAACAGCTGGCCCGACCGTGGCAGGCGCAGGTGATCGAACCATTGCGACAGTTGCGTATGCAATGGCGCGCCATGGCGCAGCAGGATGAGCAGCTGGCGGCGTTACGCGAGCGGGTCAAAGCCCTGGAACTGGATGCCGAACGGCAATTGCTGACGCGCCTGGAAGCGTTGACGCAGGCCTGGCCGACAGGGGAGATGACTCAACAGCCGTGGCTGGAAGGACTGGCGGCTGAGGATGCCGCCAACCTTGACCATGACGCGCTGCAGCAGCTGCGCGTCATGATCACCGGCACTTAGGAAGCGCTGGTTGGGGTGGTGCTTGGCGCTACCGGTGCAGGGGTGCTGCTGGCCGATGCGGTTGGAGCGGTGGACGCTGCCGGGGTAGCCGCAGGTGTTGCTGGCTTGGCCGGTGCTGGTTTTGCAGCAGCAGGTTTGGCAGCTGGCTTGACGGCAGGTTTCGCAGCAGCAGGTTTGGCAGCTGGCTTGACGGCAGGTTTCGCAGCAGCAGGTTTGGCAACTGGCTTGGCGGCTGGTTTCACAGCAGCAGTTTTAGCAGCTGGCTTCGCGGCAGGTTTGGCAGCAGCGATTTTGGCAACTGGCTTCGCGGCTGGTTTGGCAGCAGCAGTTTTAGCAGCTGGCTTCGCGGCTGGTTTGGCAGCTGCAGTTTTGGCAGCTGGCTTGGCGGCTGGTTTCGCAGCAGCAGGTTTGGCAGCTGGCTTGGCGGCAGGTTTGGCAGCAGCAGTTTTAGCAGCTGGCTTCGCGGCAGGTTTGGCAGCTGCAGTTTTGGCAGCTGGCTTGGCGGCAGGTTTGGCAGCAGCAGTTTTAGCAGCTGGCTTCGCGGCAGGTTTGGCAGCAGCGGTTTTAGCAGCTGGCTTCGCGGCAGGTTTGGCAGCAGCGGTTTTGGCAGCTGGCTTCGCGGCGGGTTTGGCAGCAGCGATTTTGGCAACTGGCTTGGCGGCCGCTTTAGCCGGTGCACGAGCACCCAGCACTTTCGCTACGGCTTCCTTCACACGACCAACGCCCTGGGCCAGTTTCAGGCTTTCTTGAGCATCTTTTTTGAGTTGGGAAATGTAGGTGCGGGTTTCAGCCTGGCGATCCTTGAGAGCGTCCAGCAGGTCTTCGAGTTCTTTGACAGCGTCTTTGGCCTTGGCTTGTGCCTTGGCCTTGCCGGCAGTAGCGGCGTCTTGCAGTTTGGTGCGGGATTTGTGCAGCTTTTCTTGCGCTTTACCGCGTTGTTTTTCCAGCTTGGCGAGCAGTTTTTCTGCATCGGCCAACGCTTGGGAACATGCGCTTTCCAGATGTTCGAGCAGGCTGCCCGACAATTGTTGGAGTAAATGCAACGGGGTATTTACAGGCTTCTGTTTGGCCGACATGGTTTACCTCCTGGCTGACGTGGGTGCGGCTCATACTAGCCCTCTGCTCTTACCGCCGCTAGGGCATGTTGACAGTATCGTTTGCGTTGCGTTGCACGGTGCGAAAATTCTTATCGATATAACGAAAATACGCCGCACTTTTTACGCACCCGCACTGGCATAATCCGTCGCACTTTCGGCAGGAGAATGCCCATGTCGCGTTACCTTTTTCTTATGCTGGGCCTGGCGATTTCCGCGGCCAATGCGAGCGAGCAATCACCGTCAAAAACCACCTCCCAAGACCAACACGACCTTGCGTACAGCCTGGGCGCCAGCCTCGGTGAGCGCCTGCGCCAGGAAGTCCCGGACCTGCAGATCCAGGCCTTGATCGACGGCCTCAAGCAAGCCTATCAAGGCAAGCCACTGGCGTTGGATAACGCACGCATCGAACAGATTCTTGCCCAGCATGAAGCGCAGTCCGAAGCCGACGTCCAAGCCCCAAAAAGTGAAAAGGCGCTCGCCGCCGAGCAGCAGTTTTTAGCCAAAGAAAAAGCCGCGAAAGGAGTACGCGAGCTGGCCGATGGAATCCTGCTCACGGAACTGACACCCGGCAGTGGTAACAAGCCTGGCGCGAATGATCAGGTTCAGGTGAATTACGTTGGACGATTGCCCGACGGCACGGTCTTCGATCAGAGCACGCAGCCCCAATGGTTTCGCCTGGACAGTGTGATCAGCGGCTGGAGCAGCGCGTTGCAGCAGATGCCGGTCGGGGCCAAATGGCGCCTGGTGATCCCATCGGCCCAAGCTTATGGTGGCGACGGTGCCGGCGAGTTGATCCCGCCGTATACGCCCCTGATATTCGAGATCGAGTTGCTCGACACCCGTCATTGACCCAATAAAAAACGGTGCGTCATGCGCACCGTTTTTATCTCGCCAGCCAAGGTCAGGCCTGGGCGGCAGCTTCTTCCTTATGGGCGTTGTGGAGCACTTCGATCAGGCAGTCTTCCAGTTCGAAACGCTCATGGAGCAGGCCACCCAACTCCTTGAATTTCTCGGCAACACATTGGCCGGCATCACACAGGTCGGTGAACGCCAGCAGCTTCTCAGTGATGACATCGATGCGCGGGTAAAGGGTCTCGGCCAGTTCCAGACCACGCTGATCGTCGAAGGCTTCCGCCTCTTTGGTCAGCTGCTCGTAGACGCCGAAATGACCGGCAGACACGTAGTCCACCAATACACCGCAAAAATCCTGCAACGGTTCACGATTTTCAGCCAAGGCCTCGGGTTTGGCACCAAGAGCATCAAAGGCCCGAACCAGTTCGTGACGTGCCTTCAACCAGCTGTCGATCAGCTTGTGCACCCCACCCCAGCGTTCCTGAGCATTCTGACAACTTTCCAGCATGATGATCTCTCTTCCCTATAGGGACGCTGCCGCCTGATGCCCGCGCGACACTTCAAGGATAAAACAGCAGCGGGCCAAGGCTGCGTTCGACAAACGGTTTCAATAACGCATGCGGGCCAGATTATGCCCCCATGACTATGGCTTCAAGGTACGCAGGAGAGAAAGTTCATACAAGTGTTTAATCCCTTCCTACGAACTGCGGCCTCCGTTCAGCGCCTGGCCGAACGTAAAGGATGGCTCGAAAACAGTCGGGAAAATTGCATGACGCCAAGGATCAACATGCCCAGGAAGAACAACAGGCTCCACTCGGGAAGGCTCAGGTCAAACAGCGTCCAGCTTATTTCCATGCAATCGACAGTGCCTTTGACCGTCAATTGCAATGCCTGCCACAGCGACAGGTTTTCGATCATGTGACTGAGACTGGGCCAGCAATCGGTGGCCTGATCAGGCACGGCATTTTGCAGCAGCACCTGGCGCACCGCGGTGATGGCGCCCAACAACGCGCATACCATGCTCGTAACCCCATACAGGTAAAAAGTGGAACGCCTGGGGTTGTGGATGGCGGCGACCAGATTGATCAGCGTGAAGGCAGCCAGAAAGACCCGTTGCATCTGGCAAAGGAAACAAGGGCGTAACGAGGCACCGAACTCAAGATAGAAGGACGCGCCCAGCGTCAGCGCACCCGCCATGAACGCAAGGAAAAACAAGGAGCGTGAAGGGGCCAAAGACATGCTTTATCCGCATCGCGAGAGATAGGTCGTTACGTTAGAGTAAAGGCCTGACCCCTTTCAATACGCGCCAGAGCAGACGATTCCGTGAGAACGTAGGGACATCCCGTCAGAGCACGGAAGACTTGAAGCGTGCGAGCGTAGGAGTTTGCTTCAAAGGGCTTCAGGACCGGTATATGGCAGCATTGAAGGGCTGGCTGTCAGATGGATCTGAGCCAACCCTCTACTTCTTTCCTACATCAAACTCGGGCGGGAACTGGCAACGGAGACGCCAGCAAGCGGTTATCCAACAGGCCCAGGCCTTCCTGGAACAACTGGTTGCTGCGCTCGGTGTCGCCCAACTGGGCCAACAGCCGCGCCAGTTCGGCACAGGCCTCGGGATTACGCTGCACCTGCAGGCTGCTTTCCAGGTAATCCCGCGCCTTGCCCCACAGGCTGTTCTGCAGGCACAGGCGACCCAACGTCAGCAACAGGCTGGCATCACCCGGATGGTCCTTGAGCCAACCTTCGGCAAACTTCAGTTGCCGGGCCGGCTCACTGCCGCGCAGCAAGCCGTAGAGACGAATCAGGTGGCTGTCGTAGCTGCGCTTGATAGCACCGCGCAACGCCTCCTCCGCCTTGGCATCGGCGCCCAATTGACGCAGTTGCTCGGCATAGGCCAAGACCAGCTGCGGCTCCTGGCGCTGGGCGGAAGTGAGTTGTTGCCAGGCCCGCTCAAGAGATTGCAAGCCGGCTTCGCCCTGCTCTTCGCGCTGGGCCGCCAGGCTCAGGTTCTCCCCCCAGGCACGACGTTCCAGCTCGGCCAATTCGCTGGCGGGCAGCACCTTGTCCTTGCGCAGCTCCGGCAACAGGCGGATCACCGAAGGCCAGTCGCCCCGCTGCTGGTGCAGACGCTGCAATTGGCGCAGCACTTGGCCGTTGTGGGGATGACGCTCGTGCATGGCCTGCAAGGTAGTGAGCGCACCGTCAGTATCGCCACGGTCCAATTGCAACTGCGCATGGCTCAAGGCAACCGCCAGCTCGGCTTGGGGCTGACGCTCCAGGGCGCGTTCGAGCAAACCGTCCGACTCTTCGTAACGGCCCTGCTCATTCGCCGCCCGGGCCGCGCCCAGGTAGTACAGCAATGGCTGGCGCTCGGCTTCGGCGGCTCGGTGCAGGTGACGTTCGGCACTGGCCCAACGGCCTTCGGCGAGGTCCATCTGGCCCTGTTCGATGGCGATCTGCACGCGGCGACTGCGGTTACGCCGCGACCACGGGTTCACCACGCCACCCGAGGTGGTGACCAGGCTCAGCAATACGCGGATCAAGTAGATTGCCAGGCCGAAGACAAACACTGCCACCACGGTAGCCCATAGGCTCGACTCGTAATGCAGCACATGAGGATAGGTAATCAGCACATAGCCGGTGTGTTTCGAAATGCCCACAGCCAGCGCCAGGGCGATTGCAATCGCCAGCACCAGGATCACATAGAAACGCTTCATCGGCTCTACTCCTGCTTCGCCGAGGTAGCCGCCGGCGTGGCCGCCGCCTTGGCTTCGTCGGCAGACAGATGACGACGCTCGAGGTACGCCTGCACCGCAGCCAGGCTTGCCGCCAGGTCCGGTGTCACCACCGAGACGGCCTTGGGCTCAAGCTCGGCAATACGCGCCAGCATCGCCTTGCTCTGCGGGTTGTCCTGGTTGAAGTTGTCCTGCAACACGCTGCGCGCCTCGCCCAGGGAACGGCTGTACACCGCCGACTCACCATTGAGCGCGGCCCATTGCGCTTGCTCCAAGGCCAGGCTGAGGGCCAGGCGCACCTGGTTCAGGCCTTGGCCGGCGAGCAGTGGACGAATGTTGTCGTCGGGGTTGAAGTCGATGCGGAAGTAACGGGAAATCTGCTCCCACCACTGGCTCCAACGGCTGTCCGTATCAGTGCTAGGGCGCCCCTGGGATGCGGGCTCGGTCAGTTGATACTCAGGGGCGATGGCCGCTAGTTGCACGACCTGATCGCGCAGGGCCGCCAATTGCAGATACAACCCGGTGCGATCCGGCTGCTCAGTACTGCGCAACGCGGCAAGGCTCTTGGCCAGTTGCTCGCGGGCAGCGTAGGAGCCTGGATCGCTTTGCTCGCGAAGAATCTCATCTGCGCCCTGGACCAGCGCCTGGGCGCTGTTGATGTCCTGCAAGGCAGACAAGCGCAAACTCGCCAGGCGAATCAAGTGCTCGGCCTCAGCCAGGCGCCAATCCTTGCGGCTGGCACCCAGTACGGTTTCCAGGCGCTGGCTCAAGCGCTGCTGGTCACCCTGCAACTGCGCCACCAGGCGACGGCGCTCCTCCAGCTCATCCGCACCCGGCAGTTGCGCCAGGCGTGCAGCCAGTTGTTGCTGGCTTTGCTTGAGGGTCTGGGATTGGTCATCCAGGGTCTGCACTTGGCCCAGCTGTTGCTGGCTGCTGGCTTGCAGGGCACGGACCTGCCAGATCCCCCAACCGCCGGCGGCAACACCCGCAGCGCCAAGCAGCAGGGCGACAACTGCCAGGCCATTGCCGCGGCGCGGCGCGGTGACCGGTGACTCAACCGGCGCATCAAGTGCGGGTTGGGTTTCATCTTTAGGCAAGGCTGTTTCGCTCACGTATCCGTCCTTTGCGTATCAGAGAGTGGGAACGGGATGACTCCGTAACGCCACTAACAAAGCCGCGGCACTCGCGCCGCGACAATCCACAACTTTTTCTGCGCCTGCGGCCCGCGCCATCTCGGCGACTCGCGGGCTGGGCACGAACAACGGCAGCTGTGCCACCTGTGGCCAATCGGGTCCGGCCAAGGCTTGCAGGTGCAAAAAACCCTGCCCACTGCTGACCACCAGGCCGTTCAAGCGTTCCAACTGGATGCGCTGGGTCAGTACACCAATGTCGTAAGCCGGCAGGAAACGGCGATACAACTCCAAGTAGTCGACACTAGCACCTTGCTCACGCAAACGCTCAGCCAGCAGCTCCCGACCGCCCTCGCCGCGCAGGATCAACACCCGTGCATCCGGCCGTGCGATAGCCTCGCGCAACG
Organism: Pseudomonas sp. SB113; assembly: GCF_040754745.1. Lineage (NCBI taxonomy): Bacteria > Pseudomonadati > Pseudomonadota > Gammaproteobacteria > Pseudomonadales > Pseudomonadaceae > Pseudomonas > Pseudomonas sp. SB113. Next base: position 42,431 of record NZ_JBFMHW010000005.1, read on the forward strand.
CAGGCAATTGAAGCAAGGCCTCGCTGTCGTCGCCGGTTTGGGGATAGTGAACGTGGAGGCCGTGGTCAGCCAGTACCTGCGCGGTGGCCGCACCGACGCTGAACCACGGCAGTTGCGGCGAGGCGTGATCCAACTGCTGCACGGCAAGCCGCGCGGCCGGTTTGCTCACTACGATCACCGCACAATAGCGGCCAAGATCGCCGAAGACGGCCTGTTGTTCGGGGGTAACGGGTAACGGCTCGATGTCCAGCAAAGGCAAGCTGCTGCTGAAGATACCGGCTTTGGACAACGCCGCCGCCAGGGCCGCCGATTCCTCGGCAGGCCGTGTCAGCAGCACTCGCCAATCGGTCACTGCGGGCCGGCCTCGCCGTAGACCTTTTGCAGAATGGCGCCAGCGCCCTTGTCCAGCAGCTCTTCAGCCACCTGGACACCCAGGGCGACGGCATCACGCCGCGGGCCACGGACTTCGGCAGTCAGCAGAGTGCCCCCTTGCGGATCCCCAACCAGGCCACGCAGCCACAGGTTTTCACCTTCGAGCACGGCGTAACACGCGATCGGCACCTGACAGCCACCGTTGAGGTGCTTGTTCAAGGCGCGTTCGGCCGTGACACGCACTTCAGTGTCGTGGTGATCCAGGGGTTTGAGCAGCGCGTGGATCTCACTGTCGGCGGTGCGGCATTCGATGCCCACGGCGCCTTGCCCGCCAGCCGGCAGGCTGTCTTCGACACTGATGGCCGAGGTGATGCGGTCTTCGAAGCCCAGACGGATCAGGCCGGCGGCGGCGAGGATGATCGCGTCATATTCGCCGGCATCCAGCTTGGCCAGACGGGTGTTGACGTTGCCACGCAGAAAGCGGATCTGCAGGTCCGGACGACGGGTCAACAACTGTGCCTGGCGACGCAGGCTGGAGGTGCCGACAATGCTGCCCAGAGGCAGGTCGTCCAAGGACGCGTAAGTGTTGGAAACGAACGCGTCGCGCGGGTCTTCACGCTCACAGATGCAAAACAGGCCCAGGCCTTCGGGGAAGTCCATGGGCACGTCTTTCATTGAGTGCACGGCGATGTCGGCTTCGTTTTCCAGCAGCGCGGTTTCCAGTTCCTTGACGAACAGGCCCTTGCCACCGATCTTCGACAACGGCGAGTCGAGCAACTTGTCGCCGCGACTGACCATGGGCACCAAGGTCACCTTGAGGCCGGGATGAGCCTGTTCGAGGCGTGCTTTGACGTATTCGGCCTGCCACAAGGCCAGGGCGCTTTTACGGGTGGCGATGCGGATTTCGCGAGAGGACATGGATCAATCCGTACTGAATAGATACGGCAGATAATAACAGCTCAGGCAAATACGCTTTGATTTGAATCAGCAAGTGCGGGGCCTCCCTGGCCACGGCGCACCGGGATAATGAATGCAGTCTCGCCAAAACCCTCGGGCTAAAGCTGCTGCATCATCTTGCGCACGCCAGCGACATGGCGCCGGCTGACGATCAACGCATCCCCGTTAAGCCCTTTGAGAAATAACTGAAAGTGTCCAAGGGGCGTGCGCTGCAGGCGCTCGATTCGCTCGCGGGCCACCAGCGCATTACGGTGGATTCGCACGAAGCGGTCACCGAATTCATCCTCAAGGGCCTTGAGCGGCTCATCGAGCAACACTTCGCCAGACTCATGCCGCAGGGTCACGTACTTGTGATCAGCAATGAAGTAGACCACCTGGTTCAAGGGGATCAGCTCGATGCCTTTGCGTGTGCGGGCGCTGATATGGCTGCGTGGCCCATTACCGCTTTGGGCGGCGGGCTGGGTCAGGGCAGCGAGTTGGGCGCGGTTGGGACGTTCGGCTTTCTTCAGGGCCCTGAGCAAGGCCTCGGCAGTCACTGGCTTGACTACGAAGCTGACACCACTGGCTTCCAGTGTCTGCGCGGCAAACTCTTCTTGTGCGGCGCACAACACCACGGCTGGTGGCGATTCGCGCTCGCTCAGGCGGGCAGCAACTTGCAGGCCATCAAGGCCCGGCATGCGGATATCGAGCAACACCACGTCCGGCTTGAGGCTTTCGATCAACGTCAACGCCTCCTCCCCGCTGGTGGCACTCGGTTCAAGGACTGTATAACCCTCGAGCTCACTGACCAAACGGCTCAGTCGCTCGCGGGCTTGGGGTTCGTCATCAACGATCAGGACATTCATATAGCGCTGGATTCCTGCGTGAGTCTCGCACAAGGATAGCGTAGACAGGTGCGGTGACTTGCGTCACAGCGATCCACGCTAAGACTAGCGCGAGCGGCAAAAAGTGCCCTGACAGCGGCACCCATATTTACCCGGACCTGTTCAATAGCGCCCAAGACCTGCTGCCTTCGGGCATCGTCGTAGGGTTTGCTGATACACAATCCGAATACCCCCCTTTTAAATGGATAGTCAGGCTCTGACCGCATTACCCGACTTTGGTGCATTCACACACTATCAGTCCAACTGTAGACGCTCGCCGAGACGATATTGCTCAATCGTCAAATATCGTATCAATAAGCACCTGCCTCCAGTCTCGTCCCGGACGCGGTCGGCGGCAAGGCACTTAGCCATCCTTTGCACAAATAAAAATGCCGACGACCCGCAGCACCGCCTCCAAGGGCAACCCTGTTATTATCGCCGGCACACTTTCATGCCTCTTAATAAGCAGACCACGAGCGAATCCATGAGCACCGACAAGACCAACCAGTCCTGGGGCGGCCGCTTCAGTGAACCCGTCGACGCCTTCGTCGCCCGCTTCACCGCCTCCGTCACCTTTGACCAGCGCCTGTTCCGCCACGACATCATGGGCTCTATCGCCCATGCGACGATGCTGGCCAAGGTCGGCGTGCTGACCGACGCCGAGCGCGACAGCATCATCGATGGCCTGACCACCATCCGCGGTGAGATCGAAGCCGGTACGTTCGACTGGCGTGTCGACCTGGAAGACGTGCACATGAACATCGAGGCTCGTCTTACCGACCGTATCGGTGTGACCGGCAAAAAACTGCACACCGGTCGTAGCCGTAACGACCAGGTGGCCACCGACATCCGCCTGTGGCTGCGCGATGAAATCGACCTGATCCTGTCCGAAATTACCCGCTTGCAGAAAGGCTTGCTGGAGCAGGCCGAGCGTGAAGCGGACACCATCATGCCCGGTTTCACCCACCTGCAAACCGCACAACCCGTGACCTTCGGCCATCACCTGCTGGCCTGGTTCGAGATGCTCAGCCGCGACTACGAGCGCCTGGTCGATTGCCGCAAGCGCGCCAACCGCATGCCGCTCGGCAGCGCAGCACTGGCGGGCACCACCTACCCGATCGACCGCGAGTACACCGCACAACTGCTGGGTTTCGACGCCGTCGGCGGCAACTCCCTGGACGGCGTGTCGGACCGTGACTTCGCCATCGAGTTCTGCGCCGCCGCCAGCATCGCAATGATGCACCTGTCGCGCTTCTCCGAGGAGCTCGTGCTGTGGACCAGTGCGCAATTCCAGTTCATCGACCTGCCGGACCGCTTCTGCACCGGCAGCTCGATCATGCCGCAAAAGAAAAACCCCGACGTGCCCGAGCTGGTGCGTGGCAAGAGCGGCCGTGTATTCGGCGCACTAATGGGCCTGCTGACCCTGATGAAAGGCCAGCCTTTGGCCTACAACAAGGACAACCAGGAAGACAAGGAACCGCTGTTCGACGCCGCCGACACCCTGCGCGACTCACTGCGCGCCTTTGCCGACATGATCCCGGCGATCAAGCCCAAGCACGCGATCATGCGTGAAGCGGCCCTGCGCGGTTTCTCCACGGCGACTGACCTGGCGGACTACCTGGTACGCCGCGGCCTGCCGTTCCGCGACTGCCACGAGATCGTTGGCCATGCGGTGAAATACGGCGTGGACACCGGCAAGGACCTGGCGGAAATGAGCCTGGAAGAACTGCGTCAGTTCAGTGACCAGATCGAACAGGACGTGTTTGCCGTGCTGACCCTGGAAGGTTCGGTGAATGCCCGTAACCACGTGGGCGGTACCGCGCCGGCGCAGGTGAAGGCTGCGGTCGTGCGCGGCCAGGCCCTGCTCGCGAACCGCTAAAAAATGCGGGAGGGGCTTGCCCCCTCCCACACTTGATCACTTTTTGGCCGCAACCATCGCCATGAACGCCGGCATTGCGGCCTCCCTGTCCGCCACCACCTTCTGCGCATTGGGCATGGCATGCAGTCGCTCCAGCAACGCTTTGGCCGCCGGCAATTCAGCCAACAGGTCCAGGCCAAACAGCTTCTCGCCCACGGCACAGGCGAGGTTCACGCTGTACATGAAATACAGATCCGCAATCGTAAAGCTCTCCCCCGCCACATAAGGCGCGAACTTGCCGTGCCGACCTAAAGAACCGACCCCCAGCAGCAACTCAGTCCTGGATTTCTCCTTGATCGCCTCCGGCACCCGCATACCGAAAAACGCCTCGGCAAAACACGCGCGGGCGGGCAATTCGATGTACAGCTCGATTTCCCTGCACAACGCCAGCACTTGGGCACGCTGGAACGGGTCGGCAGGCAACAGCGACGGGCCTTCCTGGGTGTGCTCGATGTATTCGAGGATCACACTGGTTTCGTTGATAAAACCCTGCTTCACGGCCAACACCGGCACCTTGCCGCGCGGACTGACCGCCAGGGCCTCCGGGGTTTGCCGGGCATAAAAAGGCACCTCCTCAAAAGGCAGGCCTTTCTCCAGCAGCGCCAGTTTCACCATGTTGTAGTAGTTGCTGACCGAAAATCCGTAAAGCTTGAGCATCGCAAAGCCTCCAGGCCGTGTGCGGGGTTGGCTGCAAGAGGTATAGATCCCCAGGCCCGGCCTGACCAGCAGCATCACCCGCCTGAATGGGGGTAGACTGGCGCCCTTTCCTTGAGGAGCCTGCCATGAGCGAGCCGACCGATATCGACAACGACGAAGAAGAGTTCACCGAAAACACCTTGATCGAAGCGATCGAAAACCAGATCGAAAGCGACAACCCACCTGCCGCCAAGGCCACTTTCAACAAACTGACTCTGGTGGGCTATGAACGTGAAGAGATCCTGAATCTCATGGCTCATGTGCTGGCTTTCGAGATCGACGCGATGCTGGATGAAGACCGCGCATTCAATACCGAATGGTATGAAACAGCGCTGCGGGCACTGCCTGAGCTGCCGCCCGAAAAGGAATAATCCCGGTACACCGCAACACGCTGGACAGTTCGGCAAAGTGCGTTCACCTTATGGCCTGCTAGCCTCTAATAAATTTTAGAAAGTCTGGAGTCCTTATGTCGTATACCCCTGAGTTGGTTGCCGAACTGGAAATCCTTGCACTCTTCAACCTGGGCAGCTCCCAGGAAGGCCTGAAAGTCCACCAGACCGCCGCTCCCACTGCCATCGCCGCTGCCCGGCGCCTGTATGACAAAGACCTGATCGACCAGCCAGATGGCGGTTATCTGACGAGCCTTGGCCGGGATGCTGCCGAGCACGCACAAAGCCTGCTGACTATTCTGACTACCGCCACGACCAAAGAAGCCGCCTGATACCGGATACCGCCCATGGAGTCCGCCCAGCGGATTCCGAGGGCGTTGCCGTCGAAGCGAGAAAATTCTGACGTCAAAAACCATTTCCCTCTAAACCTCCTACGCGACTGGCTGTAAACTCCTACATGGCCGCCCGCGTCGGGCCCTGCGAGCCACCGAGTTCGACATGACCCGCACCCATGAAATCCGCCCCGACCTGGACGAAGGCATCGACCGCAAGGTGCTGGCCCAATTACGCGCGCGCTTCATGGCCCTCAATGATGGCCGCATGGCTCGTGCCGTCGAGGGGCTGACACCGCGCCAGCAAAGCGTGCTGACCCTGCTGCCGCTGTTTTTTCACGTCAATCATCCGCTGTTGCCGGGTTATGTATCGGGCAGCACGCCGGCCGGGCTATCGAACTTCGAGCCCGACGCCCAGGCACTCACAGAAGCCCAGCGCCTGACCCGCTCGTTCTCTTACAAGCCGCGTCCGGTCAATCAACCCAAACCGATCCACGGCCTGTTCCTGATGGGCAGCCTCGGCACCCTAGCCCAGGCCGACCAGAGCGACATGGATGTGTGGGTGTGCCACGCACCCGACCTGGGCGAAAACGAGCTCGCCGAGCTGCGCAAAAAATGCCAACTGCTGGAAGCCTGGGCCCTGAGCATGGGCGCAGAAGCGCACTTCTTCCTGATCGAGCCGACGCGCTTTGTACTCGGCGAGCGCGACACCCAACTCAGCTCCGACGACTGCGGCACGACCCAGCATTATCTGTTGCTGGACGAGTTCTACCGCACCGCGATTTGGCTGGCCGGGCGTACGCCGATCTGGTGGCTGGTACCGGTGTATGAAGAGACCCGCTATGCGGAATTCACCCACACGCTGATCTCCAAGCGCTTTATCCGCGCCGATGAAACCCTCGACCTTGGCCACCTGGCACGTATCCCCCCCGGTGAATTCATTGGTGCCGGGCTGTGGCAACTGTTCAAGGGCATCGAGTCGCCCTACAAGTCGGTACTCAAGCTGCTATTGACCGAGGTCTACGCCAGCGAGCACCCGAACGTGCACTGCCTGAGCCTGCGCTTCAAGCGCGCGGTGTTCGCCAACCACATGGACCTGGATGAGCTGGACCCGTACATCGTGGTGTACCGCCGTATCGAGGAATACCTCAAGGCACGCAACGAGCCGGAGCGCCTGGAGCTGGTGCGTCGCGCCCTGTACCTGAAGGTCAACCGCAAGCTCAGCGCCGGCCAGCGCAGCACCAGTTGGCAACACTTATTGCTGGAGCGTCTGGCCCATGAGTGGGGCTGGGACCAACGCCAACTGGCGCTGCTGGACAGCCGCAGCCAGTGGAAGGTGCGCCAGGTGGCTTCCGAGCGCCGTGCCCTGGTCAGCGAGCTGAACTACAGCTACCGCTTCCTGACCCAGTTCGCCCGGACCGAACAGACCGTCAGCCTGATCAACAAGCGCGACCTCAATGTGCTGGGACGGCGCCTGTATGCCGCCTTCGAACGCAAGGCCGGCAAGGTTGAATTCATCAACCCCGGCATCGCCCCGGACTTGGCCGAAGACACCCTGACCCTGGTGCAATCGCCCAACCGCAAGGAGCCCGGCCAGCACCACTGGGGCCTGTACAACGGTAACCTCACGGCCCTGGAATGGGAGCACTTCGCGCCGATCAAGCGCAGCCGCGACCTGCTGGAAATGCTCACCTGGTGCCACCGAAACGGCGTGATCGACAGCAGCACGCGCCTGGCGCTGCATCCCGGCACCAGCGACATGACCGAATTCGAGCTGTTCAACCTGCTGGGCAGCCTGCAACAAACCATCGCCTTGCCCCTGGCCAGCGTCGATGAAGCACGCCTGCTGCGCTCGGCAGTGCCCGAGGAGGTGTTGCTGCTGATCAACGTCGGCGTCGATCCGCTCAAGCATCATCGCGACCTGAATATCCTGATGACCACCGAGCGCACCGACTCCCTGAGTTATGCCGGTGTGCGCGACAACCTGGTACTGACCTTGGACCAGGTCACGCTCAACAGCTGGAACGAGGTGATGGTCAGCCGCTACGACGGCCCCCATGCCCTACTCGACTGCCTGCGCGACTACCTCAACCAACTGCCGCCGGATCATCTGCCTCGGCTGCGGGTGCGCTGCTTCTGTCACAACCGCGCGCAGTTCATTGCCCAGCGCGTGGAAGAAATCTTCGACACCGCGCAGAACCTGCTGCTGGGCCAGGGCAATCACCGCTACTTGCTCCAGGTGCAGCAGCACTATCACGTGATGGAGTTGATGCCGGGCCAAGCCACCCACGTATCACTGGCGACCCAGGACGCGCTGGTCGCCTACCTCAGCGAAGAATTGGCCAGCTACAGCCCGCTGCATCTGGATGCCATGGCCCTGGAAGACCACGACCTGGCACTGTTGCTACCCATGGGCATGGCCGATTGCGTGCAGGTGTTCTACCGGGTCAACGAAGGCTTCGCCGAGCTCTATGTCCTGGATGAATTCAACGCACTCTGGCAGCAACGCTTACCGTTTCATGATGAACAGAGCCTGTTGGCACCGCTGCAGCGCTTTTTGCAGTCGATCATCTACCGCCGGGAAGCGCTATCGCCCCTGGACACGCAACAAACGTTGGGTGAGGTGCAAACCTTGTACTACCAACTGTTGCCGTCGGGCAGCACGCGCGCGCGCGGCGTCGAGCCGCGGCCGGCCCCGCAGAATCCGGCCAACAAACCGTTTTATGACGTGCAGGCGATTATCGGCAAGGCGGCGCCGGGCCAGGTGGGCATTACCCTGTACTGCAATCAGCGGGAGTTTTCCGAACTGGAGTTCGGCGACCAACTGTTTGCGGTGGTCGCCCAGGAAATCGTCGGGCAACGCCGGGAAACCGAACGCTACCGCTGCTACATCACCGACCTCGACCTGTCGGGGCTGCTCGGTGATGTGCAAAGCCCGAGCAACCTGTACCTGCGCTACAAAACCGAGCTGGAAGAGTCACTCAATGCGGCGTTGAATCAGGTTTAGAGCGCGAAGGCACCGCCGTCGGTGGGCTGACCTTCAACGCTGAGCAGTTCAAGCTTGAGGGTCTTGCCGCCGGGTGCTGGCCAATCAATGTGTTGACCCACCTGCAAGCCGAGCAAAGCACTGCCGACTGGTGCCAGGATCGAGATCTTGCCTGCGTCGGCGTTCGCGTCTTTCGGGTAGACGAGGGTCAGGTGGTAGTCCTTGCCACTGCCTTGCTCCCGGCAATGCACGCTGGAGTTCATGGTTACGACCGTTGCAGGCACTTCATCGTGACCAACCACTTCTTCGGCGCGGTCGAGTTCGTGTTGAAGGGCTTCGACACCCGGCGAGTCCTCGCCTACACGGTCAATCAGTTGCTCAAGACGCTGCACGTCGAGACGGGTAAGAATGATGGAAGGTGCGGTCATGATTCAGGCAGACTCCTTTTTTCTGCACAAAAAAGCAAAACCCCGCCAGGAAAAGGCGGGGTTCTCACGGACCTCGATGAGTTGAGGTGTACCCGGACACTACCACAGCACGGCAAATAAACAAGACGGGGTCAAGGCGCGGCTTTACGTTGCTCGGCCTGGGCCACGATCACTCGACGCCGCTGATCATCGGCGGAGCGCCATTCACGGATGTCTTCCACATGGCGGAAGCAGCCGAGGCAGACTTTTTGCTCGTCCAGGCGACACAAACTGATACAAGGTGACGGCACCGCCGGGCTGACATTACTGAACAGCGGCTTGGGCGGGCGTGCGGGTGCAGGCTGGGTCACGGTCAAATCTCGTCGAAATCCAGCTCGGCGCCGGTATATTCGTGGACCAGGCGCGTGAGCATCTCGCCCAACAACTCTTCACTCTTGTCGCACTGCCATTTGCCGCTTTCTTCGTCGTAGTCGAAGTGAACGCCGCCGGAGCGCGCTGCCAGCCACAGCTGACGCAGCGGTTCCTGGCGACTGAAGATCAGTTGCGGGCCGCTCTCGAACTTGACGGTCAGCACGCCGGCCGAGTTTTCCAGGTCCACGTCCAGGCCGCTGTCGTCAAAAATATCTTCCAGCGCCTGCTGGGTCGCATCCACCAGGTCGTGAAAACGGGCTTCGGTCAAACTCATTGTGGCAACCTCAAAAGTGTCTGGTTTTGCTCAAGCGCCGCACGATACGGGCGAGCCCCGCCGATTGCAAAGGATACCGATTTCAACACGATTGACGGCGTGAAATATCCTCAACCAGCGTAGTCCGCTTCTCAGCTATCTCGGCAAACCCCCGCCGGACGGGTATTTCAGCGCATAGGCAAGCTGGCGGGTGGTCGGTATACTCGGGCGCAATTAATGCATATTCAAGGATTTCGCCATGAAGCGCCTGATCTCTTCCCTTGCTGCGCTCGTCGCGGTCGCTTGCCTCGTTAGTGCCTGTGGTCAAAAAGGCCCGCTGTACCTGCCCGATGACAGCAAAGACCCGAATGAACAGGCGCAATCGTCGCAAAAGCCATCCAAAGCGCATAAGCACGACACCTACGAATAAGGGAGCTCCATGGACGCTTTTAACTACCGGGACGGCGAGCTGTTCGCGGAAGGCGTGGCGTTGTCCGCGATTGCCCAGCGCTTTGGTACCCCGACCTACGTGTACTCCCGTGCGCATATCGAAGCCCAATACCGCTCGTTCACCGACCCTCTCGATGGCGTACCGCACCTGGTGTGCTACGCAGTCAAGGCCAACTCCAACCTGGGTGTACTGAATGTCCTGGCGCGTCTGGGCGCCGGTTTCGACATCGTCTCCCGTGGCGAGCTGGAACGGGTACTGGCCGCCGGTGGCCAGGCTGACAAGATCGTGTTCTCCGGCGTCGGCAAGAGCCGCGAAGACATGCGCCGCGCCCTGGAAGTCGGCGTACATTGCTTCAACGTCGAATCCACCGACGAGCTGGAGCGCCTGCAAGTCGTCGCGGCCGAGATGGGTGTTCGTGCGCCGATCTCCCTGCGCGTCAACCCGGACGTCGATGCCGGCACCCACCCGTACATTTCCACCGGTCTCAAAGAGAACAAGTTCGGCATCGCCATTGCCGACGCCGAAGACGTGTACATCCGCGCCGCCCAACTGCCGAACCTGGAAGTGCTGGGTGTCGACTGCCATATCGGCTCGCAACTGACCACACTGCCTCCGTTCCTGGATGCCCTCGACCGCCTGCTGGCATTGATCGACCGCCTGGGCGAATGTGGCATCTACCTGCACCACATCGACCTCGGTGGTGGCGTGGGCGTGCGTTATCGCGATGAAGAGCCACCGGCGATCGCCGACTATATCCAGGCCGTGCGCGAACGTATCGAAGGCCGCGACCTGACGCTGATGTTCGAGCCGGGCCGCTATATCGTCGCCAACGCCGGCGTGCTGCTGACCCAGGTCGAGTACCTCAAGCACACCGAACACAAGGATTTCGCCATCGTCGATGCGGCGATGAACGACCTGATCCGCCCGGCGCTCTACCAGGCCTGGATGAATGTCACCGCCGTGACGCCTCGCAACAGCGAAGCGCGCACCTATGACATCGTCGGCCCGATCTGCGAGACCGGCGACTTCCTGGCCAAGGATCGTCAGCTGGCCCTGGAAGAAGGCGACCTGCTGGCCGTGCATTCGGCCGGTGCCTATGGGTTTGTCATGAGTTCCAACTACAACACCCGCGGACGTACCGCCGAGGTGTTGGTGGACGGTGATCAAGCGTTTGAAGTGCGTCGCCGCGAGACGGTAGCCGAGTTGTATGCTGGCGAAAGCCTGCTGCCGGAGTAAGCCATGCTGCTGCGTTTTACCAAGATGCACGGGCTGGGCAATGATTTCATGGTCCTCGACCTGGTCAGCCAGCACGCGCACATCCTGCCCAAGCACGCTAAACAGTGGGGCGACCGGCATACCGGGATTGGTTTCGACCAATTGCTGATCGTCGAGGCGCCAAGCAACCCGGAGGTGGATTTCCGTTATCGGATCTTCAACTCCGACGGTTCCGAAGTGGAACAGTGCGGCAACGGTGCGCGCTGCTTTGCACGCTTTGTGCTGGACAAGCGCCTGACCGCCAAGCGGCAGATTCGCGTCGAGACCAAGAGCGGCGTGATCGAGCTGGATATTCGCAGCGACGGCCAGATCAGCGTCAACATGGGCGCGCCACGCCTGGTGCCGGCGGATATTCCGTTCCAGGCGAGCGAGCAGGCCACCAGCTATGCAGTGGATGTCGACGGCAAGATCGTCGACCTGGCGGCCGTCTCCATGGGCAACCCCCATGCCGTGCTGCGGGTCAACGACATCAACGCTGCACCCGTGCATGAACTGGGGCCGAAGATCGAACACCACCCGCGCTTTCCGGCGCGGGTCAATGTGGGCTTCCTGCAGGTGATCGACCGTTCCCGCGCGCAATTGCGTGTGTGGGAACGCGGCGCCGGCGAAACCCAGGCCTGCGGTACCGGTGCTTGCGCCGCTGCCGTGGCCGCGATCAGCCAGGGGTGGATGGATTCGCCGCTGTTGATCGACCTGCCCGGTGGACGCTTGTCCATCGAATGGGCAGGCCCTGGCCACCCGGTGATGATGACCGGGCCGGCCTCGCGCGTATACGAAGGACAGGTCCGTCTATGAGTGAGCCAAGCTAATGACCGATAAGCCTCAAGTGCCCGCACAAGCTACCCCGAGCGAAAGTCTGGAGGCCGCTGCTGTCGCGGCGTACCTTGAGGCTAATCCGGATTTCTTCGTCGAACACGAAGAACTGCTACCGGCCCTGCGCATTCCCCACCAGCGCGGCGATACCGTGTCGCTGGTGGAGCGACAGATGAAGATCCTGCGCGAACGCAACATTGAAATGCGCCATCGGCTTTCGCAGTTGATGGACGTCGCCCGCGACAACGACCGCCTGTTCGACAAGACCCGCCGCCTGATTCTTACACTGATGGACGCCACCAGCCTGGAAGAAACGGTCATCGCCGTGGAAGACAGCCTGCGCCAGGACTTCCAGGTTCCGTTTGTCAGCCTGATCCTGTTCAGCGACAACCCGATGCCGGTGGGTCGCTGGGTCAGCGGCGGCGATGCGCAAACCGCGATCGGCGGCCTGCTTTCCGAAGGCAAGACCATCAGCGGCACCCTGCGCGAGCACGAGCTGGACTTCCTGTTCGGCGCCGAACAGCGCAAGCAGATCGGCTCTACCGCCGTAGTCGCCCTCAGCCATCAAGGCCTGCACGGCGTACTGGCCATTGCCAGCCGCGATCCCGCGCACTACAAGAGCTCGGTGGGCACCTTGTTCCTGACCTATATTGCCGAAGTGCTGGGCCGCGTCTTGCCACGCTTCACCACCGCCCTGCGCGCGGTGCGCTAGCCATGGAACGGCAACTGGACGCTTACTGCGCTCACCTGCGTAACGAGCGCCAGGTGTCACCCCATACCCTGGAGGCTTACCGACGGGACTTGAACAAGGTCCTGGCGTACTGCGAGAAACAGCAGGTCACCAGCTGGAAGGCCCTGGACATCCAGAACCTGCGCAGCCTGGTCGCACGGCTGCATCAGCAAGGCCAGTCCTCGCGCAGCCTGTCACGCCTGCTGTCGGCGGTGCGCGGTCTCTATCACTACCTCAATCGCGAAGGCCTCTGCGACCACGACCCGGCCAATGGCCTGTCCCCGCCGAAAGGCGAACGACGCCTGCCCAAGACCCTGGACACCGACCGTGCCCTGCAATTGCTCGATGGCGCCGTGGAGGACGATTTCCTCGCCCACCGCGACCAGGCGATCCTCGAGCTGTTCTACTCTTCGGGCCTGCGCCTGTCGGAGCTGACGGGCCTGAACCTCGATCAACTCGACCTGGCCGATGGCCTGGTGCAAGTGCTCGGCAAGGGCAGCAAGACCCGGGTGCTGCCGGTAGGCAGGAAAGCCCGCGAAGCCCTGCAACTGTGGCTGCCGCTGCGCGCCCTGGCCAACCCGGTGGACGACGCGGTGTTTATCAGCCATCAAGGCCGGCGCCTGGGGCCACGGGCCATCCAGTTACGGGTCAAGGCCGCGGGCGAGCGCGAGCTGGGGCAGAACCTGCATCCGCATATGCTGCGGCACTCCTTTGCCAGCCATATGCTGGAATCGTCCCAGGACCTGCGCGCCGTGCAGGAACTGCTCGGCCACTCCGACATCAAGACCACGCAGATCTATACCCATCTGGACTTCCAACACCTGGCAACGGTCTACGACAGCGCCCATCCACGGGCCAAACGCATCAAGGACGGCGACTCATGAGCATCAAGCTGATCACTTTCGACCTGGACGACACGCTCTGGGACAACGTACCCGTCATCATCAGCGCCGAAGCGTCGATGCGCGAATGGCTGGCGGTTAACGCCTCCAAGGTGGGCGACCTGCCGCTGGAACACTTCGCCAGCCTGCGTCAGCAGGTGCTGCAACGTCATCCCGAACTCAAACACCGCATCAGTATCCTGCGCCATCGGGTGTTGATACATGCGTTTGAAGAGGCCGGGTATCCACAGCCTGAGGCCACGGAAATGGCTGATGTGTGTTTCGAAGCATTCATTCACGCCCGCCATCAACTCACTCCCTTCCCTGAAGCGGAGCCGATGCTGCAAGCGCTGCGCCAGCACTTTCTGCTGGGTGTGATTACCAATGGCAATGCCGATGTGCAGCGTGTGGGCCTGGCGGACTACTTTCACTTTGCCTTGCGCGCTGAAGATATCGGCATCGCCAAGCCGGATGCGCGGTTGTTTCAGGAAGCGCTGCAGCGAGGCGGAGTGGATGCCAGCGCGGCGGTGCATGTTGGCGATCACCCTGGGGATGACATTGCCGGGGCGCAGCAAGCGGGGCTGAGGGCGGTGTGGTTTAACCCCACCGCCAAGGTGTGGGAAGCAGACAAGCGTCCCGACGCGGAGATTCGTAGCCTGACTGAGCTACCGGAGTTGCTGCGCAGTTGGCAGTAGCACCAGAGATCCAAGCCCCCTCCCACATTTGGATTACCACAAGGCTCAAATAAATCATCAGGCATGAAAAAACCCGCAGCGACGGCGGGCTTTTTCTTACAAGCAGGTGGCTGACCTTAGATAGGTCGGCTGCCGTACTTGTTATCCGGCTTCTTGGGCGGGTCTGCAACCACATTGGGCTCGACTTCGACCACTTTGCCGCCTTTGGCAAGAAACTCTTCCATCGCACGGGCCAACGCATCGCGCTCTTTGTTCTTGGCCTCAACGCTCGGCAATTCGTCTACCGACACAGCAGCCTTGGCCTTGCCTTTGGCAGCTGGAACAGGAGCGTCATCACCACCGTCGTCTTCAGCGACGTCTTCCGCCGCCGCTTCAAGACCTTCTTCGGTGTCGTCTTCGTCACCTACTTCGAGTTCGTCGTTTTCCAGATCATCGTCGCTCATGTTCTACCTCATGACTTGCGAAAAGCAGATTAGTTATAGCCCAGCTTCGCCCTCTGTCGAGGTTGCCGGAAAAAAATCAACATCCACTGGATAACCAGTGGCTTATGCCCCATCACCGTGCAAGGTGGCGAGGACTTTACGAGCACCGCCATGATCACGGTGCTCGCCCAGATAAACACCTTGCCAGGTCCCCATCGCCAAGCGGCCGGCCTTGACCGGCAAACTCAGCTGGCAGCCCAGGAGACTGGCCTTGAAGTGCGCCGGCAGATCATCCGGACCTTCGTCGTTGTGTTCGAACCCGGCACGGCCTTGCGGCACCAGCGAGTTGAAAAACCGCTCGAAGTCACGGCGAACCGCCGGGTCGGCATTCTCGTTGACGGTCAACGAGGCCGAAGTGTGCTGCAACCACAGGTGTAACAGGCCGACGCGACACGCCTTCAATTCAGGCAAGCCGGCAAGCAACTCATCGGTCACCAAGTGAAAGCCCCGGGGCTTGGCCCGCAGGGTAATCAGGGTCTGTTGCCACATACAGTTCTCCGCCCATCGGCGCGCATTCTAGCGCGCTCTGGGAAAAAACAAAGTGCCGAATACGCCTACATGCCTGTAAGACATTCGCACGGTGGAAAGTGCCGCGTGCGCCCCATCACAAACTCGACGCAAAAACCGGTACAGCTTGTTATCACTGACAAACGCCAGGCAAAAAAATGCCCGGCAAGCCGGGCATCTTTTTTTCGCGTACTTACAGGTTGTAGCCGCGTTCGTTGTGTTGCGCCAGGTCGAGGCCGACAGCCTCTTCCTCTTCGGTAACCCGCAGCCCCATGACCGCGTCCAGCACCTTGAGGATGATGAAGGTCACGATAGCCGTGTAGATCACGGTGAAACCGACACCTTTGCACTGGATCCAGACTTGAGCTGCGATGTCAGTCACGGTGCCGAAGCCGCCCAATGCAGGGGCTGCAAACACACCGGTGAGGATCGCGCCGACGATACCGCCGATACCGTGCACACCGAATGCGTCCAGGGAGTCGTCGTAGCCCAGCTTGCGCTTGAGGCTGGTGGCGCAGAAGAAGCAGACCACACCGGCCACCAGGCCGATCACCAGGGCGCCCATCGGGCCAACAGTGCCGGCGGCCGGTGTAACGGCTACCAGACCAGCCACGACACCCGAGGCGATGCCCAGTGCGCTTGGCTTACCGTGAGTGATCCACTCGGCGAACATCCAGCCCAGTGCTGCAGCAGCGGTCGCAATCTGAGTCACCAGCATCGCCATACCGGCGGTGCCGTTGGCCGCAGCCGCAGAGCCGGCGTTGAAGCCGAACCAGCCGACCCACAGCATGGCCGCACCCACCAGGGTGTAACCCAGGTTATGAGGCGCCATCGGGGTGGTTGGGAAGCCTTTACGCTTGCCGAGCACGATACACGCCACCAGGCCAGCTACACCGGCGTTGATGTGCACCACGGTGCCGCCAGCGAAGTCCAGCACGCCCCAGTCCCACAGCAGGCCACCGTTGCCGCTCCACACCATGTGGGCGATTGGCGCATAGACCAGGGTGAACCAGATAGCCATGAAGATCAGCATGGCGGAGAACTTCATGCGTTCGGCGAACGCACCTACGATCAGCGCCGGGGTGATGATGGCGAAGGTCATCTGGAAGGTGATGAACACTGCTTCCGGGAACAGCGCAGCCGGCCCGGTGATGCTGGCCGGGGTCACACCCGCCAGGAACGCCTTGCCCATGCCGCCGAAGAAGGAGTTGAAGTTGACCACCCCCTGTTCCATACCGGTGGTATCGAACGCGATGCTATAGCCGTAGATGACCCACAGAATGCTGATCAGGCCCGTGATGGCGAAGCACTGCATCATCACCGACAGAATGTTCTTGGAGCGCACCATGCCGCCGTAGAACAGCGCCAGGCCTGGAATGGTCATGAACAGCACCAGCGCGGTGGATGTGAGCATCCAGGCGGTGTCGCCGGAATTGAGGACTGGAGCAGCCACTTCGTCTGCCGCCATGGCCAGGCTTGGCATTACGATGGACAACAGGGCTCCGAGCCCTGCGAATTTACGCAGAGTCATATTGTTTTCTCCTGGGGCGTTGGGGTTTGGCGGCTTAGATTGCGTCGGTATCGGTTTCGCCGGTACGGATGCGAATAGCCTGTTCCAGATTGACCACGAAGATCTTGCCGTCACCAATTTTGCCGGTGTTGGCGGCCTTGGTTATCGCCTCGATAACCCGGTCAAGATCCTTGTCGTCAATGGCGACATCAATCTTCACCTTCGGCAGGAAATCGACTACATATTCCGCGCCGCGATACAGCTCGGTGTGACCCTTCTGCCGACCGAAGCCCTTGACCTCAGTAACGGTAATGCCCTGCACGCCGATCTCGGACAACGACTCGCGTACATCGTCCAACTTGAACGGCTTGATGATGGCAGTGACTAGCTTCATGAAAACTCTCTCCCGAATTGGTGGACTTGCCCCAGGAAAACAAACCCGTCTCAAGTCTAAGCGCAGTGCCTGGCTTTGTAACGCATCGTCGCAAGGGCAATTGCCATTGCGACGCCAGCGAACCACTGGTGACGAAACCTGTACCCCTGATCCGTCGGCGCACTGCATTCGTCACAGCGACTGCATCAGTGCATGGGTCATGATCGTCTAAGCAGAAACCTTGCCAGCTCCGTAAAAATCACTGAAATCAGTCCTTTGCCCACTCAAGCCCACCAGCGGGGCTATCTGGCGACGGCAATGCGCACGAAAACGGTGCATAGCCGCCCAGCCTGATGCGCGAAAAGCGTGCGACTCAGGCCGTGAAAAAGACTATAGACGCTGCGTGATACACTGCCCGCCAACAGTTTTCCGGAATATTCCCCATGCTCGCGCCCAAAGACCTCCTCGACGCCCTGAGCGGCCATGCCTCTCGCCTGTTCAGCGGCGACACCCCGCTGCCCCGCAATGAAATCGAAAGCCAGTTCAAGGCCTTGCTGCAAAGTGGCTTCAGCAAGCTCGACCTGGTGAGCCGGGAAGAGTTTGATAGCCAGATGGTGGTTCTCGCCCGCACCCGTGCGCGGTTGGAGAGCCTGGAGGCTAAGGTCGCAGAGCTGGAAGCGCGGTTGAGCCCTCCTGCTGAATAAACGCGATCAATGTGGGAGGGGGGTTGCTCCCTCCCACATTTGCTCTGGATACGTTCTGTAAAACCTCCCCGCCTCGCGTCCCCCCACCTCGTCTACCCTTGAAAAACCGCAGGAAGCGGCCTCCCCATTCAAGGAACGAGCATGTCCCTCGCCATCGTCCACAGCCGCGCCCAGATCGGCGTCGAAGCCCCTGCCGTCACCGTCGAAGTGCATATGGCCAATGGTCTGCCGTCCCTGACGCTGGTGGGGCTGCCCGAAACCGCGGTCAAGGAAAGCAAGGACCGCGTGCGCAGTGCCATTCTCAACTCCGCGCTGCAATACCCCGCCCGCCGGATCACCCTCAACCTCGCGCCCGCCGACCTGCCCAAGGACGGCGGGCGTTTTGATCTGGCGATTGCCCTGGGGATCCTGGCGGCCAGTATGCAGGTGCCGGCGTTGATGCTCGATGACGTGGAATGCCTGGGGGAGCTGGCGCTGTCCGGTGAAGTACGAGCGGTAAAAGGCGTGTTGCCGGCAGCGCTGGCAGCGCGCAAGGCCGGGCGCACCGTGATAGTGCCGCGGGCAAATGCCGAGGAAGCATGCCTGGCTTCCGGGTTGAAGGTGATTGCGGTGGACCACCTGCTGCAGGTGGTGGCGCATCTGAATGGACATGTGCCGATCGAGCCTTACAAGTCCGATGGCTTGCTGTACTTGAACAAGCCTTACCCGGACTTGAGTGAAGTGCAGGGCCAACTGGCGGCCAAGCGCGCGTTGCTGATTGCGGCGGCGGGCGCGCATAACCTGCTGCTCAGTGGGCCGCCCGGCACCGGCAAGACCTTGCTCGCCAGCCGCCTGCCAGGTTTGTTACCCCCGTTGAACGAACAGGAGGCGCTGGAGGTTGCCGCGATTCAATCGGTTGTAAGCCTGGCACCGCTGAGCCATTGGCCCCATCGACCGTTCCGCCAACCGCATCACTCGGCATCAGGCCCGGCACTGGTGGGCGGCGGCTCGAAACCACAGCCGGGAGAAATCACCCTGGCTCATCATGGGGTGCTGTTCCTGGATGAACTGCCGGAATTTGATCGCAAGGTGTTGGAAGTGCTGCGTGAACCGCTGGAATCGGGGCATATCGTGATTTCCCGAGCCCGCGACCGAGTGAGTTTCCCGGCACGCTTTCAGCTGGTCGCGGCGATGAACCCCTGCCCTTGCGGCTATATGGGCGAACCCAGCGGGCGCTGTCGCTGTACGCCGGAGCAGATCCAGCGGTATCGCAACAAGCTGTCCGGGCCGTTGCTGGACCGGATCGATTTGCACCTCACCGTGGCTCGGGAAACGACTGCGCTGAACCCGATCCAACAGGCGGGCGAGGATACCGCCCATGCCTCAGCACGAGTCGCCCAAGCCCGCGAGCATCAGCAAAAGCGCCAGGGCTGTGCGAATGCCTTTCTTGATCTGCCAGGGCTGCGCGAGCACTGCAAGCTCGCGAAGGTGGATGAAGGCTGGCTGGAAACGGCCTGTGAACGACTGACGCTGTCACTGCGCGCGGCGCATCGGCTGCTCAAGGTGGCACGCACCCTGGCGGATCTGGATCAGGTGGATGCCATCTCGCGTGACCATTTGAAGGAAGCCCTGCAATATCGCCCGGCGGCGATCACTTAAGCTTGGCGCAGATCTAAATGTGGGAGGCGTTTTCCCCCTTCCACACTTTGTACAGCGGTGGCTCAGCGAAATCGATCCACCTCATGGCGCAGGCTCGCCGCCAGCGTCTCCAGCTCCTTGGCGGTAATCGCCAGGTTGGACACCACTTCACGCTGCTCGCTGTTGGCCAGCGCGATGCTCTGCAGGTTGCTGCTGAGCAGGGTCGCGGTGCTGCTCTGCTCCTGGGTGGCGGTGGTGATCGCAGCGAACTGCTGACCGGCCGAGCGGCTTTGCTCATCGATACGCGCCAGGGCCGAGGCCACGTCAGCGTTGCGCGACAGACCTTCCTGCATCAGCGCGTTGCCTTGTTCCATGGTGCTGATGGCGTTGCCGGTTTCCTTCTGAATGCTCTGGATCATCCCGGAAATTTCGTCGGTGGCCTCGCGGGTACGCGACGCCAGATTACGTACTTCGTCCGCCACCACGGCGAAACCACGGCCTTGCTCCCCTGCGCGGGCGGCTTCAATAGCAGCGTTGAGCGCCAGCAAATTGGTCTGTTCGGCAATCGAGGTGATCACGCCGACGATCCCGCCGATTTCCTGGGAGCGCTGGCCGAGGGTGTTGATCACCGTGGCCGTGCTGTTCAGGGCCGTGGCAATGTGTTCCAGGGACGACGACGCTTCCTGCATCGAAGTGCGGCCAATGCGGGTCTGCTGGGCGTTTTCCTGAGCCAGGCGTTCGGTATTGCCCATGTTGTCGGCGATATTCAACGACGTGGCGCTGAACTCCTCCACCGCGCCGGCCATGCTGGTGATCTCGCCGGACTGCTGCTCCATGCCCTCATAGGCACCGCCGGACAAACCGGACAACGCCTGGGCGCGGCTGTTGACCTCTTCGGCCGCGTTACGGATATGCGAGACCATGGTCGACAGCGCTTCGCCCATCTGGTTGAAGCTGCGCGCCAGTTGGCCGATTTCGTCATGGCTGGACACATTCAAGCGTGCGCTCAAATCGCCCGCGCCCAAGGCCTCGGCCTGACGCACCAGGTCACTCAGGGGCTGCAACTTGCTGCGCAGCAACCAGACCGTCGCGCCCACGGCCAGCAACATCGCCAGCACGCTGCCGATCACCAGGCGAATACCCACAGCCCAGGTCACAGCGCGGATTTCAGCTTTCGGCATGCTCGCGATTACGGCCCAAGGCCCGCCTTCGAACGGTACCGAAACGCTATAGAAATCTTCGTTCTTGTCGCTCCAGAAGCGGCCTTTGCCTGGGGTCTTGGCCAGGTCCAGCATCACCGGCACCGATTGATCCAGCGCCTGCACGCCGGCGGGTGGCACCAGCCAGTGCTTCTGCTCATCCAGCAGCGCAAGGGAACCGGTCTGGCCAATTCGGAAGCGCTTGAGGTTTTCGAATTGGACATTCTGCGCATCGGTGTAGTCAAAACCGATGAACAGCACAGCAATGACCTTACCGCCGCTGTCACGCACCGGGCTGTACTGGGTCATGTAGGAGCGATCGAACAATACCGCCCTGCCGATATAGGTCTGCCCACCCACAACGCGCTGATAGGCTGGGCCCTGACGGTCGAGGACGGTACCGATGGCGCGGTTGCCATCCTGCTTGGTCAAGGACGTGCTGATACGGATGAAGTCGTCGCCACTGCGCACAAATACGGTGGCCACGCCGCCGGACATTTGCTTGAACTCATCCACTTGATCAAAGTTGTTATTCAGCACCTCGCTGCCTAGGTACAGGCTCGGCGTCTGAACACCGGCCACGGTCACGGGCTGGTCCGCATGCACGCTCAACCCGGCGCCGAAGCGCTTTTCAAACAGCCCGCTCAAACGCTGAGTGCTCTCGCGCAAGGTGCCGTGGAAGGTATTGAGCTGGTCGGCGAGCAAACGCGCCTCACTGGCCAGGTGTTCCTCGCGGGTGTCGAGGTTGGCGGAGTCGAGGGAACGCAAGGCAAACACCGTACTGCCGCTGATAACGACAGCCAGAATCACGGCTAACGCGAGACCTAACTGGGAGGCGATCCGGGCGCGAG
Organism: Pseudomonas sp. SB113; assembly: GCF_040754745.1. Taxonomy (NCBI): domain Bacteria; kingdom Pseudomonadati; phylum Pseudomonadota; class Gammaproteobacteria; order Pseudomonadales; family Pseudomonadaceae; genus Pseudomonas; species Pseudomonas sp. SB113. The sequence continues at coordinate 64,124 of NZ_JBFMHW010000005.1, forward strand.
GTTGAGACATGACAGCTCCTGGCCGAGGCCAGGATCATCCTGATCTCATAGCGCTGCTCGGCAAATTATCTGATGGGAAGCGTTGGTGCACGATAGTTCCAACACACCTACTTCGGCGGGCTGAGGCAATACTTGAGCGATTAACAGGGGTATGACGCAAACGGTTGCCAACCAACATCTCCAACCCTTCAGTCGAGACGCTCTACCGCAGGCAACACCATGGCCTGTACCTCGCTTTGCAGAAAATCCGCCAAGCGTCGCAAGCGCTCGCCACCGGGGCGGGTTTTTGGCCACACCAGGTAGTAATTTTCCCCGCTGGCCACGGCCGTCGGCCATGGCAGGCTCAATCGTCCTTGGGCTACGTCTTCTGCCACCATCAGCAAATCGCCCATGGAAACGCCGTAGCCCCGCGCGGCGGCGATCATGCCCAACTCCAGGGTATCGAACACCTGCCCCCCCTTGAGTGACACTTGGGACGACAGCTGCATGCGCTCCAGCCAATTACGCCAGTCTCGCCGGTCGGGCGTGGGGTGCAGCAATTCGGCGGTGGCCAGGCGCGCGGCGTCCCAAGGACCCTCCTCCAGCAGGTTCGGCGCACCGACAGGAATCAACAGCTCGGGGAACAGGTAAATGGCCTCCCAATCCGCCGGAAAGCGCCCATCGCTCAGCAGCACCGCACAGTCGAAAGGCTCCTGATTGAAGTCCACCTCGTCCACGCTCATCCAGGCGCTGGTCAGTTGCACCTCATTGCCCGGCTGTAGCGCCCGGAAGCGGCTGAGCCGCGCCAGCAGCCAGCGCATGGTCAATGTGGAGGGGGCCTTCATGCGCAGGATGTCATCTTCGGCATTCAAGGTATGGCAGGCCCGCTCCAGCGCCGCGAACCCTTCGCGCACACCGGGCAACAACAGGCGCGCCGCCTCAGTGAGCTGCAAGGCGCGGCCGTTGCGCTGGAACAGGCGGCAGGCGAAATGCTCTTCGAGCGTGCGGATATGTCGGCTCACGGCACTTTGGGTAATCGACAGCTCCTCCGCTGCGCGGGTGAAGGAGTTGTGCCGGGAGGCGGCTTCAAAGGCACGCAACGCATAAAGAGGAGGAAGACGGCGGGACATAGGAAAGGCTCCGACAGTGCAGTGTCGAAACCCTACCAGAATCAAACAGGCATGAGTTTTAATCATGCGAACGATCGCTTTTATCCCTTTGTGCAATCGGCTGGGAGCGCCGAGAATCAACCCCTCCCCAACCCTCTGACTTTTTGAGCGTGATGATCATGCAGCATCCGGCACGTACCGAACTCTGGGCCATTCTGCGGCTGTCAGGGCCGTTGATTGCCTCGCAGTTGGCGCACATGCTGATGGTGTTGACCGACACCCTGATGATGGCGCGCCTGAGCCCCGAAGCCCTGGCCGGTGGCGGCCTGGGCGCAGCGAGTTATTCGTTCGTCGCGATTTTCTGCATCGGCGTGATTGCCGCCGTGGGCACCCTGGTTGCCATCCGCCATGGCGCGGGCGATATCGAAGGCGCCACCCGCCTGACCCAGGCGGGGCTGTGGCTGGCCTGGCTGATGGCCCTGGCGGCGGCCCTGCTGCTGTGGAACCTCAAGCCGGTGTTGCTGATGTTCGGCCAAACCGAAACCAATGTGCACTCGGCAGGGCAATTTCTGACCATGCTGCCGTTCGCCCTGCCCGGCTACCTGAGCTTCATGGCCCTGCGCGGTTTTACCAGCGCCATCGGCAAGGCCACTCCGGTGATGGTGATCAGCCTCGGCGGCACGGTAGTCAACTACCTGCTCAACCACGCGCTCATCGAAGGCATGTTCGGCCTGCCCAAACTCGGCTTGATGGGCATTGGTTTAGTCACGGCCATTGTCGCCAACAGCATGGCGCTGGCGTTGATGTGGTACATCCGCAGCAACCGAGCTTATGCAGCCTACCCGCTGGGCACCGGGCTGCTTCGCCTCAACACCCGGTACTTGCGCGAGCTGTGGCGCCTCGGCCTGCCGATTGGCGGTACCTATGCGGTGGAGGTCGGGCTGTTTGCCTTTGCAGCACTGTGCATGGGCACCATGGGCAGCACGCAGTTGGCAGCGCACCAGATCGCCCTGCAAATCGTGTCGGTGGCCTTTATGGTGCCGGCGGGGATGTCCTACGCGGTGACCATGCGTATCGGCCAACATTACGGCGCCGGGCAGTTGGTGCATGCACGCATGGCCGGGCGCGTCGGCATTGGCTTTGGCGCGGCGATAATGCTGGGATTCGCCGCGGTGCTGTGGCTGTTTTCCGATCCGCTCATTGGACTGCTTATCGACCACGACAACCCGGCGTTCCACGACGTGATCGTCCTGGCCGTCAGCCTGCTCGCCGTCGCCGCATGGTTCGAGCTGTTCGACGGCGTGCAAACCATCGCCATGGGCTGCATTCGTGGACTCAAAGACGCCAAGACCACGTTCCTGATCGGGGCGGGCTGCTACTGGTTGATTGGCGCGCCGTCAGCCTGGTTGATGGCCTTCACGTTGGGCTGGGGCCCGACCGGCGTGTGGTGGGGCCTGGCGCTGGGCCTGGCCTGCGCGGCGATAAGCCTGACCTGGGCGTTTGAAGCGAAGATGAAGCGGATGATTCGGCGCGAAGGCTCGGAGCCCGAAGCCGACACCGGGTTTCAGGCTGCACAGACCGACTAGAGCCCCTCCCCCACGCGGGTGTGCTGGCCGTTGCCGAAGGTCAGGTATTCCACCAGCTCCGGCAACGGCAGCGGCTTGCTGATCAGGTAACCCTGGGCCTGGTCGCAGCCGAACAACCGCAACAGTGCCAGTTGCTCGGGGGTTTCTACACCTTCGGCCACCACTTCCAGATTGAGGTTGTGCGCCAGGTTGATCATGGCGTGCACCAGCTTGCGGTTTTCCTCGCGCTCTTCCATGCCGCCGACAAAGCTCTTATCGATTTTCAACAAGGCGATCGGCAGGCTGTTGAGGTGCACGAACGATGAGAAACCCGTGCCGAAGTCATCCAGGGAAAACCGCACGCCCAGGCGGCCAAGGGCGTCCATGGTCTGCTTGACCAGGTCACTGCGGCGCATCACGGCGGTTTCGGTCAGTTCGAATTCCAGCCACTGCGCTTCCACGCCGCGCTCGCTGATCAGTCGGCTCAGCGTGGAGAGCAATTGGCTGTCCTGGAACTGGCGAAACGACAGGTTGACCGCCATATGCAGCGGCGGCAGGCCGCGTTCGCGCAGGTCCTGCATGTCACGCAGGGCCCGGGAAATCACCCAGTAACCCAACGGTACAATCAGGCCGCTCTGCTCGGCCAGGGGCACGAATTCGCTCGGCGGCAACAGGCCCCGCTCGCCGTGGCGCCAGCGCACCAAGGCTTCCAGGCCGACGATATGCCCGTCGTCCAGGTCGAGACGCGGTTGGTAATGCAGCTCCAGCTCATCGCGGCGCAAGGCACGGCGCAGCTCGCTTTCCAGGTCGGCCAGGCTGCGCGCATTGCGGTTGATGCGCTCATTGAAGATATGAAAGGTGCAGCCCTGGGTGCTCTTGGCTTGCTGCATGGCGATATGGGCGTGCCACATCAGCGGGTCGGCGCCGGCACGGGCGCGGGCATGGGCCACACCCAGGCTGCAACCGATCAGCAGGCTTTCGCCATCCACCCAATACGGCTCGGCCATGGCTTCGGTGATGCGCTCGGCCATCCACTCCGCACGCTGAGGCGCTCGGCGCGTATCGATCAGCAGGGCGAATTCGTCGCTGCCCAGGCGCGCCAGTTGATCACCGGCTTCGAGCTGGCTCTTGAGCCGCGAGACCACTTGCAGGATCAAGCGGTCGCCGGCCTGGTGACCGAGAGCATCGTTGGCATGGCGGAAATTATCGAGGTCCAGGTGACCGAGGGCCAGGCCGCGACCTTCGTTCTCGGCCAGCCGTGCGGCCAGCAGGGTCTGGAAGCCCTGGCGGTTGGCAATGCCGGTGAGCGGATCCTGCTCGGCCAGGCGTTGCAGGGTATTTTCCAGCACACCACGCTCACGCACATGGCGCAGGCAACGACGCAGTGTGTCGGCGTCCAACGCATTGCGGATCAGCCAGTCACTGACGCCAAGCGGCGAAACCAGCGGCTCCTGCTCCAACAACAACACGCACGGCAAACTGCAACGCCCAGGGCCGGGTTGCAGGCTGGGCGTAGTCAACAGCACGGCGCTGTCGTCGTCATCGAACAGACGACTCACCGAGTCCCAGTTTGGCGCGCTGATCAGCACAGCCCCATCGCCCATCGGCGCCAGGCACTCGCGCAACAACGCTGCCCACTCAGGCATATCGGCCAGTAGCAGCAAACGCAAGGGTTCGACAGGCGTAGACAAGCTAGCTCCCTAGACTCTGCAAAAATTCGTTGGCGGCGGGCATTATGACGTGCGGCCTGATAATCACCAATGATAGGGGTTATCAAATACGCAGGCTGTAAGCAATTGTCTTAAAACCCAGACATCCTGCGGCAAAGTATCAAAAGCGGCAAATTTAGATCGAGTGGTACGTCACACCGTCGATCCAGGGCAGCAGAATCTCGCCAGCCTGTTAAAATGCCCGCCCTTTTGAATAACGACTCCTAAAATTCCGTATGTCCCGACTCAATCCCCGGCAGCAAGAAGCCGTGAACTACGTCGGCGGCCCTCTATTGGTGCTCGCCGGTGCTGGCTCCGGCAAGACCAGCGTGATCACCCGCAAGATCGCGCACCTGATCCAGAACTGTGGCATCCGCGCCCAGTACATCGTCGCCATGACCTTTACCAACAAGGCGGCGCGGGAAATGAAAGAGCGTGTCGGCACCCTGCTCAAGGGTGGCGAAGGCCGTGGCCTCACCGTGTGTACCTTCCACAACCTGGGCCTGAACATCATCCGCAAGGAGCATGTGCGGCTGGGCTACAAGCCGGGCTTCTCGATCTTCGACGAGACTGACGTCAAGGCCCTGATGACCGACATCATGCAGAAGGAATACGCGGGCGACGACGGCGTCGACGAGATCAAGAACATGATCGGCGCCTGGAAAAACGACCTGATCCTGCCGCCCGAAGCCCTGGAAAACGCGCGCAACCCCAAGGAACAGACCGCCGCTATCGTCTACACCCACTACCAGCGCACGCTCAAGGCGTTCAACGCGGTGGACTTCGACGACCTGATCCTGCTGCCGGTGAAGCTGTTCCAGGAACACGCCGACATCCTCGAAAAGTGGCAGAACAAGGTGCGCTACCTGCTGGTGGACGAATACCAGGACACCAACGCCAGCCAATACCTACTGGTGAAGTTGCTGATCGGTACGCGCAACCAGTTCACCGTGGTGGGCGACGACGACCAGTCGATCTACGCCTGGCGCGGCGCCCGCCCGGAAAACCTGATGCTGCTCAAGGACGATTACCCGTCCCTGAAAGTGGTGATGCTGGAGCAGAACTACCGCTCCACCAGCCGTATCCTGCGTTGCGCCAACGTGCTGATCTCGAACAACCCCCACGAGTTTGAAAAACAACTGTGGAGCGAGATGGGCCACGGCGATGAAATCCGCGTGATCCGCTGCCGTAACGAAGACGCCGAAGCCGAGCGCGTGGCCGTGGAAATCCTCAGTCTGCACCTGCGCACCGACCGCCCCTACAGCGACTTCGCGATCCTCTATCGCGGCAACTACCAGGCCAAGCTGATCGAACTGAAGTTGCAACACCACCAGGTGCCGTATCGCCTGTCAGGCGGCAACAGCTTTTTCGGACGCCAGGAAGTGAAAGACCTGATGGCCTACTTCCGCCTGATCGTGAACCCGGACGACGACAACGCCTTCCTGCGCGTGATCAACGTGCCGCGCCGCGAGATCGGTTCCACCACCCTGGAAAAGCTCGGCAACTACGCCACCGAACGCAAGATCTCGATGTACGCCGCCACCGACGAAATCGGCCTGGGTGAACACCTGGACACGCGCTTCACTGATCGCCTGTCGCGCTTCAAGCGCTTCATGGACAAGGTGCGCGAGCAGTGCGCCGGCGAAGACCCGATCAGCGCCCTGCGCAGCATGGTCATGGACATCGACTATGAAAACTGGCTGCGCACCAACAGTTCCAGCGACAAGGCCGCGGATTACCGCATGGGCAACGTCTGGTTCCTGATCGAAGCGTTGAAGAACACCCTGGAAAAAGACGAAGACGGCGAAATGACCGTCGAAGACGCCATCGGCAAGCTGGTGCTGCGCGACATGCTCGAGCGCCAGCAGGAAGAAGAAGACGGCGCCGAAGGCGTACAGATGATGACCTTGCATGCGTCCAAGGGCCTGGAATTTCCCTACGTGTTCATCATGGGCATGGAAGAGGAAATCCTCCCGCACCGTTCCAGCATCGAAGCCGACACCATCGAGGAAGAACGGCGCCTGGCCTACGTGGGCATTACCCGCGCACGTCAGACACTGGCCTTCACCTTTGCCGCCAAGCGCAAGCAGTACGGCGAAATCATCGATTGTGCCCCCAGCCGGTTCCTGGACGAACTGCCGCCGGATGACCTGGCCTGGGAAGGCAATGACGACACTCCGACCGAGGTGAAGGCCGTTCGCGGCAACACCGCCCTGGCGGATATACGCGCGATGTTAAAGCGCTAGAATCGACTACTTTTTAATCTACTTTCGGCGCACAACGCGCCATTAGAGGAAGCTTTCCGTGGAAGCACTGCACAAGAAAATTCGCGAAGAAGGCATCGTGCTTTCCGATCAGGTACTCAAGGTCGACGCCTTTCTGAACCACCAGATCGACCCGGCGCTGATGAAACTGATCGGCGACGAATTCGCCGCGCGGTTCAAGGACTCGGGCATTACCAAGATCGTCACGATTGAAGCGTCGGGCATTGCGCCGGCAATCATGACGGGGCTGAACCTTGGTGTGCCGGTGATCTTTGCGCGCAAGCAGCAGTCCCTGACCCTGACCGAAAACCTGCTGTCGGCGACGGTGTATTCCTTCACCAAAAAAGTTGAAAGCACCGTGGCAATCTCGCCGCGCCACCTGACCAGCAGCGACCGCGTACTGGTGATCGATGACTTCCTGGCCAACGGCAAGGCGTCCCAGGCGCTGATTTCGATCATCAAGCAAGCCGGTGCGACCGTTGCCGGCTTAGGGATTGTGATCGAGAAGTCGTTCCAGGGTGGCCGTGCGGAGTTGGATGCGCAGGGTTATCGGGTTGAGTCGCTGGCGCGGGTGAAGTCGCTGGCCGGTGGCGTCGTCACCTTCATCGAGTAATTTGCTACGAGGTGAACACGGATCAAAATGTGGGAGGGGGCTTGCCCCCGATAACAGTGGCTCAGCCAACACATTTGGGACTGATACACCGCTATATGGGGCAAGCCCCCTCCCACATTTGGCTTTGTGTTGGTTTTTAGTGTGCGGTTGCTTGTAAGCCAGCGAGCAATAGCCGCTGATAGAGATCCTCTTTCAGCCCCTCCGGTTTATCCAACCGCATCCGCCTCAAATGCTCTGGAAACGCCTCCGGCTCAGGTGCATCCAGCGCCGCCTTGCCCAGCTCCAGAATCTCCGTCAGCTTGAATTTGCTCTTGAGCCAGTTCAATGCGCGCAACAGATCCCGCTCTTCATCCGTGAAATCGCTACCCAGCGGATACTCCGGGAACAGCCGCCGATGCCGGGCCTGGATACCTAGGAGGCGCTCCGGCGTGTTGTCGCTGAAGCGCGGATCGAGCAGGAAATCCTTGGGCAACTTGCCGGCCTTTTGCGCCTGCTCGATCAAGTCGGCCTGGAAGCGTGAGTCGGTAATGTTGAGCAACGCCTCGATCACCTTGGCATCGGTCTGCCCGCGCAGGTCGGCAATGCCGTACTCGGTGATGACGATGTCCCGCAGGTGCCGGGGAATGGTGCAATGCCCATACTCCCAGACGATATTGGAACTGACCTCCCCCGCTGCCTCGCGCCAGCTGCGCAAAATCAGGATGGCGCGCGCACCTTCGAGCGCGTGGCCCTGGGCGACGAAGTTGTATTGCCCACCCACGCCGCTGAGCACGCGGCCGTCCTCCAACTGGTCGGCCACGCCTGCGCCCAGCAATGTCACCGTGATCGCGCTGTTGATGAACCGCGCGTCCTGGCGTTGCAGGCGCTTGAGTTCTTCCTGGCCGTACAGCTCGTTGATGTAGCTGATGCGGGTCATGTTGAATTGCAGGCGCTTGGTATGGGTCATCTCCTGCAAGCGCTGGTAGAAACTGCGCGGCCCCAGGAAGAAACCGCCGTGGATCGACACGCCGTCGGGCTGCGCCGCATCGTCCAGCAAACCGGCGTTGGCTTGTTCCTGAGTCGCCACATCCGGGTAGACCTTGCGCCGGATAATCCCTGCATCCGCCAGCACCAGCAGGCCGTTGACGAACATTTCGCTGCAACCGTAGAGGCCACGGGCGAAGGGATCGACACCGCCTTCACGGCTGATCAGCGGGGCCCACTGGTATACATCAATGTCCGTCAGCAGCAGTCGGTAGGCTTCGTTGTCGGCCTGGCGCGCCAACAACGCGGCGGTCAGCGCATCGCCCATGGAGCCGATGCCGATCTGTAAGGTGCCCCCATCACGCACAAGGGTACTGGCATGCAGGCCGATGAAATGGTCCTGGAACCCCACCGGCATGTTCGGCGTGGAGAACAACGTGGTGCTGTCCTTGGCATCGATCAGGTAGTCGAACGCATCCATGCCCAACTCGGAATCGCCCGGCATGTAGGGCAAATCGGTGTGAACCTGACCAACGATCAAAACAGTTTCGCCCGCGTCACGGCGCTTGGCGATCATCGGCAGCAAGTCGAGGGTGATATCGGGGTTGCAGCTCAAGCTCAGGCGATCCGGGTGCTCGGCGCTGCTCGCGACCAACTGCGCCACCAGGTTCAGGCCAGCGGCGTTGATGTCGCGGGCGGCGTGGCTGTAGTTGCTGCTGACATAGTCCTGCTGGGCCGACGTGCTGTGCAGCAGACTGCCAGGCTGCATGAAGAACTGCTGCACATGGATATTCTTCGGCAGGCTGTCTGAGTGCAGCGCGGCGAGAAACTCCAACTCTGGGTAATCACCAAACACCCGCTCGATAAAGGGTTCGAGAAAGCGCTTCTGCAAGCCATCGCCCAAGGCCGGGCGACCCAGGCTCAACGCGGTGTAAATCGTCAGCGCCCGCTCCGGCAGCTTGGCGATACGCCGGTACAACGCATTGGCGAACAGGTTGGGCTTGCCCAGCCCCAGGGGCATACCCATGTGGATATGCGCCGGTAGCCGCGCCAGTACGTCGTCAACTGCTTGCTCGATTGAACACAACTGCACCATCCGACCCTCCTGAACATTCCATGATTAGGGTTGGACAGAGAGTGGCGGGTCTTTGCTGCAAAGAACAGCCTCGAAACACAAATTACAGCCACAAAAAAGCCGCTCGTAAGCGGCATTTTTGGCGAAGATCGACTAATTACAGACCGGACATCTTCTTGATAGCACCCTTCAGCTCATCATCCGAGCAATCAGCACAGGTGCCTTTTGGCGGCATGGCGTTGATACCGGTGATCGCCTTGGCCAGGATGCCGTCGAGACCGCCTTGGTGATCAGCGCGTTCTTTCCAGGCGGCTGTGTCGCCGATTTTAGGCGCGCCCAGCAGACCGGTGCCGTGGCACGCGTTGCAGTGTTTGGCGATCACGTCATCTGGCGTTTTCGCACCACCGCCGCCGCCCGCTGCCACAGCCACTTCCATCCCCTTGCATTCCTGCCCCTGGACGCACACCTGGCCCACAGGCTCCAGGCGCTTGGCAATTTCATCATTGGTCGCAGCTTGAGCGCTGACAGCCCATAGGGCCAGTACGGTTGCTGGTGCAGCCAGCATTTTCATAATTAGATTCACGCGTTCACCCTCAATGGTGGCTATTCACGCCTGCGGCCACGGTTTCGCAGGCGGCGAAAGTATAACGGTTAGCCCGTCTGGCCGAAACAACCCTATTAAACAAAGGGAGATTCAGTCTCGCGGAATGCTGCTCGGGTGCCTCTGCAACGCTGGCAGGACGCCTCTTTTGTTAAAAGTTCGCGGGTGTGGCTGCGCTGATTAGTCGCGCCGGCACGTCGAACGGATTACGAAAACGATGGGGCTTGGTGCTTTCAAAGTAGTAGCTATCGCCGGCTTCGAGCACAAAAGTTTCAAGACCGACCACCAACTCCAAACGGCCTTCCACCAGAATCCCGGTTTCCTCGCCTTCGTGGGTGAGCATTTCCTCGCCAGTATCGGCGCCCGGCGGGTAGATCTCGTTGAGAAATGCGATCGCGCGGCTCGGATGAGCACGACCCACCAGTTTCATGGTGACGGCGCCGTCAGAGATGTCGATCAGCTCATTGGCTTTATAGACGATCTGCGTCGGTATTTCCTGGAGGATCTCCTCGGAAAAGAACTCGACCATGGACATGGGGATGCCGCCCAGCACCTTGCGCAAGGAACTGATCGAGGGGCTGACACTGTTTTTTTCGATCATCGAAATGGTGCTGTTGGTGACACCCGCGCGCTTGGCGAGCTCACGCTGGGAAAGACCCTTCAGCTTACGGATGGATTGCAGTCGTTCGCCGACGTCCAATGCGGGAGCCTCCTAGGATTCAGGCTTTGTTGTAATTGAGCGTTATCATGGCGACAGCGTTCAGTATTTACAACACTTGGACCTAAATCCCAGGGAGCTGTGTTCGTACCTGGCGGTCAAGCGCCGGAATAGAGCCTTGGCACACGACGCAGGTTGCAGAAGATCTGGTACGGGATGGTTTCGGCGGCGACGGCGACGTCACTGGCCAGGATGTTTTTGCCCCACAGCTCCACTGTGGAACCAAGACCCGCCTCAGGGACGTCCGTCAGATCGATGCACAGCATGTCCATGGACACACGACCCAGCAATTGGCTGCGCTGCCCCGCTACCAGCACCGGCGTACCGGTGGGCGCGTGGCGCGGGTAGCCGTCGGCATAACCCATGGCAACCACGCCGATACGCATCGGTTTAGGCGTGATGAACCGGGCGCCGTAGCCTACCGGCTCGCCGGCCGGCAGTTCACGCACGCAGATGACTTTCGATTCCAGGGTCATCACCGGCTGCAGACGCGCGGCCAAGGCCTGGTCCTCACCAAACGGTGTGGCGCCATACAGCATGATGCCCGGACGTACCCAGTCACTGGACACACTCGGCCAGCCCAGCACCGACGGCGAGTTACGCAGGCTGACCTCAGCCACCAGACCTTGGCGCGCCGCATCAAACACCGCCACTTGCTCATTGCTGCTGACGCAATCGAGTTCATCGGCGCGGGCAAAATGGCTCATCAACACAATCTTCGCGACTTTGCCGCTGGCCAGCAGGCGCTGGTAAGCCTGGTGGTAATCCTTGGGGTGCAGGCCAACGCGGTGCATCCCCGAATCCAGCTTGAGCCAGATGGTCAGCGGCTTGAGCAGGCAGGCCTGTTCAATGGCCTCCAGTTGCCACAGCGAATGCACCACGCACCAGAAATCATGCTCGACGATCAGCGGCAGCTCGTCAGCTTCGAAAAAACCTTCCAGCAGCAGCACCGGCGCGCGAATGCCGGCGGCGCGCAATTCCAACGCTTCTTCGATGCACGCCACGGCAAACCCATCGGCTTCGGCTTCCAGCGCCTGGGCAACGCGCACGGCACCATGGCCATAGGCATCAGCCTTGACCACGGCGAGGGCCTTGGCCCCCGTGACTTCACGGGCCAATTGGTAGTTGTGGCGCAGGGCTTGGAGGTCGATCAGGGCACGGGCAGGACGCATGGCGGCAGGCTTCTAGGCGGCAAAGTGAAGAAAAAACCGGCACCGGCCAACAGCTTCGGCACCGGGAGAGGGATCGTTGTTTAAGGCAGCGCGGCCACGACGGACAGCTCTACCAGGATTTCCGGTTCGCACAGCTTGGCTTCAACCGTAGCGCGGGCCGGGGCAACGCCCTTGGGCAGCCACGTGTCCCACACCGCGTTCATACCGGCGAAATCGGCGTCGATGTCTTTCAGGTAGATCGTCACCGACAGCAGCTTGGTTTTGTCGGTGCCGGCCAGGTCCAGCAAACGCTCGATATTGACCAGGGTTTCACGGGTCTGCTGTTCGATCCCGGCGTTCATGTCGTCGCCGACTTGCCCGGCCAGATACACGGTACCGCTGTGAACAACGATCTGGCTCATGCGCTCATTGGTGAGCTGGCGCTGGATTGACATGTTTTGCAGACTCCTGGTGGTTGCCATAACGGGAAATATCGAGGCCTTCGGCGCTGATCTGCGGCGTTTTCTTCGCCATCAGGTCGGCCAGCAAACGACCGGAGCCGCACGCCATGGTCCAACCGAGGGTGCCATGGCCGGTGTTCAGGAACAGGTTCTTGAACGGCGTGGCACCGACAATCGGCGTGCCGTCGGGTGTGGTCGGACGCAGGCCGGTCCAGAAAGTGGCTTCGGCCAGATCGCCGCCTTGAGGATAAAGGTCGTTGACGATCATCTCCAGGGTTTCACGCCGACGCGGGTTAAGCGACAGGTCAAAACCGGCTATTTCAGCCATGCCGCCGACGCGGATGCGGTTGTCGAAACGGGTGATGGCGACCTTGTAGGTCTCGTCGAGAATGGTCGACGTCGGCGCCATCGCCGAGTTGGTGATCGGCACGGTCAGCGAGTAGCCCTTGAGCGGGTACACCGGTGCCTTGATCCCCAGCGGCTTGAGCAGCTTCGGCGAATAACTGCCAAGGGCCAGTACGTAGCGGTCGGCGGTTTCCAGCTTCCCGTCGATCCACACGCCGTTGACGCGCTCGCCCGCGTAGTCGAGCCGTTGGATGTCCTGTTCGAAGCGGAACTCCACGCCCAGTTGCTTGCACATGTCGGCCAAGCGGGTGGTGAACATCTGGCAGTCGCCGGTCTGGTCATTGGGCAGGCGCAGGGCCCCGGCGAGGATATCGGTGACACTTGCCAGGGCCGGCTCAACACGGGCGATACCGGCGCGGTCGAGCAGCTCGAACGGCACGCCGGACTCTTTCAACACGGCAATATCTTTGGCGGCGCCATCGAGTTGCGCCTGGGTGCGGAACAGTTGGGTCGTGCCGAGGCTGCGGCCTTCGTAGGCGATGCCGGTTTCGGCGCGCAATTCGTCGAGGCAGTCACGGCTGTACTCGGACAGGCGCACCATGCGCTCCTTGTTCACCGCATAACGGCTGGCGGTGCAGTTGCGCAGCATCTGCGCCATCCACAGGTATTGGTCAATATCCGCCGTGGCCTTGATCGCCAGCGGCGCGTGGCGTTGCAGCAACCACTTGATGGCCTTGAGCGGTACGCCCGGCGCGGCCCATGGCGAAGCGTAGCCTGGGGACACCTGGCCTGCGTTGGCGAAACTGGTTTCCATGGCGGCTGCGGGCTGACGGTCGACTACAACCACTTCAAAGCCGGCCCGCGCCAAATAGTAGGCACTGGTCACACCAATGACGCCGCTACCCAAGACCAGAACGCGCATTTTTATATCCTCATCGCGGGCTTAGCCGCTGACGTGTGTTATTCGAGCAATGATGGGCGCAGTATAAAAAGCAATCGCCAGTGCATTTCACTATATAAATGCCTATATTTGGCGACAATTCTCGGCAAAAACCCTTTTCACAGAGGCGTATCCCCTATGCGTACCAACACCCAGACCAAGCGGGAGCTGGACAAGATCGACCGCAACATCCTGCGCATCCTGCAAACCGACGGGCGAATCTCGTTCACCGAGCTGGGGGAAAAGGTCGGGCTCTCCACCACGCCGTGTACCGAGCGGGTACGGCGGCTGGAGCGCGAGGGGATCATCATGGGCTACAACGCACGGCTCAATCCCCAGCACTTGAAGGGAAGTTTGCTGGTATTTGTCGAGATCAGCCTCGATTACAAATCCGGCGACACCTTTGAAGAGTTCCGCCGCGCCGTGTTGAAACTGCCTCATGTGCTGGAGTGCCACCTGGTGTCGGGTGACTTCGACTACCTGGTGAAAGCGCGGATTTCCGAGATGGCCTCGTACCGCAAATTACTCGGCGACATCTTGCTCAAGCTGCCCCATGTGCGGGAATCGAAGAGCTATATCGTGATGGAAGAGGTGAAAGAGAGCCTTAACCTGCCGATCCCGGACTGACTGATCCCGTATATCTGTTAGACCAGCACTTGCCGGGTGCTCGCCATGTACTCATGGATCTGCTTCTCCACCCGAGGGTGAATCAGCTCTACGGGCCCCCGCCCATTGGGGCATGGCAAGGTCTTGGTGGTGCCGAACAGCCGACAGATCAGCGGCCGCTCGTCATACACGGTGCAGCCGTTGGGGCCCAGGTGCACGCAGTTCAGCTCGTCCATCGCCGCGTCCTGCTCGGCAGCGGTCTTGCGTGGCAGGCGCGACATTTCCTCCGGCGAAGTGGTGACCGGCCCACAGCAGTCGTGGCAGCCGGGGACGCACTCGAACGAAGGAATCTGACGGCGTAGCGCGCTGATTTTCTGACTGTTGCAACTCATCGAAACACGTACCGAACGGCGAATAGAGGTGGATTCTGAAGCAAAACGCCCTGCGCAGACAGCTTCGTCCGACCGCTGTATCCTGCGTCAAATTTTCCAAACAGGGATGCTCCCATGACTGCCAGCGCCCGGCACACCGCTTCCTACTACGCCGCCAGCAGCGTACCGCAACCCGATTACCCTGCGCTGACAGGCGAAGTGAGCGCCGATGTGTGCGTGATCGGCGGCGGTTTCTCCGGGCTCAACACAGCCCTGGAGCTGGCTGAGCGCGGTTTCAGCGTGGTGTTGCTGGAGGCGCGCAAGATCGCCTGGGGCGCCAGCGGGCGCAATGGCGGCCAGTTGATTCGCGGTGTCGGTCATGGCCTGGAGCAGTTCGCCAACGTGATCGGCACCGATGGCGTGCGCCAGATGAAGCTGATGGGCCTGGAAGCCGTGGAGATCGTGCGTGAACGCGTCGAGCGCTACCAGATCCCCTGCGACCTGACCTGGGGCTACTGCGACCTGGCCAATAAACCTCGCGACCTGCAAGGCCTGGCCGAAGACGCCGAAGAACTGCGCAGCCTGGGCTATCGCCACCAAGTGCGCCTGCTGCAAGCGAGCGAAATGGGCAGCGTCATCGGCTCCGACCGCTATGTGGGCGGCATGATCGACATGGGGTCGGGCCACCTGCATCCGTTGAACCTGGCTCTCGGAGAAGCCGCCGCCGCGCAGCAATTGGGTGTGCAGCTGTTCGAACAGTCCGACGTCACGCGCATCGACTACGGCCCCGAGGTCAAGGTGCACACCGCCCAAGGCACGGTGCGCGCCAAGACCCTGGTACTGGCTTGCAATGCCTATCTCAATGGACTGAATCCGCAATTGAGCGGCAAGGTGCTGCCCGCCGGCAGCTACATCATCGCCACCGAACCGTTGAGCGAAGCGCAAGCCGCCAACCTGCTACCGCAGAACATGGCAGTGTGTGACCAGCGCGTGACGGTGGATTACTTCCGGTTGTCCGCCGACCGCCGTCTGTTATTCGGCGGCGCCTGCCACTACTCCGGACGCGACCCCAAGGACATCGGCGCCTACATGCGGCCAAAGATGCTGCAGGTGTTCCCACAGCTGGCCGACGTGAAGATCGATTACCAATGGGGCGGCATGATCGGCATCGGCGCCAACCGCCTGCCGCAGATCGGCCGCTTGGCGGATCAGCCCAACGTGTATTACGCCCAGGCCTACGCAGGCCATGGTCTCAACGCCACGCACCTGGCGGGCAAGCTGCTGGCCGAAGCCATCAGTGGCCAGCAGCAGGGACGTTTCGATTTGTTCGCCCAGGTGCCGCACATCACCTTCCCCGGCGGCAAGCACCTGCGCTCGCCGCTGCTGGCCTTGGGAATGCTCTGGCACCGCCTCAAAGAGCTGGTCTGATCAATCACGCCAGAAGGGTTTCAGGCCTTCCTGGCGTGCTTGCTCTGGGGTCAACCCAACGTCGCGCAATTGCTCGCGGGTCAAGTGCAGCAAGGCCTTGCGCGTATGGCGGCGGTGCCAGAACAGGCTCCAGCGGCTGATCTCGCGCGGTGACGTCGCCCGCTCTTGCCCAGCCTGCAATTCCTGACTGTGTAACATCAGCCGCACATCGCTCATGCCGTTCATTTTGCTGCCCCTCATTTGCTTGTTGCCATGAGTGGCTAGAATGGGCCAGAAGGCAAAACCATTACAGATTCAACCCACCTTTATTAAATCCATACAGACACTGCCTTTACGCGGCTGAATCCTGTATTTTTCCCCTATCTGTACTGGTCCCCTGGGAGCGACCGCCATGACGCTTTACGTCAACCTCGCCGAATTACTGGGCACACGCATCGAACAGGGCTTCTATCGCCCCGGAGATCGGCTGCCGTCCGTACGCGCCTTGAGTGTGGAGCACGGGGTCAGCCTGAGCACCGTGCAGCAGGCGTATCGGCTGCTGGAAGACAATGGCCTGGCGATGCCCAAGCCCAAGTCCGGCTACTTTGTACCGGTGGGTCGGGAGCTGCCGGCACTGCCCGAGGTCGGCCGCCCGGCCCAGCGCCCGGTGGAAATCTCCCAATGGGATCTGGTGCTGGAGCTGATTCGCGCCGTTCCGCGCAAAGACGTCATACAGATGGGACGCGGCATGCCGGATGTATTGTCACCCACCCTCAAGCCCCTGCTGCGCAGCCTGGCCCGCGTCAGCCGGCGCCAGGATCTACCGGGGCTGTATTACGACAATATCCTCGGCTGTATGGAACTGCGCGAGCAAATCGCCCGGCTGTCACTGGATTCCGGCTGCCAACTGACGGCCGAGGACATCGTGATTACCACTGGCTGCCACGAGGCGCTGTCCGCCAGCATCCACGCCATCTGCGCGCCCGGCGACATCGTTGCGGTGGACTCGCCCAGCTTCCACGGCGCCATGCAGACCCTCAAGGGCTTGGGCATGAAAGCCCTGGAAATCCCCACCGACCCGATCACCGGCATCAGCCTCGAAGCCCTGGAACTGGCGCTGGAACAGTGGCCGATCAAGGTCATCCAGCTGACCCCCAACTGCAATAACCCGCTGGGCTACATCATGCCGGAAGCGCGCAAACGCGCATTGCTGACCCTGGCCCAGCGCTATGATGTAGCGATCATCGAAGACGATGTGTATGGCGAACTGGCCTACAGCTACCCACGCCCTCGTACGATTAAGTCCTTCGACGAAGACGGTCGCGTGCTGCTGTGCAGCTCGTTCTCCAAGACCCTGGCGCCGGGCCTGCGCATTGGCTGGGTCGCTCCGGGCCGGTACCTGGAGCGGGTACTGCACATGAAGTACATCAGCACCGGCTCCACCGCCACGCAGCCGCAGATCGCAATTGCCGAGTTTCTCAAAGGCGGTCATTTCGAGCCGCATTTGCGACGGATGCGCACACAATACCAGCGTAATCGCCACCTGATGCTCGACTGGGTCAGCCGCTATTTCCCCGCCGGCACACGCGCCAGCCGCCCCCAAGGCAGTTTCATGCTGTGGATAGAACTGCCGGAAGGCTTCGACACCCTCAAGCTCAACCGCGCGCTGGTGGAACAAGGCGTACAGGTGGCTGTGGGAAGCATCTTTTCTGCTTCGGGCAAGTACCGGAACTGCCTGCGCATGAACTACGCTGCCAAGCCAACCGCGCAGATTGAAGAGGCTGTGCGCAAGGTCGGCGCTGCCGCGATCAAGATGCTGGCCGAAGTGGTGGACTGACCTTTCGCGAGAAATCGCCGTCATATGTCGACAACCGCCCTGACCTGGAAACGACTCCCTTGATGATTCGACGGCTTTTACCGTTTTTCCTGTTGGGAGCCCTGGCCTTGAGCGGCTGCGCCACGGTGAGTACCCCGCGCATACCCAGCGATGCCCTGCCGGCCGCCCAGTCGTCGTTCGGCCGCTCGATCCAGGCCCAGGCCGCGCCTTACCAGGGCCGTTCAGGTTTCCGCCTGCTGCCCAACAGCAGCGAAGCCTTCATGGCCCGCGCCGAGCTGATCCGCAACGCCCAGACCAGCCTTGACCTGCAGTACTACATCGTCCACGACGGCATCAGCACGCGGATGCTGGTGGATGAACTGCTCAAGGCCGCCGACCGTGGCGTGCGCGTGCGCATCCTGCTGGACGACACCACCAGCGACGGCCTCGACCAGATCATCGCCACCCTCGCCGCCCACCCCAAGATCGAGATTCGCCTGTTCAACCCCCTGCACCTGGGGCGCAGCACCGGGGTGACGCGCGCCATGGGCCGCCTGTTCAACCTGTCGCTGCAACACCGGCGCATGCACAACAAGCTGTGGCTGGCGGACAACAGCGTGGCTATCGTCGGTGGGCGCAACCTGGGGGATGAGTATTTCGATGCCGAGCCCAACCTGAACTTCACCGATATCGACATGCTCAGCGTCGGGCCGGTAGCCGAGCAACTCGGGCACAGTTTCGATCAGTACTGGAACAGCGCCCTGAGCAAACCCATTGACGACTTTGTCTCCAATACGCCCTCCAAAGGTGACCTGGCCGCCGCGCGCCTGAGCCTGGAAGCATCGCTGGCCGAGTCGCGCCAGCAAAAGCACGCGCTGTATGCGCGCTTGCGCACCTACCAGACCCAGCCACGCATGGACATCTGGCGCCGCGAACTGATTTGGGCCTGGAACCAGGCACTGTGGGACGCGCCGAGCAAGGTGCTGGCCAGGGCCGACCCGGACCCGCACCTGCTGCTGACCACGCAACTGGCCCCGGAGCTGGAAGGCGTTAACCGTGAGCTGATCATGATCTCGGCGTACTTTGTGCCAGGGCAACCTGGGCTGGTGTACCTCACCGGCCGCGCCGATGCGGGCGTGTCGGTGAGCCTGCTGACCAACTCCCTGGAAGCCACCGACGTTCCGGCGGTGCATGGCGGCTATGCACCGTACCGCAAGGCTTTGCTGGAGCACGGGGTAAAACTCTACGAACTGCGCCGCCAACCGGGTGACGGTGGCGGTAGCGGCCCGCACCTGTTTCGGCGAGGCACGTTCCGCGGTTCGGACTCGAGCCTGCACAGCAAGGCGATGATCTTTGATCGGCAAAAATCGTTTGTGGGCTCTTTCAATTTCGACCCGCGCTCCGTGCTGTGGAACACCGAAGTCGGCGTACTGGTGGACAGTCCCGAACTGGCGGAACACGTGCGCAACCTGGCGCTGCAAGGCATGGCGCCAGCGTTGAGTTACGAAGCGAAATTACAGGACGGCCAGATAGTGTGGGTGACCGAGGACAACGGCCAACTGCACACCCTGAGCCGTGAGCCAGGCAGCTGGTGGCGGCGATTCAATGCCTGGTTCGCCACCTCGGTCGGCCTTGAGCGCATGCTCTAAGAACAGTGAGGATCAAGCCGGCTGAGCAGCACCAAATGCGCCTTGGCGCAGCAACAGCACCACCAAACCCAATGCCCCGACCGCCATCAGCAACGGCAGCGCATGCCCACTGATCCACTGGCTACCCGCGCCGGCCACCAGCGGGCCGATCAGGCAACCGATGCCCCACAACTGCGCGATGTGGGCGTTGGCACGCACCAGCGCATCGTCACGATAACGCTCGCCGATCAGAATCAGCGACAACGTGAACAACCCGCCAGCACTGGCGCCGAACAGCACCCATAGTGGCCAGATCAGCAGCGTGTGCATCAGCAACGGAACGGCCAGGCTCGACGCCAGCAACAACAGCGCGCAACTCAGGAATAAGGTGCGCCGCGGCAGGTAATCCGCCAGCGCACCGATGGGCAGTTGCAGCAGCGCATCGCCGACCACCACCGTGCTGACCATCGCCAAGGCAATTTCCGCAGTGAAACCCTGCTGCAGGCAATACACCGGCAGCAGCGTCAGGATCATCGCCTCAAACGCGGCGAACAGCGCCACCGCCCAGGCAATCGCCGGCAGGCTCAGGCAGAAACGCCACAAGTCCGCGAAGGTCACGCTGAACGATTCGGCACTCGGCGCACCGGAGCGGCCCAGCAATGCCAGCGGAGCCAGCACCAGCAGGCCAACACCGACCCAGAAACCATAGTCATGGTCGGTACCGATCACGCCCAGCAGCAAGGGCCCCGAGAGCTGGCTCAAGGCATAACTGCAGCCATACAGCGCCACCAGACGGCCGCGCCACTGCTCCACCACCAACTGGTTGATCCAACTTTCGCCGAGGATAAACACGATGGTCAGGATCACCCCGATCATCAGGCGCAACACCAGCCATATCGGGTAGCTGGGCAGAATTGCCAGCAACCCGATGGACACCGCGCCGCCCCACAGGCACAAGCGCATCAGGTTGGCGGTACCGAGCCAGGCGGCCAAC
Organism: Pseudomonas sp. SB113; assembly: GCF_040754745.1. Lineage (NCBI taxonomy): Bacteria > Pseudomonadati > Pseudomonadota > Gammaproteobacteria > Pseudomonadales > Pseudomonadaceae > Pseudomonas > Pseudomonas sp. SB113. The sequence goes on from NZ_JBFMHW010000005.1 coordinate 84,439, forward strand.
CGGCTGGAGACCTTGGCGCCAAGCAATACGCCGAAGGCGGGCATGGCGGCCATTACGCCAATAGCGAAACTGCCGTAGCCCCAGCCCTCAAGGCGCAGGGATACCAACGGCATGCTGACGCCCAGGGCCAGGCCGACACTGAGTACCGAGGCCAGGACGGCGAAATAGGTCGCCCAACGCATTACCACGCTCCTGTGGATAATTATGGGTTCACACAAAACAGTGTGGGAGGGGGCTTGCCCCCGATTGCGGTGGATCATTGAGCACTGTTAGTGCCTGACACACTGCTATCGGGGGCAAGCCCCCTCCCACATTTGGCTGCAGTGTTGCTTACAGCTTGATCCAGGTCGCCTTCAGCTCGGTGTACTTGTCGAATGCATGCAGCGACTTGTCGCGACCATTACCCGACTGCTTGAAGCCGCCAAACGGTGCGGTCATGTCGCCGCCGTCGTATTGGTTAACCCACACACTACCGGCACGCAGGGCCTTGGCGGTGAGGTGCGCCTTGGAAATGTCCGACGTCCACACCGCAGCGGCAAGGCCATATTGGGTGTCGTTGGCGATCTTGATCGCTTCTTCGGCGCCGTCAAAGGTGATCACCGACAGCACCGGGCCGAAGATTTCTTCCTGGGCGATTCTCATGGCGTTGGTCACACCGTCGAAAATCGTCGGCTCGACGTAGGTGCCGCCCGTCTCTTCCAGGATGCGCTTGCCGCCCGCTACCAACTTGGCGCCGTCGGCGTGCCCCGCCTCGATGTACGACAGCACGGTGTTCATCTGCTGGGTGTCCACCAACGCACCGACGTTGGTCGCCGGATCCAGTGGATTGCCGGGTTTCCAGCCCTTGAGGGCCTCGATCACCAGCGGCAGGAATGTGTCCTTGATCGAACGCTCCACCAGCAGGCGCGAACCGGCGGTGCAGACTTCGCCCTGGTTGAAGGCGATGGCGCTGGCGGCGGACGCGGCGGCGGCTTGCAAGTCCGGAGCATCGGCAAACACGATGTTCGGGCTCTTGCCGCCGGCTTCCAGCCATACGCGCTTCATGTTCGATTCGCCGGAGCGGATCAACAGTTGCTTGGCGATCTTGGTCGAACCGGTGAACACCAGCGTATCGACGTCCATGTGCAGCGCCAGCGCGTTGCCGACGGTGTGGCCGTAGCCCGGCAGCACGTTGAACACGCCTTTGGGAATACCGGCTTCAACGGCCAGGGCCGCGATGCGGATGGCCGTGAGCGGGGATTTTTCGGACGGCTTGAGGATCACCGAGTTACCGGTCGACAGCGCCGGGCCGAGCTTCCAGCAGGCCATCATCAGCGGGAAGTTCCACGGCACGATGGCCCCCACAACGCCGACCGGCTCGCGGGTCACCAGACCCAACTGATCGTGCGGGGTGGCAGCGACTTCGTCGTAGATCTTGTCGATTGCCTCGCCGCTCCAGCTCAGAGCATTTGCCGCGCCGGGCACGTCAATGTTCAGGGAATCGCTGATCGGCTTGCCCATGTCCAGGGTTTCGAGCAGCGCCAGCTCTTCGGCATTGGCCTTGAGCAGCGCGGCGAAACGGATCATGGTGGCTTTGCGTTTGGCCGGCGCCAGGCGCGACCAGACACCGGAATTGAAGGTGGCGCGGGCGTTTTCCACAGCGCGCTGGGCGTCGGCGGCGTCACAACTGGCCACGCTGGTGAGCAGGCGGCCATCGACCGGGCTGATGCATTCGAAGGTGTCACCGGAAACAGCAGCGGTATATTCGCCATTGATGTAGGCGCGGCCTTCGATCTTCAAATCCTTGGCGCGTTGTTCCCAGTCGGCACGGGTCAGGGTGGTCATGCGAGTGTCCTCCTCTTATTGAATACAAGGGCCAGGCGATGTCCCCCGGCAGCCTCAAAGAATGCTTGCCCGCCAGCCAGCTGTTCGGCTCAAAGGCAGCTGCCACCCTAAACCAGCGGCCGGGGATGTTTCAATATATTTGACATAACGCCGGTAAACGCCCTTGCGATGTTCATTTTAATAAACATAGACTTTGGGCTCTCCAACCCCAGGCCAGACGGGACACGCACATGAGCATCCAGGACATCGTCGACTTCAACCAAGCCAACACCGCCCCAGACCGCTACCGCCCTGCCGCCGAAAAAATCCTCAAGGGCGATCCCGAACAAACGGTGTACAACCATTACAACAGCCCATGCGGCCAGATGAGCGCCGGGGTCTGGGAAGGTGACGTCGGGCAATGGAAGATCAACTACAGCGAGCATGAGTATTGCGAGATCGTGCAGGGGGTTTCGGTGCTACGCGATGGCGAGGGTAACGCCAAGACCTTGCGTGCCGGCGACCGCTTCGTGATCCCCGCCGGTTTCAGCGGCACTTGGGAAGTGCTGGAGCCGTGCCGCAAGATCTACGTGGTGTTCGAGCAGAAAGCCTGATCAACAAATCCCAGGCAAAAAAAAGCCCGTATCGTGAGATACGGGCTTTTTTTCACAAGGAAGAAAATCAATTACTTGATTTTGCCTTCTTTGTAGATCACGTGCTTGCGAACGCGCGGGTCGAACATTTTCTTTTCGAGCTTGTCCGGGGTAGTACGCTTGTTCTTGTCGGTAGTGTAGAAGTGACCAGTACCGGCGCTAGAGATCATTCGAATCAATTCACGCATGATAGAGCTCCTTAGATCTTGCCAGCGGCACGGATTTCGGCCAGCACGACAGTGATGCCACGCTTGTCGATGATGCGCATGCCTTTGGCAGATACACGCAGGCGAACAAAACGTTTCTCTTCTTCAACCCAGAAGCGGTGATGCTGCAGGTTCGGCAGGAAACGACGACGGGTTTTGTTATTTGCGTGGGAAATGTTATTCCCAGTCACCGGACCCTTACCGGTAACTTGACAGACTCTCGACATGCCTCAGCCCTCTAAAACCACATGCCCAACCCGGCATGGGTTGGCCGCTTAATCTCTCAGTCATTTGGCGCCAGGCGCCGCGTTTCTTTAGGGTCTTACCGGCTACACCTACAAGCGAAGGAACCGGGCCCCTAGAAAAGAGCGCTGCTTTATACCAGAAAGACCCATGTGCAACAACAGCCCGTGTATTTTTACCGGCGTAAATCTCGGCGACAGACGCCCGAACCGTTGCCAGGAGGGGCCGCTGTAACAGCCGACCGCTCGTCGCACAGAATGATTTACAGCGCTCGCGCGCGCCGTAAAGCGCACAGCGAAACGCGCTGGGGTGCCATCAAAACAGCATTTGAGGCAAAAGCACAGGCAAAAATGGGCTAGTCATTTATCAATCAGACCACTACGGTAGGGCTTTTCCAGACTGCACTCGCAGATGGGCCTTCGATCTGCAAAGGAAACCGAACATGCGCCTCGCTGCCCTACCGCTATTGCTAGCCCCTCTATTTATCGCGCCGCTGGCCTCTGCCGCCAGCAATTTGAGCGTCTGCACCGAGGCCAGCCCCGAAGGGTTCGATGTGGTGCAGTACAACTCGCTGACCACCACCAACGCCTCGGCCGATGTGCTGATGAACCGCCTGGTGGATTACGACGCAGCCAGCGGCAAACTGGTGCCGAGCCTGGCGGACAGCTGGGACGTCTCGCCGGATGGCCTGACCTATACCTTCAAGCTGCACCCGGACGTGAAATTCCATCGCACCGAGTATTTCACCCCAAGCCGCACCCTGACCGCCGAAGACGTGCGCTTCAGTTTCGAACGCATGCTCGACCCGGCCAACCCGTGGCATAAGATCGCCCAGAGCGGCTTCCCCCACGCCCAGTCCCTGCAATTGCCAGCCCTGGTCAAGAAGATCGATGCCCTCGACCCGCTGACCGTGCGCTTTACCCTCGATCACGCCGACTCCACCTTCCTCGCGGCCCTGAGCATGGGCTTTGCCTCGATCTATCCGGCGGAATACGCCGACAAACTGCTCAAGGCCGGCACGCCAGAGAAGCTCAACAGCCAACCGATCGGCACCGGGCCGTTCATCTTCAGCCGTTTCCAGAAAGATGCCGTGGTGCGCTACAAGGCCAACCCGGACTACTTCGCCGGCAAACCGGCTGTGGATAACTTGATATTCGCCATTACCCCGGACGCGAACGTGCGCCTGCAGAAACTGCACCGCGATGAATGCCAGATCGCCCTGTCGCCCAAGCCCCTGGATGTGGGCGAGGCCGAAAAGGACCCAGCACTCAAGGTGGAAAAAACCGCAGCGTTCATGACCGCATTCGTGGCCATCAACAGCCAGCACCCGCCACTGGACAAGCCCGAGGTGCGCCAGGCAATCAACCTCGCCTTCGACAAGGGCAGCTACCTCAAGGCCGTGTTTGAAGGCACCGCCGAAGCCGCCAACGGCCCTTACCCGCCGAATACCTGGAGCTACGCCAAAGACTTGCCGGGTTATCCCCAGGACCTCGCCAAGGCCAAGGCCTTGCTGGACCGCGCCGGCCTCAAGGACGGATTCAAGACCACCCTCTGGACGCGCCCCACCGGCAGCCTGCTGAACCCTAACCCGAACCTCGGCGCACAACTGCTGCAGGCGGACCTGGCCAAGATTGGCATCCAGGCCGAGATCCGCGTGATCGAATGGGGTGAGCTGATTCGCCGCGCCAAAGCGGGTGAACACGACCTGCTGTTCATGGGCTGGGCAGGCGACAACGGCGACCCGGATAACTTCCTGACCCCGCAGTTTTCCTGCGCGGCGGTTAAATCCGGCACCAACTTCGCCCGCTACTGTGATCCGGCGCTGGACAAGCTGATCAGCGCCGGCAAGACCACCAGCGAACAAGGCGTGCGCAGCAAGCTGTATCAACAGGCCCAGGCGCAGATCCAGCAACAGGCGCTGTGGTTGCCGCTGGCGCACCCGACGGCGTTCGCCCTGGCGCGCAAAAACGTCGAGGGCTATCAGGTGAGCCCGTTCGGGCGCCAGGACTTCTCGAAGGTCAGCGTCAAACCATGAGAACCAGGCCCGCCCCCAGGGGGCGGGCTTACATCCAGCCATATTCGGCCATCGACAACGGATCACCGTCCCCCACGATGATGTGATCCAGTACCCGCACATCCACCACTTCCAGGGCCTTTTGCAGCAGTTTGGTCAATTTTCGATCAGCCGCGCTGGGCTCCGCGTTCCCGGAAGGATGGTTGTGACACAGAATCAACGCCGCGGCGTTATAGGCCAGGGCACGCTTGACCACTTGACGGGGGTAAACCACGGCCGCGTCGATGGTTCCTTGGGACAACGCCTCGAACCCCAACACCCGGTGCTTTGAATCAAGAAACAGGCAGCCGAAGATCTCGTGTGGCTCATGACGCAACAACGCCTTGAGGTAGTCGCGCACCGCCACCGGGTTTTCCAGCACCGAATCGCAACGCAGGCGCTCGGCCATATGGCGCCGGGACATTTCCAGCACCGCCTGCAACTGCGCAAACTTCGCCGGCCCCAAGCCCAATTGCTGGCTGAACAACGCCTGGCTGGCTTCCAGCAGCGGGCGCAGACCGCCAAATTGCGCCAGCAGATGGCGCGCAAGGTCCACCGCGCTCCTGCCGGTTACCCCGGTGCGCAGGAAGATCGCCAGCAATTCAGCATCGGACAGACTCGCCGCGCCCCACTCCAAAAGCTTCTCTCGCGGCCGCTCTGCCGCCGGCCAATCACGAATACTCATCCCACCTCCCTGTGCATGTGCGCCGCTGTTGCGGAACGGACGCTGTGTTATCGTAGGCCCTCTTTTTTGCGTGCGATTTCACCTGGGGAGGGGGCATCGCAGGCGTCACTGAACTGGCTTCACTGAACTGGAAAGGCAAACCAATGCAGCGTCTGTATCGGAAACGCATCGTTCTCGGCGTCGGCGGCGGCATTGCCGCCTACAAGAGCGCAGAGCTGGTCCGCAGGCTTCTCGACCAGGGCGCCGAAGTGCGCGTGGTCATGACCCGCGGCGGCAGTGAGTTCATCACCCCGCTGACCATGCAGGCCTTGTCCGGACACCCGGTTCATCTGGACCTGCTGGACCCGGCAGCCGAAGCCGCCATGGGTCATATCGAGCTGGCCAAGTGGGCCGACCTGGTGCTGATCGCTCCTGCCACCGCCGACCTGATCGCGCGCCTGGCGCAAGGTATTGCCGATGACCTGCTGACCACCTTGGTACTGGCCACCGATGCCACCGTCGCCATCGCCCCGGCCATGAACCAGGCCATGTGGCGCGACCCGGCGACCCAGGCGAACACCCAACTCCTGCAAAGCCGTGGCCTCAAGGTGTTCGGCCCGGCCTCCGGCAGCCAGGCCTGCGGCGATGTCGGCATGGGCCGCATGCTCGAAGCCACCGACCTGGCGCTGTGCGCCGCCGAGTGTTTCCAGCACTTGGCCCTGACCGGCAGGCACGTGCTGATTACGGCGGGCCCGACCCAGGAAAACATCGACCCTGTGCGCTACATCACCAACCATAGCTCAGGAAAAATGGGCTTTGCCTTGGCGGAAGCTGCGGTCGAGGCCGGCGCACGCGTTACCCTGATCACCGGCCCGGTGCACTTGCCGACCCCAGATCGCGTCACGCGCATCGACGTAGTCAGCGCCCGGGACATGCTGGCGGCCTGTGAGGCCGCCATCCCGTGTGACCTGTTTATCGCTTCGGCAGCAGTTGCAGACTACCGCCCGGAAGTCGTCGCCCCGCAAAAGCTCAAGAAAGACCCTACGAGTGGCGACGGCCTGCTCCTGCAAATGGTGCGCAACCCGGACATTCTGGCAACCATCGCCACGCGTCCGGACCGCCCCTTCAGCGTCGGCTTTGCCGCCGAGACCGAGCACCTGCTGGACTACGCCGCACGCAAACTGAAAGACAAAAACCTCGACCTGATCGTTGCCAATGATGTCGCCAACCCGAGCATCGGCTTCAACAGCGAGGAAAACGCCTGCAGCGTGATCGACCGCGAGCTGCACGCCACCCTTTTCGCCCAGACCAGCAAAGGCAAGATTGCCCGCCAACTGATCTCTTTTATCGCCCAACGGCTGAACCAGGTTTAATTTCCATGCACGCTTTGCAAGCCAAGATCCTCGACCCCCGCATCGGCACCGAATTCCCGCTGCCGGCCTACGCCACCCCAGGCTCCGCCGGCCTGGACCTGCGCGCCATGCTCAAGCAAGACACCGTCCTTGAGCCGGGCCAGACCCTCCTGATCCCTACCGGTCTGTCGATCTACGTCGGCGACCCAGGCTTGGCGGCGCTGATCCTGCCGCGCTCCGGCCTGGGCCACAAACACGGCATCGTGCTGGGCAACCTGGTAGGCCTGATCGACTCGGACTACCAAGGCGAGCTGATGGTGTCATGCTGGAACCGTGGCCAGACGGCGTTCAACATCGTTGTCGGCGAGCGCATTGCCCAGCTTGTACTGGTGCCGGTGGTGCAGGCGCACTTCGAACTGGTGCAGGATTTCGATGAAACCCAACGCGGCGCAGGCGGTTTTGGGCATTCCGGCAGTCACTGACTACGCTGAGCCTGGCCGGGCGCTTTTGCCCGGCTCAACGCCCCCGCAAGGCTTTTCAGGATGAAGAATGCGCGGACTTTATCAGCGAGATTTCCCCATTGAAATCAACGCATTACGCAGACAAAAAGACAGGAGCCAAGCTCCGATGGCACTTTTGCACCACGAACTCTCTGCCGAAAACACCGTCATACCCTTCAGTTTGAGCCTGCCGGTCAGCCACATTAAGGCCAGCCTTGCCCCCTTGAGATGGAGTTTCCCCCCGCGATGAGTACCGCAGCCCGAGTAGCCCCGACATTCCCCGACAGCATCTTTCGCGCCTATGACATTCGTGGCGTAGTGCCCAAGACCCTGACCGCCGAGACCGCCTACTGGATTGGCCGCGCCATTGGCTCCCAGAGCCTGGCCCAGGGCGAGCCGAACGTTTCGGTCGGCCGTGACGGTCGCCTGTCCGGTCCGGAACTGGTGGAACAACTGATCCAGGGCCTGGCCGACAGCGGCTGCCATGTCAGCGACGTAGGCCTGGTGCCCACCCCTGCGCTGTACTACGCCGCCAACGTACTGGCCGGCAAATCCGGGGTGATGCTGACCGGTAGCCATAACCCGTCGGACTACAATGGCTTCAAGATCGTCATCGCCGGCGACACCCTGGCCAACGAACAGATCCAGGCCCTGCACACCCGCCTGAAGACCAACGACCTGACGAGCGGCCAAGGCAGCATCACCAAAGTTGACATCCTGCCGCGCTACTCTGACGAAATCACCCGCGACGTCAAACTCGCACGACGTCTCAAAGTGGTAGTGGACTGCGGCAACGGCGCGGCCGGCGTAATCGCCCCGCAGCTGCTCGAAGCCCTGAACTGCGAAGTGATCCCGCTGTTCTGCGAGGTCGATGGCAACTTCCCCAACCACCACCCGGACCCGGGCAAGCCAGAAAACCTGGTGGACCTGATTGCCAAGGTCAAGGAAACCGGCGCTGACGTCGGCCTGGCCTTCGACGGTGACGGCGACCGCGTGGGCGTGGTGACCGAAACCGGCGAGATCGTGTTCCCGGACCGCCTGCTGATGCTGTTTGCCCGCGATGTGGTAGCGCGCAACCCTGGTGCCGAGATCATTTTCGACGTGAAATGCACCCGCCGCCTCACCCCGTTGATCAAGGAATACGGCGGTCGCCCACTAATGTGGAAGACCGGTCACTCGTTGATCAAAAAGAAAATGAAGGAAACCGGCGCCCTGTTGGCCGGCGAAATGAGCGGCCACGTATTCTTCAAGGAGCGCTGGTTCGGGTTTGACGACGGCATTTACAGCGCCGCCCGTCTGCTGGAGATCCTCAGCAAGGAAAAATCCACCGCCGAGGAGCTGTTTCAGACCTTCCCGAATGATATTTCTACGCCAGAGATCAATATCCATGTGACCGAGGAGAGCAAATTCAGCATCATTGACGCACTGCACGATGCGCAATGGGGTGAAGGCGCCAACCTGACCACCATTGATGGTGTGCGAGTCGATTACGCCAAAGGCTGGGGCCTGGTTCGCGCGTCCAACACCACACCGGTGCTGGTGCTGCGTTTCGAGGCGGATACCGAGGCTGAGTTGCAGCGCATCAAGGACGTGTTCCACGCCCAGTTGAAACGTGTTGCCCCTGATCTCCAATTACCGTTCTGATTTTTACCGGAGCCCTGAATGACCCTCGAACGCGAAGCCGCTGCCAACACCGCCAAGGTCCTGTCCGAAGCGTTGCCTTACATTCGACGCTACGTCGGCAAGACGCTGGTGATCAAGTACGGCGGCAATGCCATGGAAAGCGACGAGCTGAAAACCGGCTTTGCCCGTGACATCGTGTTGATGAAGGCCGTGGGGATCAACCCCGTGGTGGTCCACGGCGGCGGCCCGCAAATCGGCGACCTGCTCAAGCGCTTGTCGATCGAGAGTCACTTCATCGATGGCATGCGCGTCACTGACGCGCAGACCATGGACGTGGTGGAGATGGTCCTCGGCGGCCAGGTGAACAAAGACATCGTCAACCTGATCAACCGTCACGGCGGCAGCGCCATTGGCCTGACCGGCAAGGACGCCGAGCTGATCCGTGCGAAAAAACTGACCGTTACCCGTCAGACGCCGGAAATGACCCAGCCGGAAATCATCGACATCGGCCAGGTGGGCGAAGTGATCGGCATCAACACCGACCTGCTGAACCTGCTGGTCAAGGGTGACTTCATCCCGGTGATAGCGCCGATCGGCGTGGGTGCCAACGGTGAGTCCTACAACATCAACGCCGACCTTGTGGCCGGTAAGGTGGCCGAAGCATTGAAGGCTGAAAAGCTGATGCTGCTCACCAACATCGCCGGCCTGATGGACAAGGAAGGCAAGGTGCTGACCGGCTTGACCACTCAACAAGTGGACGAGCTGATCGCCGATGGCACCATCTACGGCGGCATGTTGCCGAAAATCCGTTGCGCGCTGGAAGCAGTGCAAGGCGGCGTCGGCAGCTCGCTGATCCTGGATGGCCGTGTGCCGAATGCAATCCTGCTGGAAATCTTCACCGATACAGGTGTGGGCACGCTGATCAGTAACCGCAAGCGTCCCTGATTTATAAAGCACCAAAAAACCGCAGTTTCTTACGGCGCCTACGACAATACGTACCCATGTACGGAATCTTCGTCAGGCAAAGTAGAATCTGCGGTTTTTTATGCGCAATGGAAACGCAGCCTACAACGATGATCACGAAAACGCCGCTGAAGTTTTTCAGTATTAGTGGATATTTCAACATTCACTGAAAACATCATAAAGGGTGAAATTCCTCGACTTTTTTCATCGCAATAGCTATTTTCAACATTCGCTGAAAAGGGCTCAATTAATGAAAGAACTCGAAATTCACTCCAGAGATGCGCTGCGAAGCCTCCTGAGCAAGGTACCGATTCTCGAGATTAAAAGCCTCAAATCTATGCCTCCTTCAAAAGGCTGGACTCCGGACTTCATTATCGAGATTAACGCATCAGGCAAATCACGCCCTCTGGTGTGCGAGGTAAAAGCAAACGGCCAGCCCCGATTCATAAACGCGGCCATACTTCAGCTTCGCGACTATGTGAGCGAGCAAAGGCCAGAGGCTACGCCTATTGTGGTAGCACCCTATCTTTCACCCGTAGCAAGACAATTGTGTCGGGAAAAGGGTGTGGGATATCTGGACCTGGAAGGTAATGCCTGGATCTCGTTCGATGGTGTATTCATTGATCACCAAGTAGCTGGCAAGCCGCTCTCGGAGCACAGGGAGCTTAAGTCTTTCTTCAAACCGAAATCAGCGCAGATCATACGCACGATGCTTCGGGATCCGGGCCGAGCCTGGCGGGTGGTAGAACTGTGCGAAGCCGCCGGGGTAAGCCTGGGACAAGTCAGCAATGTCCGCACAGCGCTACTGAATCGAGAATGGGCAAGAGCGACAAACGACGGCGTATGTCTATCCGATCCTCAAGCGCTCCTGGATGCATGGGCCGAAGCATACGAGCCTCCATCAGGAGAGCGTAAGGGCTTCTATACCACCTTACATGGCAGCGCATTGGAAAATGCCGCGCGCATCGCTATTGGAGAAAGGAGCGGCGGACACGCACTTTTTTCGTCCTTTTCTGCCGCTCAATGGCTCGCACCCTATGCCCGCATCAGCACGAATTACTTTTATGCCGACATTGAAGGGCTAGAGAGACTGGTTAAAGCACTACAGTTGGTTCCTGCATCAAAGGGAGAGAACGTTGTCATCACTTTACCCAACGACGAAGGACTCCTACTGGACACCGTTGAACCCGCACCGGGCGCCCTGTGCACCAGCCCCGTTCAGACATATTTGGATCTATCGGTTGCGGGAGAGCGCGGAGAGGAAGCCGCCGAATATCTACGACAGGAAAAACTGACATGGTCTCGTTAATCCCTCAAGAACCTCAATCCGCCTCAGATTATGACGACAGAACGACAGCTGCCGTGAAGGCGGTATTAGTCGAGATCGGTCAGATCCTTGGTTCCTTCAAAGGCAAGTTTGCAGTGATCGGTGGCGCGGTGCCTTGGCTCCTGCTGGCGAACGACGATATGCAGCACGTTGGAACCCTCGATGTCGATTTGAGCTTGGACGCAGAGGCTCTCGGTGATGGCGAGTACGCGACGTTGATTGAAGCACTGATGGGTAATGGGTACGAACAAAGAGGAGAACTGCGGCGATTCCAGCTCGTTCGCCAGGTTGCCGTGCAAGACGGTGGATCGGCGATAGATGTGATCGTGGACTTCTTGATGCCGCGCGACGCCGAAATCATCCAGAACAAACCTCCCATTCTCAACGACTTTGCAGTTCAACGCGCTGACGGTGCCGACTTGGCGATGCGCTTCTATCAAATGGTTGCCATTGAAGGCTCCATGCCTGCGGGTGGCAAAAATCGTGTCGAGGTCGCGGTGTGCTCGATCCCCGCCCTGCTGGCGATGAAGGGATACGCCCTGAACGGAAGGCACAAACAGAAGGACGCATATGACATCTACTACTGCGTCCGTAATTTCCCCGGAGGCATGCAAGCGCTTGCTGAGGAATGTCGATCAGTACTGGAAACCGGGAGTGGAGAACAGGGGTTTCAGTTCATCGGCGAAAAGTTTGATATCGCCGAAGGTTATGGCCCGACCGCCGTAAGGCGATTCGTCGAAGACAGCCAAATACTCGGAGATCGCACACCGGACCAATGGCAACAAGACGCTTTCGGGCAGGTTGACGCTTTATTGCGCGCCTTGCGACTGCGGGAGTAGCAGCACCCCGAAACCCGAGCTGAAAAAAGGCCCCGATCAATTGAATGGAACGGGGCCTTTTTTATCGTGGCGATTACTGAACGCCGAACTGCTCGCGATACGCCTTAACTGCCGGCAAGTGCTGCTTGAGCTGCGGATCATCTTCCAGGAACTGCAACACCTGGTTCAACGACACGATGCTTACCACTGGAATACCGAAATCACGCTCCACTTCCTGGATCGCCGACAACTCACCGTTGCCGCGCTCCTGGCGGTTCAGCGCGATCAGCACACCGGCGGCCTTGGCGCCGTCCTGGGACGCGATGATCTGCATCACTTCACGGATAGCGGTGCCGGCCGTGATCACGTCGTCGATGATCAATACATCGCCGGTCAGCGGCGCGCCCACGAGGCTGCCGCCTTCGCCATGGGCCTTGGCTTCCTTGCGGTTGAAGCACCATGGCAGATCCCGCCCATGATGTTCCGCCAGGGCAACGGCTGTTGCAGCTGCCAGGGGGATACCCTTGTAGGCTGGGCCAAACAGCACGTCGAAGGAAATACCGCTTTCAACAATGGCTGCCGCGTAGAAACGCCCCAGCTGAGCCAGGGCCGAACCCGAGTTGAACAAGCCCGCATTGAAGAAGTACGGGCTGGTGCGCCCGGACTTGAGGGTGAACTCACCGAAGCGCAAAACCCCGCGATCGATGGCAAAACGAATGAAATCGCGTTGATACGCCTGCATGAAAAAAGCCTCAGATACCACGGATTTAGCTAATTAGGTAGACGGCGTGTATCATACACGCACGCGATTTTTGGGGCCATTTATGCGGATCATCAGTGTGAACGTTAATGGTATTCAGGCTGCAGTCGAGCGTGGTTTGCTCAGTTGGCTGCAAGCTCAGAATGCCGACGTCATCTGCCTGCAGGACACCCGCGCCTCCGCCTTTGAACTGGACGACCCAGCCTTCCAACTGGATGGCTACTTCCTTTATGCCTGCGATGCCGAAGTGCCCACCCAAGGTGGCGTGGCTTTGTACTCGCGGTTGCAACCCAAGGCGGTCATCAGCGGCCTCGGCTTCGAGACAGCCGACCGCTACGGGCGCTACCTGCAAGCCGATTTCGACAAGGTCAGCATCGCGACCTTGCTGCTTCCTTCGGGGCAGAACGGCGATGAAGACTTGAACCAGAAGTTCAAGCTAATGGACGATTTCGCCCGTTACCTGGATAAACAGCGACGCAAACGTCGCGAGTACATTTATTGTGGCTCGCTGTACGTGGCGCAACAGAAGCTGGATATCAAGAACTGGCGCGACAGCCAGCAATCCCCGGGCTTCCTGGCGCCGGAACGGGCCTGGATGGACGAGATTGTCGGCAACATGGGCTATGTGGATGCACTGCGCGAAGTCAGCCGCGAAGGCGACCAGTACAGCTGGTGGCCAGACAATGAACAGGCTGAGATGCTCAACCTGGGCTGGCGCTTCGACTACCAGTTGCTGACCCCAGGCCTGCGCCGGTTCGTGCGCAGTGCACGTTTGCCGCGCCAGCCGCGCTTCTCGCAGCACGCGCCGCTGATCGTGGACTACGACTGGACACTGACCATCTAAGGTCTTTATCCAGGCACAAAAAAACCGACATCGCTGTCGGTTTTTTTGTGGGCGCTCATTATTTGACCAGGCGCCAGGTCCACGGGTAGCGATAGGCAGTGCCGTTGTTGGCCTTGATGCCAGCGATGATCGTCAGCACCAGCGCCGCCACCACCAGGATCAACATCAGCAGAAAGCCAATCACCACGAACCCCAGCACCATGCAGACCAGCCAGGCGATGGCCATGGTGATCTGGAAGTTCAGGGCTTCCTTGCCCTGATCATCGATAAGCGGGTCCATATCCTTCTTGATCTGCCACACGATCAGCGGCCCCAACAGGCTACCGAAGGGGAATACCAACCCCAGGAACGCCGCGAAGTGACACAACATCGCCCACTGGCGAACCTCCTTGGTCGGTGCCGGAACCGGCAATTGACTGTCACTCATGGCGCTTCTCCTTGAAGCCGGCTTAGTCAGCCAGTGCGGCGTTTTGCAGTTCGAAGATCTCAGTCATGCCTTTCTGGGCCAGGGCCAGCATGGCGTTCAGCTCGGCCGGCTGGAAGGGCGCACCTTCGGCGGTGCCCTGCACTTCGATGAAACCACCGGTACTGGTCATCACTACGTTCAGATCGGTCTCGGCAGCCGAGTCTTCCAGGTAGTCCAGGTCCAGCACCGGCTCGCCCTGGTACATGCCCACCGATACGGCGGCGATCATCTGCTTCAGTGGGTCGCCGCCTTTCAGGCCGCCACGCTTCTTGATGACTTTAAGGGCGTCCACCAACGCCACCATGGCGCCGGTGATGGATGCAGTCCGCGTACCGCCATCGGCCTGGATCACGTCGCAGTCGACGTAGAGGGTCACGTCACCCAGCTTGGACATGTCCAGCGCCGCGCGCAGCGAGCGCCCGATCAGGCGCTGGATTTCCAGGGTGCGGCCGCCTTGCTTGCCACGGCTGGCTTCACGCTGGTTACGCTCGCCGGTGGCGCGCGGCAGCATGCCGTATTCGGCGGTCAACCAACCCTGGCCCTGGCCTTTAAGGAAACGCGGCACGCCATTTTCAACGCTGACGGTGCAGATAACCTTGGTATCGCCAAACTCGACCAGTACGGATCCCTCGGCGTGTTTGGTGTAGTTGCGGGTGATGCGGATCGAGCGGAGCTGATCGGCAGCGCGACCACTAGGACGTTTCATAGGGGATACCTGTACTGAGGACGAAAAACTGCCGAGCATTATAGAGCCGCGAGCCGATTCGGGGCACTTCTAAAAATCTGGTTACGAATGGTCAGCCTATCGCCCATTGTTTGGGCGCGCTCGCCCCACTGCGCTACAATCCCGCGCCTTCGCAGCCTGTCGGCTTCAATTCACCCATCAGCCCGCTTTCGCGGGACTGCATCGCGAGGTACCTCCATGGTGCACAGCATGACCGCCTTCGCCCGCGTCGAAAAAGCCGGCGCCCAAGGCACCCTGAGCTGGGAACTGCGCTCGGTCAACAGCCGCTACCTGGAGCCGCACCTGCGCCTGCCGGAATCCTTCCGTGACCTCGAAGGCGCCGTGCGTGAGGCACTGCGCCAAGGCATCTCCCGCGGCAAGCTGGAATGCACCCTGCGCTTTACCGAGGAAACCACCGGCAAGCCGCTGCAGGTCGACCGCGAACGCGCTGCGCAACTGGTCGCCGCCGCCGAAACCATCGCCGGCCTGATCAAGCAGCCCGCCGCGCTGAACCCTCTGGAAGTGCTGGCCTGGCCCGGCGTGCTGGTGGCCGACGCCACTGACCCGCAGGCCCTCAATGCCGAAGCCCTCGCCCTGTTCACCCAGGGATTGAAGGAGCTCAAGGCCGGCCGCGAGCGCGAAGGCGCCGAACTGGCCCGACTGATCAACGAACGCCTGACGTCGATCGAAGCAGACGTGGTCACCTTGCGCGAGCTGGTGCCGCAGATGCTCGCCACCCAACGCCAGAAGGTCCTCGACCGCTTCACCGACATGAGGGCCGACCTCGACCCCGTGCGCCTGGAGCAGGAGATGGTGCTGCTGGCGCAGAAGAGCGATGTCGCCGAAGAGCTGGACCGCCTGAGCACCCACATCCTCGAAGTGCGCCGCGTACTCAAGTCCGGCGGCGCCGCCGGTCGGCGCCTGGACTTCCTGATGCAGGAACTCAACCGTGAAGCCAATACACTGGGCTCCAAGGCTTTCGATCCGCGCAGCACCACGGCGGCGGTCAACCTCAAAGTGTTGATCGAGCAGATGCGCGAACAAGTACAGAATATTGAGTAAGGCAACCTCCATGACCCATAGCACCGGCACCCTTTACATCATTTCCGCCCCTTCGGGCGCGGGCAAGAGCAGCCTGGTCAAGGCCCTGACCGACGCTGACGAGCAGATTCGCATCTCGATCTCCCACACCACCCGCGCCATGCGCCCGGGCGAGGTGAACGGCGTGCACTATCACTTCGTCGAGCGCACCGAGTTCGTCAAGATGATCGAACATGGCGACTTCCTCGAGCGCGCCGAGGTCTTCGGCAATCTCTACGGCACCTCGCAAAGCCACCTGCAGCAGACCCTGGACGAAGGCCACGACCTGATCCTGGAAATCGACTGGCAGGGCGCCGAGCAAGTGCGCCAGCTGATGCCCAAGGCACGCTCGATCTTCATCCTGCCGCCGTCGCTCGAAGCCTTGCACCAGCGCCTGACCAACCGTGGCCAGGACAGCGACGAGATCATCGAAGGCCGCATGCGGGAAGCCGTCAGCGAAATGAGCCACTATGTCGACTACGACTACCTGATCATTAACGACGATTTTTCCCACGCACTGGACGACCTGAAGGCGATTTTCCGCGCTAATCAACTCCAGCAAAAGCGTCAACAGCAGCGTTTCGGCAAATTACTGGCCGAACTGCTTGGCTGATTGGCTCTTCCCAAAACCGCTGCAGGGGCTTTACATTGGCGCTTGTAGCGGTTTTGCGAGGGCCTGCGAAAAATCAGCGCTTCCCTAAACGCTGGTGATTTTTTAAACTGTTTAGTCCGCTCGCCCAACCGGGCAGCGCGCATCTTGCATTCGCTCCGAGGAATATCATGGCCCGCGTAACCGTTGAAGACTGCCTAGACCACGTGGCAAACCGCTTTGAGCTGGTCATGCTCTCTACCAAGCGTGCCCGTCAACTGGCCACTGGCGGCAAAGAGCCCCTGGTCCAGTGGGAAAACGACAAGCCTACCGTTGTAGCCCTGCGTGAAATCGCTGAAGGCCTGATGAGCTACGAGTTCATCGCCAACGCTGAAATCGTTGAAGACGAACCGCTGTTTGCAGCGTTCGAGGACGAGTCCAACGAGGCCGTCTAAGCCTATGCCTGGTCGACGTAGCACGGCGCGGGGTCACAGCCTTCGGCAGGAGTTCACACTTTGCCGAGCATAGACGCCCTCGCCGATCGCTTATCGACCTACCTCGGCCCCGACCAGGTCAACCTGGTCCGCCGAGCGTATTTCTACGCCGAACAAGCCCACGACGGCCAACGCCGCCGAAGCGGTGAGGCGTACGTCACCCATCCTCTTGCGGTGGCGAATATCCTGGCCGATATGCACATGGACCATCAGAGCCTGATGGCCGCGATGCTGCATGACGTGATCGAAGACACCGGTATTGCCAAGGAGGCGCTCAGCGCGCAATTTGGCGAAACCGTGGCCGAACTGGTCGACGGGGTCAGCAAACTGACCCAGATGAACTTCGAGACCAAGGCCGAAGCCCAGGCGGAAAACTTCCAGAAGATGGCCATGGCCATGGCCCGGGATATCCGCGTGATCCTGGTCAAGCTGGCCGACCGGCTGCACAACATGCGCACGCTGGAAGTGCTGTCCGGCGAAAAACGCCGGCGCATCGCCAAGGAAACCCTGGAAATCTACGCGCCCATTGCCAACCGGCTGGGCATGCACGCCATTCGTATCGAGTTCGAAGACCTCGGCTTCAAGGCCATGCACCCGATGCGTTCGGCGCGCATCTACCAGGCCGTCAAGCGCGCCCGGGGCAACCGCAAGGAAATCGTCAACAAGATCGAAGAATCCCTGAGCCATTGCCTGGCGATCGACGAAATCGAGGGCGAGGTCAGTGGCCGGCAGAAGCACATCTACGGCATCTACAAGAAGATGCGCGGCAAGCGCCGGGCCTTTAACGAGATCATGGACGTGTACGCGTTCCGCATCATCGTGGACAAGGTCGATACCTGCTACCGCGTGCTCGGCGCTGTACATAATTTGTACAAACCCCTGCCGGGGCGCTTCAAGGACTACATCGCCATTCCCAAGGCCAACGGCTATCAATCGCTGCATACCACACTGTTCGGTATGCACGGGGTGCCGATCGAGATCCAGATCCGTACCCGCGAAATGGAAGAGATGGCCAACAACGGCATCGCCGCTCATTGGCTGTACAAATCCAGCGGCGACGAGCAGCCCAAAGGCACCCATGCCCGCGCCCGCCAGTGGGTCAAGGGCGTGCTGGAAATGCAGCAACGTGCCGGCAACTCCCTGGAATTTATCGAAAGCGTGAAGATCGACCTGTTCCCGGACGAGGTCTACGTGTTCACGCCCAAAGGCCGGATCATGGAGCTGCCCAAAGGCTCCACCGCGGTCGACTTTGCCTACGCGGTGCACACCGACGTCGGTAACAGCTGCATTGCCTGCCGGATCAACCGCCGCCTGGCCCCGCTGTCGGAACCGCTGCAAAGCGGCTCCACGGTCGAGATCGTCAGTGCACCCGGCGCGCGCCCGAACCCGGCGTGGCTGAACTTCGTGGTCACCGGCAAGGCGCGCACGCACATCCGCCATGCGCTGAAACTGCAGCGCCGCTCCGAGTCCATCAGCCTGGGCGAACGCCTGCTGAACAAAGTGCTCAACGGCTTCGACAGCGCCCTGGACAAGATTCCGCAAGAGCGCGTGCAAGCGATGCTCCACGAGTACCGCCAGGAAACCATCGAAGACCTGTTGGAAGATATTGGCCTGGGCAACCGCATGGCCTACGTGGTCGCCCGCCGCCTGCTGGGTGAAGGCGAACAACTGCCAAGCCCGGAAGGCCCACTGGCGATTCGCGGAACCGAGGGCCTGGTGCTCAGCTACGCCAAATGCTGCACGCCGATCCCGGGCGACCCGATCGTGGGCCACCTGTCGGCTGGCAAAGGCATGGTGGTTCACCTCGACAACTGCCGCAACATCACCGAGATCCGTCACAACCCGGAAAAATGCATCCAGCTCTCGTGGGCCAAGGATGTCACCGGCGAATTCAACGTCGAGCTGCGCGTGGAGCTGGAACACCAGCGCGGCCTGATCGCCCTGCTGGCCAGCAGCGTCAACGCAGCCGACGGCAACATCGAGAAAATCAGCATGGACGAGCGCGATGGTCGCATCAGCGTGGTCCAGCTGGTGGTCAGCGTGCATGACCGCGTGCACCTGGCCCGCGTAATCAAGAAACTGCGCGCCTTGACCGGTGTGATCCGCATCACCCGCATGCGTGCGTAGCCCATCCATTACAAGGAGTCATTCATGACCAAGACCGTTATTACCAGCGACAAAGCCCCAGCCGCCATCGGTACTTACTCCCAGGCCATCAAGGCAGGCAACACCGTCTACATGTCCGGCCAGATCCCGCTGGACCCAAAGACCATGGAACTGGTGGAAGGCTTCGAAGCCCAGACCGTACAGGTCTTTAAAAACCTCAAGTCCGTGGCCGAAGCTGCAGGCGGCTCCTTCAAGGACATCGTCAAACTGAACATCTTCCTCACCGACCTGAGCCACTTCGCCAAGGTCAACGAGATCATGGGCAAGTACTTCGAACAACCTTACCCAGCCCGTGCCGCCATTGGCGTTGCAGCCCTGCCAAAGGGCGCGCAGGTTGAGATGGACGCGATTCTGGTCATCGAGTAAAACACCCGGCGCAGCCTCCACAGGCTGCGCCGACTTCGTTTTAAAAGGATTTCATGATGCGCAAAGCGCTTGTAGCCTCTTCGTTGCTCGCCCTGTTGCTCGGCGGCTGCGCCAGCAACCCTGCCGACCTGGATGTGAGCGGCACCTGGATCAACCAGGTCGCCATCGATGCGGCAGCCAAAGGCGGCCCTTTGCGTGAAGCACTGCAAAGCTTTGGCCCGAACCTCGAATGGGAGGTCAACCCCAAGGCCTCGCAGGCGCGCTACTACAACGGTTTTGAAGTAGCCGAAGGCAAGTTGCTCGGTGAGCAATCCGGCGCCTGGAGCGTCGACTTCTATGGCAGCTCCGCCACCGAGCTCAAGCGCAAAGACAAGCAACTGCTGCAAGTGGCCAACGACAACGAGCCTGAACAGCTCTTCGCACGCGCCAAGGAACCCGCACCAGAAGGCGCGCCACTGGGCGCCAACTTCGAGCGTGCGCTGTACTCGGCCTACATGGGCGGCGACTGGAAGATCACTGACGGCTTCGGCAACGGCGCCATCGTGCAGTTCCAGCCCGACGGCAAGGTCGTGGGCCTGCCCAATGTCGATCGGTACTCACTGTGCCTGGCCGGTGACTGCGCCTCCATGAGCGGCGGCTACGACAGCATGTGGCTGCAACTCAACGGCGTAGGCAACCCGTGGATCTTCGTGCGCAAGGGCAAGCAGCTGGAGATCTTCCAGGCGGTCAACACCGCCCAGGCCGACGAAGTGCCTTCGTTTACACCGGGCCCTCGCCAATGGCTGCTTGAGAAGCAATAGCCATCCAAGCGCATGCCTAAATGTGGGAGGGGACTTGCCCCTCCCACATGTTCAACCGTACTTCAACCTTTCAGAATGGCCGCATAACCCTCGCGATAGCTCGGGTAGGCCGGCGCCCAACCCAGCGCCTTGGCTCGGGCATTACTGCACTGCTTGCTGCCCGCTCGCCGCACACTGGCGTCCTCGGACCACTCCGTCACGCCCAGGTAGTCACGCAACCAAGCCACCACCTCAGCCAGCGGCGCCGGTGCGTCGTCGACGCCGATATAGACCTTATCCAGCGAACCGCCCTGCTCTACATGCCGCAGCAAAAACGCGAGCAAGCCCGCCGCATCGTCCGCGTGAATCCGGTTGCCATATAGAGGAGGGTCGATCGCCACACGGTAGCCTTGGCGCACTTGGGTCAGCAGCCACTCACGGCCTGGGCCATAGATGCCGGTCAGGCGCACAATGCTTGCCGGGATGCCGCTATTGAGCGCCACTTGCTCGGCCTCCAGCATCACCTGCCCGGAATAGCCTTTCGCCTGGGTCTCAGACGTTTCGTCGACCCATTCGCCATTTTGCTGGCCATACACACTGCTGCTGGACACAAACAGCAGGTGCTTGGGCTCCTGGCCATAATCCTTCAGCCACTCCAGCACATGCTGCAAACCTTGCACGTAAGCCGCGCGATAACCGGCCTCATCGTGGTCGGTCGCGGCGGCGCAGTACACCAGGTAATCCACCCCGCCGATCGGCCAGGTGTCAGGGCAATCCTTGTTGAACAGGTCGCCGGCAATGCCAATCACCCCGTCGGGCAGGCGTGAAATATCGCGCCGCAGGCCATGAACCTCCCATTCCGAGGCCAGCAATTGGCTAGCCAGCCGACTACCCACATCGCCACATCCGGCAATCACAACAGAAGGCACAGACATCATAAAACTCCGTTCTTAAAGGTCTAGATTAGCCCTCGCAGATGACCGACGGCCAGAAAAAGGGCAAATAAAGTTACTGTATTACTTCTGTTAACAAGAATTACTTGCAATAATAACCGCCCATTTGTCCTCGACCTCTTGGGGTCTGGAAGGACGATCACTCATTTTTTTCTCTCAGGTCCGGCCAGCATGACATGTAATACAACCCCCGCTTCGCCAACCAAGCTTCACAGCCCTTCCCGCGCCTGGCGTGCGATTGCTGCGCTGCTGTTCAGCGTAATGCTGGCGCCGACCGCCGCATTCGCCGATGCCACCGCCCCGGCTACCCCGGCAGCCGCCGAGCAGAATACCGCCACTCCGGCTGCTCCCACTGCAGCACCGGCCGCTACCGACCCGGCTGCCGCTGCCGCTGCCGACGACACCGGCGTAGTGCTGGAAGAAGACAACACCCTGGGCATGGCCCACGACCTGTCGCCATGGGGCATGTACCAGAATGCTGACGTGGTGGTGAAAGCCGTGATGATCGGCCTCGCCATCGCCTCGATCATTACCTGGACCATCTGGATCGCCAAAGGCTTCGAGCTGCTGGGTGCCAAGCGTCGTCTGCGCACTGAAATCGTCCACCTGAAGAAAGCCACCACCCTCAAGGAAGCCAGCGAAAGCGCGACCAAGAAGGGCACCCTGGCCAACACCCTGGTGCACGACGCGCTGGAAGAAATGCGCCTGTCGGCCAACACCCGTGAAAAAGAAGGCATCAAGGAACGCGTGGCTTTCCGCCTGGAGCGTCTCGTTGCAGCCTGCGGCCGTAACATGAGCAGCGGCACGGGTGTGCTGGCTACCATCGGTTCAACCGCGCCGTTCGTCGGTCTGTTCGGTACCGTATGGGGCATCATGAACAGCTTCATCGGCATCGCCAAAACCCAGACCACCAACCTCGCCGTCGTTGCCCCCGGCATCGCCGAAGCCTTGCTGGCAACCGCTCTCGGCCTGGTCGCCGCGATTCCTGCGGTAGTGATCTACAACGTCTTCGCCCGTTCGATTGCCGGCTACAAGGCCCAGGTATCGGACGCGTCGGCAGAAGTCCTGCTGCTGGTCAGCCGCGACCTCGATCACCTGCCTACCGAGCGCAGCTCGCAACCGCACATGGTGAAAGTGGGGTAATCGGCCATGGGCCTGCATTTGAATCAAGGCGACGACGAACTCGTCGAGAACCACGAAATCAACGTCACGCCGTTTATCGACGTGATGCTGGTGCTGCTGATCATCTTCATGGTGGCCGCGCCATTAGCCACCGTGGACATCAAGGTTGACCTGCCCGCGTCCAGCGCCAAGCCGGCGCCGCGGCCGGAGAAACCGGTGTTCCTCAGCGTCAAGGCGGACCAACGCCTGTTCCTGGGTGAAGAAGAAGTCAAAGCCGAAACCCTGGGGCAGGTGCTCGATGCCAAGACCCAAGGCAAGAAAGACACGACGATCTTCTTCCAGGCCGACAAGGGCGTGGACTACGGCGACCTGATGAGCGTGATGGATGCCCTGCGGGCAGCCGGCTACCTCAAGGTAGGCCTGGTCGGACTTGAGACGGCAGCCAAGAAATGATCACGACGCGCCACAAACTGACGCGTTATGGCACCAGCCTTGCCGTCGTGCTGGGCGTGCATGCCGTCGCGATTGCGTTGATGCTCCATATGTCGGTTCCGCGCCAGCCGCAACTGCCACCGGCTGCCATGGTCATTGACCTGGCGCCGATGCCAGCGCCGCCGCCTCCGGCACCGCCCAAGGTCGTCACGCCGCCGCAACCGCCTGCGCCGGTCGAAGAGCTGCCTTTGCCGAAGCTGGCCGAGGCACCCAAGCCAACGATCCAGGTGCCCAAGCCGGTCAAACCCAAGCCGAAGCCTCAGCCGCCCAAACCGGTGGAGAAAAAACCCGAGCCGCCCAAGGAGAAACCTTCCGAAGAGCCGCCGAGCGAAACGCCACCGACCAACACCCCAGCTGAAAAATCGGCCCAGCCGGTTCCTGGGCCGTCGCCCCAGCAGGTCGCTGCCAAAGCTTCCTGGGAAGGCAGCCTGCTGGCGCACTTGCAGAAGTACAAGAAGTACCCGCCAGGTGCCCAGGCCCGTGGCAAGGAAGGCCTGAACCGCTTGCGCTTCGTGGTCGACGCCGACGGTAACGTGCTGTCCTACGAGTTGGTGGGCCGTTCCGGCAACGCCGACCTGGACCGCGCCACCCTCGACATGATCCGTCGTGCCCAGCCGCTGCCCAAGCCGCCGGCCGATATGCTCAAAGGCGGCAGCATCGAGATCGTTGCACCGTTCGTGTACAACATCGAAAAACGTCGTCGCTGAAAATGAAAGTGGCGAGGGACACCCCTCGCCACTCTCAGCAAAATCCCGCGCATTCCCCCCTCAATCCCCAGCAAAGTTCTGATAACGTGCGTCTATCGATTGCAGCCGGTATGCTTGGCCCGCAACCTCATGGACGCCCGCTATGACTCTTACAGAATTACGCTACATCGTTACCCTCGCCCAAGAGCAACACTTTGGCCACGCGGCCGAGCGTTGCCATGTCAGCCAGCCGACGCTGTCGGTGGGCGTGAAAAAGCTTGAAGACGAACTCGGTGTGCTGATTTTCGAGCGCAGCAAGAGCGCCGTGCGTCTCACCCCGGTGGGCGAAGGCATCGTTGCCCAGGCCCAGAAGGTGCTGGAACAAGCGCAAAGCATTCGCGAACTGGCCCAGGCCGGCAAGAACCAGCTGACCGCACCGCTGAAAGTCGGCGCCATCTATACCGTCGGCCCGTACCTGTTCCCGCACCTGATCCCGCAGCTGCACCGCGTCGCACCGCAGATGCCGCTGTATATCGAAGAAAACTTCACCCACGTGCTGCGCGACAAACTGCGCAACGGCGAGCTGGACGCGATCATCATCGCCCTGCCATTCAACGAAGCGGATGTGTTGACCCTGCCGCTCTACGACGAGCCGTTCTACGTGCTGATGCCCGCCTCCCATCCGTGGACGCAAAAAGACACCATCGACGCCGGCCTGCTCAACGACAAGAGCCTGCTGCTGCTCGGCGAAGGCCACTGCTTCCGCGACCAGGTGCTGGAAGCCTGCCCCACCCTGACCAAAGGCAACGACGGCGCCAAGCACACCACCGTGGAATCCAGCTCCCTGGAAACCATCCGCCATATGGTCGCCTCTGGCCTGGGCATCTCGATCCTGCCGCTGTCGGCAGTGGACAGCCATCACTACGCCCCCGGCGTGATCGAAGTGCGTCCACTCACGCCACCGGTGCCGTTTCGCACCGTGGCGATCGCCTGGCGCGCCAGCTTCCCACGGCCCAAAGCGATTGAGATCCTCGCCGACTCGATCCGCCTGTGTTCGGTGGCCAAGCCGCCTGCTGCGAGCTAAGTAAACGTATGACGGAGCTGTCGCAGGTGTCGGTGACGGCACTCAAGGGTGTCGGTGAGGCCATGGCCGAGAAGCTGGCCAAGGTCGGTCTGGAAAACCTCCAGGACGTGCTGTTTCACCTGCCCTTGCGCTATCAGGATCGCACCCGCGTGGTGCCCATCGGCCAACTGCGTCCTGGGCAGGATGCGGTGGTCGAAGGCACCGTCAGCGGCGCCGACGTGGTGATGGGCAAGCGCCGCAGCCTGGTGGTGCGCCTGCAGGACGGCACCGGTGGCCTGAGCCTGCGCTTCTACCATTTCAGCAATGCACAAAAGGAAGGCCTCAAGCGTGGCACCCGCGTGCGCTGCTACGGCGAAGCCCGCCCCGGCGCCTCGGGCCTGGAGATCTACCACCCGGAGTACCGCGCCATTACCGGCGACGAACCGCCCCCAGTGGACACCACCCTGACACCGATCTACCCGCTCACCGAAGGCCTGACCCAACAACGCCTGCGCCAATTGTGCATGCAGAC
Organism: Pseudomonas sp. SB113; assembly: GCF_040754745.1. Classification (NCBI taxonomy): domain Bacteria; kingdom Pseudomonadati; phylum Pseudomonadota; class Gammaproteobacteria; order Pseudomonadales; family Pseudomonadaceae; genus Pseudomonas; species Pseudomonas sp. SB113. The sequence continues at coordinate 109,760 of NZ_JBFMHW010000005.1, forward strand.
CCTGGGCATGCTCGGTCCGCAGAGCCTGCCCGACTGGCTGCCCCTGGAACTGGCCCGCGACTATCAACTGGCGCCGCTGGCCGATGCAATTCGCTACCTGCATCACCCACCCGCGGATGCCGATGTCGACGAACTGGCCCTCGGTCATCACTGGGCCCAGCACCGCCTGGCGTTCGAAGAGCTGTTGACTCACCAGTTGTCCCAGCAACGCCTGCGCGAAAGCATGCGCTCCCTGCGTGCGCCCGCCATGCCCAAGGCTACGCGCCTGCCTGCGCAATACCTGGCCAACCTCGGCTTTGCGCCGACGGGAGCCCAGCAGCGCGTGGGCAATGAAATCGCCTACGACCTCAGCCAGCACGAGCCGATGCTGCGCCTGATCCAGGGCGACGTAGGCGCGGGCAAGACCGTGGTCGCCGCCCTCGCCGCCCTGCAAGCCCTGGAAGCCGGTTACCAGGTGGCGCTGATGGCGCCCACCGAGATCCTTGCCGAGCAGCACTTCATCACGTTCAAGCGCTGGCTTGAGCCCCTGGGCCTGGAAGTCGCGTGGCTGGCCGGCAAGCTCAAGGGCAAGACGCGTGCAGCGGCGCTGGAGCAGATCGCTGGCGGCGCACCGATGGTGGTGGGCACCCATGCGCTGTTCCAGGACGAAGTCCAGTTCAAGAACCTGGCCCTGGTGATCATCGACGAACAGCACCGCTTCGGCGTGCAGCAGCGCCTGGCCCTGCGCCAGAAAGGCGTGGGCGGGCGCATGAACCCGCACCAACTGATCATGACCGCCACCCCGATCCCGCGCACCCTGGCCATGAGTGCCTACGCCGACCTCGACACCTCGATCCTCGACGAACTGCCCCCCGGCCGCACACCGGTCAACACCGTGCTGGTCACCGATACGCGCCGCGTCGAAGTGATCGAGCGTGTGCGCGGCGCCTGCGCCGAAGGCCGCCAGGCGTACTGGGTGTGCACGCTGATCGAAGAGTCCGAGGAACTGACCTGCCAGGCCGCCGAGACCACCTATGAAGACCTCACCAGCGCCTTGGGCGAACTCAAGGTCGGGCTGATCCACGGGCGCATGAAGCCCGCGGAAAAGGCGGCGGTGATGGCCGAATTCAAGGCCGGCAACCTGCAACTGCTGGTCGCTACCACCGTGATTGAAGTGGGCGTGGACGTGCCCAACGCCAGCCTGATGATCATCGAGAACCCCGAGCGCCTGGGCCTGGCGCAATTGCACCAACTACGCGGCCGCGTCGGCCGGGGCAGCGCCGCCAGCCACTGCGTGCTGCTCTACCACCCGCCGCTGTCGCAGATCGGTCGCCAGCGCCTGGGGATCATGCGCGAAACCAACGACGGTTTTGTCATCGCCGAAAAAGACCTCGAACTGCGCGGCCCCGGCGAAATGCTCGGCACCCGCCAGACCGGCCTGCTGCAATTCAAGGTCGCCGACCTGATGCGCGACGCCGACCTGTTGCCTGCGGTGCGCGATGCAGCGCAAGCGCTGCTGGAGCGCTGGCCGGATCACGTCAGCCCGCTGCTGGACCGCTGGCTGCGTCATGGGCAGCAATACGGCCAAGTGTGACACCTGACTCACTTATCCGACCTACAGTTGTATCAAGCTGGTTATACTTCGGTGAATGTAGGAAATTGGATCAGGCCATGTCAGAAGTTGCCCTCGCCACAGCCCCACTGACCGCTCCGCCGGTCATTCGGGCTTTGCTCGCAAAACTCGCCATCAGCTACACGGAAGTCACCGAACATCCGGGCCTGAATCCTGCGCAAAAAGTCCAGGCGGTATTGCTGGAAGACGCGGTGGGCGCCCTGATGGTGTTGTTTCCGCAGAGCCAACTGCTGGACCTCAACCGCCTCACTGAACTCACGGGTCGCCGCCTTACGGCCGTGTCGCCGGATCGCGTCGCGCGCATGCTGGGCAAGCACGACCTGAGCCTGCTGCCGGGCCTGCCGGCCCTCACCAGTTCGCCGTGCCTGTACGAAGGCAGCCTGCTCAACGAGTCGAGCCTGCTGGTGCATTCGGGTGAAGCCGGGCTGCTGCTGGAGATCGCGAGCGACGCGTTCAAGACCATGCTCACCAAGGCCAGCGCCGCCCAGTTCGGTGAGCCACTGAGCAACATCCGCCCGAACCTCGACCGCCCCAATGATGACCGTGAGGAAATCACCCAGGCGATGCAGGCATTCACCGCCCGTCGCATCCAGCAACGCCTGGAAGCGACTATCGAGATTCCACCGCTGGCCGACACCGCACAGAAGATCATCAAGCTGCGCGTCGACCCCAACGCTACCATCGACGACATCACCGGCGTGGTCGAGACCGACCCGGCCCTCGCCGCCCAAGTGGTGAGCTGGGCCGCCTCGCCGTACTACGCATCGCCGGGCAAGATCCGCTCGGTGGAAGATGCCATCGTGCGCGTGCTGGGTTTTGACCTGGTGATCAACCTCGCACTGGGCCTGGCCCTGGGCAAGACCTTGAGCCTGCCCAAGGACCACCCGCACCAGGCCACGCCGTACTGGCACCAGTCCATCTACACCGCCGCCGTGATCGAAGGCCTGACCCGCGCCATGCCCCGCGCCCAGCGCCCGGAAGCCGGCCTGACCTACCTGGCCGGCCTGCTGCACAACTTCGGTTACCTGTTGCTGGCCCATGTATTCCCGCCGCACTTCTCGCTGATCTGCCGCCACCTGGAGGTCAACCCACACCTGTGCCACAGCTATGTGGAGCAACACTTGCTGGGCATCAGCCGCGAGCAGATCGGCGCCTGGCTGATGCGCTACTGGGACATGCCGGACGAACTGTCCACTGCCCTGCGTTTCCAGCACGACCCGACCTACGATGGGCAATACGCCGAGTACCCGAACCTGGTGTGCCTGGCCGTGCGCCTGTTGCGCAGCCGAGGGATTGGCTCCGGGCCGGATGAGACCATCCCGGACGAACTGCTTGAGCGTTTGGGCTTGAGCCGTGACAAGGCTGAAGAAGTAGTGGCCAAGGTGCTGGATGCCGAGGTGCTGTTGCGTGAGCTGGCGTCGCAGTTCAGCCAGGCTTAACAGCAGCTGCAAGCTTCAAGTAGTCAGCTTCAAGCTTGCAGCTTGTGGCTCATCGCTTGGAGCTGCGCTTACGCCCCAAATACTTGGTCAACCCCTGGAACCAGATCACCAGCGCCGGGTTGCCCTTGATCTGGATCGACTTGTCCTGAATCCCCGTCATGAACGCCAATTGCTTGTTCTTCGCCTGCATCGTGGCGAAGCCGTAGGCGGCATCCTTGAACGCGATGGCAAACGCCGGCGCCGGGTGGACACCCGAGCGGCTGGTGATGCGTTGGTCTTTGACGATGAAGTGACGGGCAACCTTGCCGTCGAGGGTCTGCAACTGGAAAGCGAGGTCTTTGTCACCCAGCTGTTGCTGGAAGGCAGGATTGGTGCGGCTGGCTTTGCCCATCATCAGGCCCAGCACCCACAGGAGAAGACGAAATTTCATGCACACGGCCTCGGTGTAATTATTGAGTGGCCGCAGCAGTTTAACGAATTGCAAAAAGAACGCTACCGATCTTGCGCATTAGCGGAAGATCGGCTGGCGTTTGACGCTTATAGCAGCATGTTACTTAAACGTTAGGGCAAGGCACCGGTGCCCAGTCGGCCAGGTTTGGATCGCGGCAAGTGCCTTCGATCTGCGCTTTACCGGCGCTGGCGACCTTCTTGCTTTCATCTTGCTTGGTCTGGGCGGTCTGGAAAGTTTTCTCGGTGCTCACCGCTTCTGTTGGTACGGTTGGAAGAGGCGGCTTTTTCGGCGGTTTGCTGCCTGTACCTTTTTTCTTGCCTGGCGTCACAACGGGTGTAGTGTCGGCCTTGGCCACGGTGACCACGTCGGCACGCTGTACGCCAACCTGCTGCAGGTCTTTCTCGTAGGCCTGGGTGTAGTTGTTCAGGTCTTCGGCGGCTTTGCCGTTGACCGCAACGATCAGGTCATTGGATTCCTTCAGGCCCGAGACGATTTCCGCCAGGCGCTTGCGGCCTTCGGTGTCGTTGACGGTCTTGGCTTTGCGATCAGTCACCAACTTGGTGAATGCGCTCTGGTAGCACTGCTGGGACGCCCTGGCGTACGCGGTGCTGCGGTCGATGTCAGAGGCGCTTTTGTTCACGTCAGCCGCATACGAGGCAATGCGCTGGTTGTCATCGGCGATCTGCTTCTGACGCTCGGTGTAGTAACCCGCTGCGCCGCCGGCCAGGGCCCCGCCCGCTGCGCCAATGGCGGCGTTACGGCCACGCTTTTCCTTGTCGCCGGTCAGGGCGCCCAGCAATGCACCGCCGGCCGCGCCGATGGCTGCACCGGTGACAACCGACTTGGTCATGTTCGAGTCGGTGGCGCGCAAGTGCTGCACTGGCTCGTAGCAGTTGGGGTAGTACTCGACCTTGGTGCTGGACGCGACCTTGGAAGCCGGCGACGTGGCGCAGCCTGTCAACACGGTGCTGAAGCCAGCGGCAATCAGCAGCAAGTGACGCTTGGAAACCGCCTTACGGGAAAAAAGCATAAGTAGTGTTCTCTTCTAAGTTTGACTTGCCCAGCACGGCCACTGCCGCCTGAGTCCCTTCCAAGCTCGCCATACAGCCAGCGATCAGCGCTGACCGCTCGCTGCGAGCAATTCCTTCAAGATCGTCGCCGGGTCGGCCCGCTGTTGTTTGCGGTAGTTGCCAACATGGCGAACGAACAGTGTTGCGCGCGTCACCAGGCTTTTGCCGAGCACTGGCTTGCGATCCAACTCTTCCTTGATACGTTGAAACTGTGCCTGGATCACCGCATCGGTATAACGCGTGCCAGTGGCCAGGTTGTCGATATAGATCGCCACCGCGCCATCGAGGGCGCTGCGCCCGTTCTCGATGGCCGTGGCAAATAGCGTTGCGCTGGCCTCGTCCTTATTGTCCAGGGCCTGTTGGCGACTCTTCTGCAGGTTGGCCAGGCGGATGTTGTAGTTGCTGATGGTCTCGGCCACCAACGCGGCCGACTGAATCAGGTTGCCCGCCGCCTCTTCGCGTTGCTGGGCGATCAGCGAGACATTGCGCTTGAGCTCTTCATTGACCAGCCCCAACTCAGCCTGCAGCTTGGGGTCGACGCTGGCGGCGATGATGCTGTCCAGGCGCTTGGTCGGGTCCTGGGCGTCGTCGATGGCGTCGGTCAGCGAGGCCAGGCGGCCCTCTTTCTGCCACTGCGCAAACAGCTCCTTGTAACGCGAGCGCGGTGCCGACAACGCACCAATCGCCACGCGGAAACCGGTGGTCTCATTGCTTTGCTCGGTGCCGTCGGCGGCGAACAGCGGGTATTCGCGGCGCATGCCGGTAAACAGCGTGCCCTCGCCTTCCAGGTAGTTGCCACCCTTGACCACAAAGCCGCCGTAAGTGCCCTGGCGGCGGCCGGCATGCACCAGTTGGAAGGATTCCTGGACCATTTCCGCGGCGTTGCCGATCACGTCGAACATGCCGATCGGGTTCGGCAACTTAGTGCCGATAGGCATCAGGCGCGCGGCCTGGCCGGTGCCGCCTGCGACTTGGTTGAACACCGCGTAATCACCCAGCGGGCCGTCGCTATCGCTGCCTTCGACACGGCGTGGAAACAGGCGCCCTTCGAGGTCCTGACGGCTCACCGCCTGGCCCCCACGCGCGGCGAACTCCCATTCCACTTCGGTGGGCAGGCGTACAAAACCCAGGCCACCGTCTTCTGCCGACGAACCGCGACCACTCACCGGCAGCAAGTCGCGGTGGTATTTCATCAGCCAGGCGCTGTACACCGCCGAAAAGCGCTCAGCCTCGAAGCGCGACAGCTTCACCTTGGGCAAACGCCCGGCCATGCCGGTGGGTGCATCGCACGCCGGCGCCGGTTCGCCACTGGCCAGCGACTGCGCCTGGGCCATCACCTGGGCGTACTGGCGTGCGGTCACTTCGTACTTGCCGATGAAGTACAGCATGGGCTTGAGCGGGGTCTTGGCGTCGGTCTTCGGCATCAAGGGCGCGATGACTTTGTTCCAATCTTTCGGCAAGTCCTTGAGGGTGAACTGGCCGTTGATAAAGTCGCGGCGATAGCCGGAAATAAACGACTGCTGATAACCCGCCTCGCCTTCGGCGAAGGGGTAGCCGAGGCTGATCTCGCGGTCATCCAGAGTCCCTTGGGCCAACACGTAGGCGTAGCGGAACACCATATTGCCTTCGCACGGCAGCGGCAGGCTGACGTCATCGGGCAACGGCTTGGGGTTGTCGAGCTTGTCACTTGCCTCATCAGCCCAGGCCATCGAGGCCAGGCTCAGCGCCACAACGGCGCCCAGTAACTTATACATCTCTGATTCCTTCAGAAGCCTGGATACGCGCCACTCGCCAACCACCACAGGCGGCCGCCACGGCGCTGACGCCAAGGACTGCAACCAGGGCCAGGCCATAGTGACGCGCCAGCAGGTGGCTGGCGTGTTCGCCCGGCACCTGCACGAATAATTTATTCAAACCCGCTTCGGCCAGGCCATACAGCCCGGCACTGAGCAAGGCGGCAAACCCTGCGCTGTACAGCGCTTGCAGCACCACAAACAGCAACAGCGCGCCGGTGGAAAACCCCAACAGGCGCAACACCGACAACTCTCGACGCTTGCGCGCCACAGCCGCCAACGCCCCGGCGAAGATCGCCGCAAACGCGCCCGCCAAGGCCAGCCCGGCGATGATCCAGAACACAATCGACAGGTTGCGGCTCAGCGACTGCACCTGCGCGATGGTCTGGGCCTGAGTCGATACCAACAGAGTCTGCCCGGCGAAAAACACCCGCAACGGCTCCACATCGCTGAGGCTGCGCGCATACAAGCGAAACGCCGGATACACCCGCTGGTCGCTCACAGCGACCTCATCACCCGCCCAACCCAACGCCGGCACCGCACGGCCATCGCGGTAATCTTCCGCCGCTTCCAGCAATCTCAAATCGGCAAACAACCCATCCCGAGCGAAGGCTTCCAGCGGCAGCACCGCCAGTACCTGCAAGCGCGTGCGCTGGGCTTCCACGCGTCCGGCCACTTGCCGCGCAAAGCTGGTCTCCAGCCAATCCCCCGGCCGCGCCGCAAGCTTCTCGGCAGCGGTGTGGCTCAGCACGATCTGGTCCAGACCCTTGGGCATCGGCAGGCCGTTGAGCAACGGGTCACCCGCCGCCGTCGGCAACATTTCCAGGGTCAGCGTGCCCACCTGCGCCGTCGCCGCAATCTGCCGCGTGCGCGGTAAGGCGAACGCCACATCGCTGCGCTGGCCGAGCTGTTCGACAAATGCGCTGCTGAATCGACCACCGCCCAACGGAATAATTTCACGGGTGGCCGGATCGGTCTCCAAACGTTCGGTCAAACTGCTAACCAGTCCAAATTTCAGGCCGAATAACACCAGCAACGGCGCGATCACCGCCACCAGCGCCAACACCGAACAGGCCGACAGCCAGGCATCGTTGCGGTAATCCTGCCAGGCCAGGGACGCCACCAGGGGGATGCGCATCAGCACGCCTCCCCGAGGGTCGCGGTGACGCCGCCGTCGGTGTCGCGCCGACAGCTGATGCGCCGCACCTGCAAGCCACTGGCACGGGCCAGGGGTTCGTCATGGGTGGCGATCACACAGGCGGCGCGGTGCTCGAGGGCCTGGGCCAGCAGGGCCTGCATCACGCGCTCGGCATTCAGCGGGTCAAGGGACGCGGTCGGCTCATCGGCCAGCACCAGTTGCGGTGCATGGGCCAGGGCGCGGGCGCAGCTCACACGTTGGCGCTGGCCCACCGACAACGCGGCCGGCTTCTTGGCCAACTGGTCGCTGATCTCCAGCTGTTCAGCCAGGCGCGTCACGCTGCCATCATCCCTCAAGCCCAGCAGTTGCCGGGACAGCGCGATATTGCTGCGCACATCCAGAAAGCCCAGCAGCCCACCGGTTTGCAGCACATAGCCCAAGTACTGGCTGCGCAGCGCAGCCAGGCTGGATTGCTGATCGGCGCGCCACAGTCCGCCAATGTCCTGCCGGTTGAATTCGAACCGACCCACCTGATCCGGCGCCAGTACCAGCGCCAACAGATCCAGCAAAGTGCTCTTGCCGCACCCGCTCGGCCCGACAATCGCCAACTGCTCCCCGGCACGCAGGTGCAGCGCCGGGATCACCAGGCTGTAACGCTGGCTGCCGACACCCCGGCTCTTGTGCACTGCGCTCAGGTTCAGCATTACGGCAGTGTCGACAACGGCACGCGGTACAACGCATCGCCCGGTTCGGCATCGCCGAAACGGACCCAGTTGGCCACGTCATTGTGGAAGGTTTCGTAGAGGCGGATTTTCGAATCCAGCTCGTCGATAAAGTCTTCCTGCTCGGCCACGCTCAACGACAACCACAGGTCCTGGGTCATGTTCAGCGACTTGCTGCGGTACGGCAGGCCTTCCAGGTATTCGCCGAGAATGCCGCCGTCGGCCAGGTTGCCGCCCTTGCGCAGGGCCTGCGGGTCGCGGCTCATGTAGGCCGAGGCGCTGGCGATTTCCTGGAAGAAATCCTTGGGCGAGGTCTGGGTCTTGCGCGCCGCATCGACGATCAGTTTCAGCGACTGTTGCAGGTCGTTGAGCTGCAATTTGGTCAGCATCACGCACACCTGGAACGCCGGCAGCGCGGGGTTGGTCAGGTCGCGGTCGGCGGTCCAGGCGCTGACCAGCTGCGGCGCCTGGCTCGCGCCCTTGCGACCGAGGAAATCCATGTGCATCGCATAACCGACCGCTGCGGATTTGTCCGCCAGGCTCGGCGCGGCACTCAACAACGGCACCGGTTGCGGAGTGTTGCTGCGCACCTGATGCACGAGGTTGGCGAACACGCTGCCGATCTCGTCGACGCGCTCGCCCAGCTTGCGTACATCGCCACCCGGAACCGCTGTGTACAGGTCGCCGATCTGCGGGTTGGCGTCGGCCGTAAGGATGCGGTATTGGCTCTCGGCGCCGGCGTGGGTTTTCTTGCCGGCGTCGGTGCGCAGGTGCAGCGCGTAGATCTTGATCTGCTTGCCCAACGCGGCCTGGCGCACTTCGGCTTCGTTCATCTGGGTGGCGGCAAACGGGTCGTTCTTGCGCAAGGCACCGGCGTCGGTGACCAGCAGGATGATACGCCCGCCATAGCCGGACCAGTCCATGCCGTCCACGGCCTGCATCACCCCGGCAAACGCATCTTCGTTGAAGGAGTGGCTGGACACGGTAGACGCCTTCACCTGGCGCGCCATGTCGAGGAAGCGTTGCGGGTCGCGGCCCTGGTCGAGGCTGATCAGGGTCTTGGCCACGTATTCCAGGCCAGGGGTTTTCTTGATGCTGCTACGGAAACCGACCATGCCGAAGCTGACACTGTCCAACTCGCCACGCTCGGCGATACGGGTTTGCAGCTCGTGCACTACATCGCGAATCTGGTCGATATAGGGCTGCATCGATACGGTGGTGTCGACCACCAGCACCACCGCCGTGCGGAAGGCGTCGGCATTCGCGTTGATCACCGGCGTCGCGGGCTTGGCCGCCGCGTTACTGCCTGGGTCGATGGAGGCGATGTTAAGCAACTGCACCGGCTGGCCGTTTTCGTCGAAGCTCTCCTTGGCGTCGAAAATCGGCAGCAGGTAGAACTGGTTCTGCGGCACCGCGCTGGCGGACGGCTCCAGGGCCAGCACCTGGCCGTTGTCTTCGCGGTTCTTCTGCGCCTTGGCCAGCACACCTTTGGCGGCGACAGGGTCAGCCAGCAGTTTTTCCACTTCAGCGGATTGGCGCAGGAACATCACCGGCGCCCGGCCAGAGCGTTCGGTGAATTTGAGCACGAGGCTCTGCTTCCAGTCGCTGACCTGGGCAGCCGGCAACCAGCCGTCACTGCGACCGTCGGTGGCGGCACCGACGCGCACCCACGGGCTGCCGTCGACGTCTTTGCGCTGGTACACATAAAGCACGGAGAACGCCGGCAGGGCCTTGCCCGGCGCGCTGCCGGCGTCATTCGACAGCTTGGCGCCGGGCTTGCTGAGGACGCGCTGGAACAGGGTCTTCTTACCGGCCATCAACAATGGACGTTGGCCGCCGTCCGCCTCAGGAGGCGTTGCCTGGGGCACTTCAACTACCGCCGCAGGTGGCTTGGCCTGAGGCACGACGGCAGCCGGCGGCTTGGCCGGTTCATCACTGCCGCTCAACCACCAGTAGCTGCCGCCACCAATGGCCAATGCGACGGCCACGGCTACGGCGGCCAGTGCCAACACCGGCCCACGCCGCTGCTCGGACACGGCGTTATGCCGGGGCGGCGTCACCACCGGTTGGCGCACCGGTTGCGGCTGGGGTTTATCGGTCGGGATGTCGATCGTGACCGGCGTCATGCCCGCCAGATCAAAACTCAGCGGAATCGGCAACGGCCGCACCAGCGTGGCCTCCGGCGAGTCCGTCGGCAGGTTATCCAGCGCCTGCAGCAGCGCCGCCGCATCCGGGAAACGCTCCGCCGGGTCCTTGGCCAACAGCTTGCGCAGCACGCCCTGATAACGGCCATGGTGCACCGGCAATTCCGGCAAGGGTTCGGTCAGATGCGCCAGCGCCGTGGACAGCGCATCGCTGCCGTTATACGGCAGCTTGCCGACGAGGATTTCATACAGCACCACGCCCAACGCATACAGGTCGGCACGGCCATCAATCTCCTGGCCCCGCGCCTGCTCCGGGCTCATGTAGCTCGGCGTGCCCACGGCAAAACCGGCCTGGGTGAACTGGGTGCGGTCGTCCAGGGACTTGGCGATACCGAAGTCCGACAGCACCGCCGTGCCATCGGCACGGAACAGGATGTTTGCCGGTTTGACGTCGCGGTGCACCAGCCCCTGGGCATGGGCATAGCCCAGCGCCGAGGCGATCTGACGGATCAGCGTGAGGCCCTGCTCCGGCGTCAGGCCGGCGGCGATGCGCTCCTTGAGCGTGCCGTTGGGCAGGTATTCCATGGCCATGTAATACAGCTCACCGACATTGCCGATGTCATGGATGGTCACCGTGTGCGGGTGCGACAGCCGCGCCAGGGTCTTGCCCTCGCGCAGGAAGCGCTCGCAGAAACTCGGGTCGGCCGCCAGCGCCGCCGCCATCACCTTCAACGCCACCTTGCGCTCCAGGGAGCGCTGGGTCGCCAGGTACACGCTGGCCATGGCGCCTTCGCCGATCTCGCCTTCGATGTCGTAGCCCGGAATCACAATGTTCATGCCGATACCTTCACGACGATGGCGGTGATGTTGTCCGGCGCGCCGCGGTTGAGCCCCAGGTGCACCAGGCTGCGCACGATTTCGTCCGGCGCGTTGTGGCTGAGCACTTCGCGGATTTCATGGTCTTCGACGGTTTTGTTCAGGCCATCGCTGCACAGCAGGTAGCTGTCGCCGGGGGCGATCAGCAGGTCGACCACTGCCAGCTCCAACTGGGCCTCCACGCCAATGGCGCGGGTGACGATATTGGCACGCGGGTGCACGCGGGCATCGGCTTCGCTGAGCAGGCCGCTGTCTTGCAGGTCCTGCACGTAGCTGTGGTCGCGCGAGATGCCTTCGAGCACGCCGTCGCGCAGGCGGTACAGGCGACTGTCGCCAGCCCACAGGCACACACCGCGCAAGCCGCGTGCAGCGAGCACCACCACCGTGCTGCCCATCATGGTCACGCCACGGTTGGCGGTTTCTTCACGCACGGCGGCGTTGATGCGGATCAGGTCATTGCGCAAGGCCGCCGAGTACTCGTCGAGGGAGCGCCCCATCGGCACGCTGCGCAGGCTGTCGACGATCAGGCTGCTGACGTAATCCCCCGCCGCATGCCCGCCCATGCCGTCGGCCACCACCCACAGGCGATTTTCCGGCAGGTCCAGGCACGCGTCTTCGTTGACCTGGCGGACCATGCCCACATGGCTTTTGCTCGCGGATTTGTACGTCGACCCCATCTACACCACACCTTCTTGTCCGAGCAAAAACTGCGCAAAATCGCCAGCGGCAGGCAGGCCCTGACACCGCAATAAACCAGGGGAAATCGTCTGTGAACCACGTCCCCACCACAGGCTCGCCCCGTCGCAGGCCTGTTCGGCGAGCGCGGTCATGCGCTGATGAGGCACGCTGGCCGCCACGCGTTGCAGACCGGCGAAACGGCTGTCGACCGCGCGCGGCTCTGTCGCCGGCAAGCCCAGGTCGTCGAGGCCAGCGTTGAAGCGTTCGAACGTGGCGCCGGCATCCAGGGTACTGAGCAACAGCTCTTCAGCCCGCTCGAACCAACTGTCCGGCCCGCCCACCAGAGACGCGGGGTTGATGTCGTGATCAAGCAAGGTGACCACCGCCAGCGGGAAATAGCGCCCGACCCGGTCAATGCTCGGCATCACCACGCCCGCCGCCGCGTCCGGCCCACACACGCCGGGCGCCAGCACAAAGCGCCACAGAGGGCTGACCAGGTACGCATTGAGCCAGCCGGCGCCCAGGCTGTTCTGGCTGGCAAGCAAACCCGCCGCCAGCCAGCTGTCCCACGGGCCGATAAAGCTCTGGGGCAAGGCGCGGCTGACGAAGTCACCGCGGCTCGCCAACTTGCCGTAGAAGCCCAGCGTCGTCATAGCCGCTCCGGCAGGCTGAAGCCGCTGAGCACGCGGCTCTTGAACGGGTTGAAGGCGCTGTTGGCGCGCAACTCGTAGGCGATGCTCGCACCGTCGACCCGCAGGCGCAGGTTGAAGCGGTCCGGCGAGTTACCGGCGGTGAGATCCGACTGTTCCAGCAAGCGGAACCAGGCCCACGGCCCGTCCAGGGTCACGCCCGAGCGGCCACTGGCCGACGGCGGCATGATCGAGATACGCACCACGCCAATGCTGCCGGGGTTCGGCCATTGCATCGCCACCGGGCGGCTTGGGCCATGGTCGTAGCTCAATTGCTGGCCGTCGAGGTCGAGCAGGAACTGGGTGATCGTCGGGTCCATCGACACCGGCTTGAGTTCGAAACGCACGATCGGCTGAGTGCCCCCGGAGCGGAAAAACGCATCACGGATCGTTGCGGCCCGCTGGAAGGTTTGCAGCACGCCCGGCGCAATCCCGAGCTTCTGCGCCGCACCCGGCTGCCAGCGCCAGGTCTGTGCCGACGTGTCCACATACGGCTGCAGGTATTTGCGGAAGTAGTTGTCCATCACCCCGCCCACGCCGAAGAACTGACCGAAATCATCCAGGGTCGCATCCCGCGCACTGCCCGGCGACATCGGGTAACGGCCGGCCAGGGACTGGCGGTACACATTGACCACTTCGCTGACCCACGCCGCGTTCAGTTGGTTACGCACCCCGCCCATCATGCTGTTGGTGGTGGAGTTGACCACCGACTTGACCATGCCCTGCACCAGCGGCGGCTGGCGCTCGGCATTCAGGCTGACCCGCGTGGCCGCAGCCGCCGCCTGGTTCTTCGCCTCGCCAAGCAAGGCATCGCCGCTGGCACCGACCATGGCGCTGACCTGCACATACAGCGCGTTCATGTCCGACAACAGGCCGTCAATGGCTGCCGGTTCGCCTTCGTTCTTGCTGACGATGCTGTTGAGTTCGGCAAAGTGCGCGGTCACCGGATCATCCGCCGCAGCCGGGGCATTGGCCGTCGGTTGCTCCTGGCCGAGCAGGCTGCCGAGACGCTCCTTGAGCTTGTCGACGCCACCTTCCACCGGCACGCCTTTGGCGGCCAATTGGCGCTCTTCAGCTTGCAGATCGGTTTCCTTGGCCACTGCCACCAGCAGCTTTTTCAGCGGCGAACTCGGGCCGGAAATCACCCGCAGCACGTCGGCCGCCTGGGCCACGCTGGTGATCGGCACAAAGTCGATGTCGGCGAGCAACGCATCCCACTGGCGCTGGTAGTCCTGGAAATACAGGCGACGCACGTCGGCGGCGAGGCTGACCACGTTCTGCTGATCGGCCTGCTCATGACCCAACACCCACTGCTCTTCAGCCAGAGTGCCGGTCTGGTTCAAGCTGCTCAGCAAAAACGCCTGGCGATAGCCCTTGGCGGTGAAAAAACCACTCAACGGCTCGCCCAACGGCTTGCCGCTTTTACGGCTGAACACCAGCGCGGCATCACGGCCAGCGGCTTCGTTGATACGGAAGTCCGGGATGCCTTCGGGCAGTTTCTGGCGTTTGACCCGGTCGTAGACGCGCTGGGCCACCGGCAGTTGTTGCAGCTGGCGACGCAGATCATCGATCAAGCGTGGGTCAAGGCGCGCACTCGGCGGATGGCGTTCGAACAACGCCTGCAAGTGCCCGCTCAACGCCTGGCGCTGATCGGCCGGCAGGTCCCGTGGCAGGTTGCGGTCCCAGTCGAGGGCGATCCAGGCCTTGATGAAGTCCGGGTCGTAATGCTCGCTGTCGGCGAGCATCAGGTAGGCCTTGAGGCCTTCGTAGAGGAAGTCGGAGTTGCCGCCACCGTGCAGTTGCTCCTCGATGCGCGTCACCAGGCGCGGCGCAAACACAGCGATCAACAGCTTGCGATAGACGCTGGCGGACTCGGCTTCGAGCATATCGCCCTGATACAGCCCCAGGCCCTCGGACCAGCTCGGCGAATCACCCGCGAGGTTCTTCACCGCATTGAGCAGCGGCAGCACCGCGAGCACTTCACGCTGCGCCGGGCTCAGGTTCTGTACGGTCTGGCCCAGCGGCGCGACCTTCTGGTCGACCTGGGCGATATACGCCTGGTTGGCGCGATAGCTCACCCACCACAGGCTGCTGACCACGATCACCAAGGCCACGGTGGCCGCGAGTACACCGCGTGCGATCCACTTGCGCCGGCGTTCGACTTTCGGGTTCACACCCACCAGTCCACGCTCGGCAAAAGCCACGGCGGTGAAGAGTTTTTCGATGAAGTAACTGCGCCCGGTGCCGCTTTGGCGCGCCAGGTGCTGGCGGTCCAGGTTCATGCTCTGGGCCATGGCGCCGATCAGGCGGTCAATCGGACTGCCTTCCTGGGTGCCACTGGTGAAGTACACGCCGCGCAGCAACACGCGCTCTTCAAAGGCATTGGGTTTGAACACGCCTTCGAGGAAGCTTTGCAGGCAATCCTTCAATGCGCCGAACTGCTGCGGGAAGCCGTAGATCAGGTCGCGCCGCGCCGGGTCGCGCTCCTGTTGCAGGCGCTCCACCAGACGCTCGTTGAGGCGCTGCTCCAGACCGGCGAATTCGCTTTGCAGGTGCGCCAGCGGGCTGTCGCTGTTCTTGCCGTCATCGAGGGCAAAGGTCATGCCCCACACCTGGGCGCGTTCTTCCTTGCTCAGGTTGTCGAAGAACTCCATGAAGCCCGGCACCAGGTCGAGCTTGGTCAGCATCAGGTAGATCGGGAAGCGCACGCCCAACTGGGTGTACAGCTCCTGGATACGCAGGCGGATCGCCGCCGCGTGGGCCGCGCGTTCGGCATCGGTGCCCAGCAGCAGATCCGACAGGCTGATGGCGATAAAGGCGCCATCGATCGGGCGGCGCGAGCGCTGCTTTTTCAGCAGGTCGAGAAAGCCCAGCCACGCAGCCTTATCCACCGTCGAGTTGCTGTCCTGGGTGGTATAGCGGCCGGCGGTGTCGAGCAGTACGGCCTGGTCGGTAAACCACCAGTCGCAGTTGCGCGTACCGCCGACGCCGCGCACCGCACCGGCGCCCAACTGGGCCGCCAACGGAAAGTGCAGCCCGGAGTTGACCAGCGCCGTGGTCTTGCCCGAACCCGGCGGGCCGATGATCACGTACCACGGCAGCTCGTAGAGGTTGCGGCGTTCGTCGCCACCGAGCTTGGCCTTTTTCAGCAGCGCCAGGGCTTCGTCCATGCGCTGGCGCAGGGTGGTGAGCTCTTCGGCGGTGGCCACGCTGTTGGGGTCGGCCGGGGTTTCGGCAGCCAGGCTGCGCATCACTTCGGCCGCCTGGCGCCGCGCCTGGATAATGCGGAACACGCGGTAAGCGATCCACACCGCGAACACCAGGATGATCAGCGCCCAGCGCCGGCCTTCCGGCACCAGCACATCGAGCAACGGCCCCACAAACCAGATGATCAGGCTCAGGGCAATCAGGCCCAGCACGGGGATCACCCAGCGAATCATGAAACTGAAAAACGCCTTCACTCGACGCCCTCCGCCAATACGGTGATTTCAACCCGACGATTGCGGGCACGGCCTTCGGCAGTCGTGTTGGTCGCCAACGGCTCGGTGTCACTCCTGCCCTCGGCACTGAAGCGATCGGCCTGGCCGGTCTTGGCCGCGAGGATCTCCAACACCGACTTGGCCCGCGCTTCGGACAAGGCCCAGTTGGATGGGAACCTCAGCGTGGCAATCGGGCGGTTGTCACTGTGCCCGGTGACGCGCACCTGGCCCTTGACCTTGCGGATGGCGTCGGCGATGCGCAGCATCAGCGGCTGGTAGTCATCGACGATGCTGGAGCTGGCGGACGCAAACAGCTCATCGCCTCGAATGGTGACGACAGAGCGGTCGACCTTGTCTTCCACCGCGACGCGACCGGCCTTGATGTCTTCCGCCAGGAAGCCGGCCAGACGCGGACGCTCGATCACTTTGGGCTGCGCCACGGGACGGTCGATGGCCTGCACCGGGATCTCGCCCAGTGCATGGATATTTTTGAACACCGGCTCCGCCTGCGACGCCAGGAGCATGCGCAAGGTGAACAACAACGCCAGCAGCAGCGCCAGGCCAATCGCCACGGCGATCCACGGCGGCATGAACTGCGCCAGCCGATCACGCGCCACGGTGACGCCACGCCAATGCGGCGACAGCTCGCGCTCGTGGTCACCGCGAGCACTGCGAATCGCCGCCGCCGTGCGCTCACGCAAGGCTTCCAATTGGCTGCGACCGTCGTTCATCACGCGGTAGCGGCCTTCGAAACCCAGGCACATGCACAGGTACAACAGCTCCAGCAGGTACAGGCGCTCACGTGGGCTTTGCAGGCAGTGGTCAAGCAACTGGAAGACTTTTTCGCCCCCCCAGGCTTCGTTGTGCACGGTGATCAACAAGCTCTGCTTGCCCCAATCGCTGGTGCTGCCCCACGGCGTGCTCAACACCGCCTCATCGAGGGCGGTGCACAGTGCGTAACGCGCCAGCAGCACTTCGTTGCGTGCCACGCCAGCGGCTTCGGCGCGCTCTTCGAACTGGCGCAGGTAGGCCAGCAACTGCGCGCGCAGGCTGGCCGGCGCCGGGTGCGCGATGGTCTTGCGCAGGCGCGTCAGCAGCGCCAGCAGCGGGCCGGCGGCACTTTCCAGCGGGTTCAGGCCCTGGCTTTTGCCGGTGAGGATCGGCGCGGCCGGCATCGACAGCGGGGCCGGTTCGGCACGTGCGGGTTCCGGCGCACGGCCACCCGGGCGCGGCATGAACTGGGTGCGGTCGTCATCATTGGGATGCATCGCGGATTATCCTCGGATCGCCCAGAAGGCCAGGTTCAAGCCCGGGAACTGCCCGGCGATGTGGAAGGCAAAACCACCGGAATTGCTCAACTGTTGCCAGTGCTCGCTGCCCCGATCCAGCTCGTAGTAGGTCGAGCCTGCGTGGTACGGCAATTGGCGCGGCGCCACCGGCAACGGTACCAGGCCGATACCCGGCAGTTGCAGGTTGACCATGTCGCGGATGTGCTCCACCGCGCCCACCTTGCTCTGCTGGCCGAAGCGCCCGCGCAGGGTTTCGCCGGGCACGTCGGCGCGTACCACCAGAATGAAACTGGCATTGTCGAGCAGGGTCTTGTCCGCCAGCATCGCCACGTGGATGCCATAGGCTTTTTCCACAATGGGAATCGGCGTGGCCTTGCTGTCGATCAGCATCGACAGCGCCTCACGCAACGCAGCCATCACTGGAGCGAAACTCAGGGCCAGGTCGTCGTGCTGATATTGCGGGTATTCCTGGGGGCGACGGCCAGAGGTGGAGAAAGTCGAGAACTCACCGGCCAGGCTGACCAGTTCGCTGAAGAAGCGCTCCGGGTGCAGCGGGCTCAACTGGCTGAAATGCTGGATCAGCGGCTGGGCGCGGTTGACCAGTTGCAGCAGCATGAAGTCGGCGATCTCCGACGCGCCCCCCGCACCCGAGGCAACCACGCGGCCGGCCAGGGCTTCGCCGCGCTGGTGCAACAGGCCGAGCAGTTCACTGCGAAACGCGCTCAACGGTTTGCTGGCGGCCACATCGAGGACTGGCGGGATGTAGCTGTCGTCGAGGACCAGCGCACGGTCGGCGCGCTTTTCCTTGATGCGCACCAGGCCCACGGCGGCATAGTCGCTGATGCCATCCTGGGCGGTCAGCAAGCGCAGGGCCCGGGCCCCCACGGCCACCGGCGCGCGGTTTTCGAACGGGGCGTTGTCATCGCGCACTTCGCGCACCTGGCTCACGTAACGCGCGGCTTCCAGGGCTTCGCCTTCATCCACGGTGTCGCGGGCACCCGCACGTTTGAGGGGCAAGGCCAGGTAGACCAGGCCATCGCGCAGGTTGTCGTCGATGTTCAGCGGGCTGGGCGCCAGGTCATCCTGGGGGATATTGAACGGCGTACCGTCGGGCAACAGGCCGCGCGCCGAGACGATGGCCAGCTTGCCCTGGGCCAACAGGCCCTGGTCGATCAGCAACTCGGAAAACCCCCAGGCGCCGGCGGACAACGGGCGACTGCGGGCGTCGATCAGGTTTTCCAGGTAACGGTCATGCTGCTGGAAGTGCTGCGTTCCGATGAACATGCCTTCCGACCAGACCACGCGATTGTTCCAGGACATGGGGGCTCCGATTGCTTCTTATTGGGCAGGGCTGGATGGGGTGACCACGACGTCAGCGCGCACGGCACGCACATCGAGGCTGATCTGGTATTCGGTGTATTGGCGCGCCGGCACGTTGATCACCGTGCGCCATTGCGCGCGGTCCAACTCGCGATAACCCACCAGCAAGCCGATCTGGCGCGTGGAGGGGTCGAGGTCGCGCTGGATGCTCAGTTGCTGGCCGGGTTGCACCATGACTTCGTCCTGGTCCAGCAGGTCCAGGCCGAGGGTCGATTGCGCACGGTCGGCCAGGGCGAAGTAGTCGGAACGGGCGAAGGTGGCGGCGTTCTTCAGTTCGAAAATGCGCACCCGCACCGGGGCGGCCTGGCCGTTGGCGCCGGGGTTAAGCCCGGCAATGGCGTGGAAATGCAACTCGACGGCGGCGGTGTCCGCTTCAGCCTCAGCGGCTGTTTCGGGTTTGACCGCGTCCTTGGCACACGCGGTCAGCAGCAGTGCGGTGGCGACTGCGAGTAGAAATCTGGGAATCATCCTGCGTCCTCAATGACGTACTTATCTATCCGTTAATCCATGTGTTGCGTGTCAACGACGCTGTCGTGCGCTGTGTTCTTCGTAGGCCCGGCTGAATTCGCGGCCGAACAGGTCCTGGAAATCTTCCTGGGCCTCGCGGGAAATATTGCTGTAGAGCTCGGTGAACTGCTGCCAGTACTGGGCCTGGCGCGAGCCCGCGAACAGGTTCGACAGCCCGCCGGGCTTGCCCATGCGCTCTTCCAGTTGTGCCGGTTCAAAGCGCGTGAGCAGGTGCTTGATCGCCGCTTCCACGCCGGCCATCACCGCCAGCTGGTGGGCGCGCAGGTCATCAAAACTGTCGCGCACGGCAATGTCCGGCGCCATAAACGCTTGGTTGCCGTGGCGAAGCAGCAGCAGTAATGCTTCGTCGGCATTCGGTGCGAATTTCAACGGATTGTTTTCGGCAGGCTGGATCATCGTCTGCTGCATGCGGAACTCACCCTTGAGGCTGGCGCGGGCACGCAACACGTCGATCAGGCCTTCGACCATCAGGCGATAGCTGCGGCCGATGTTTTCCATTTGCGCCTCGGCCTGGGCTTTGTCCAGTCGCAGCTGGTCCAGGCCGGCACCGCGCAGGAAGGCTTGCAAGAGGTCGGGTTGTTGACTGTCTGCCACGGGGAGCGCTGGCTCGACCACGGGTGTCGGCTGGATGATCGGTGCGGGTGGCGGTGCACTGGCAAGGGGCGCCGGCGTGTCGCCAAACAGGTCCCAGTCTTCGGGGATCACCGAGCCCGAGGCCACGGGCGTCTCGATCACGGGCACAGGCACCGGGGTCGGCGGGCGGAAGTCGTGTTGTTCGCTGGGGACGTGGTCGGCCACAGTGGGCGGCGGCACGGCGGTGGGGCTGAGGAAGTCGAACAGGTCCGGCAGCGTGTCCATCGACGAGGCGCCCTGGAACTGCGGGGCGATCACCGGCGTTGGCGCGGGCTTGCTCACCACGGCGCCCATCAAGGCTTCAAAGCTGTTCGGCGAATCACCGGCGAAGGGCTGGCTGTCGATGGGCTGCACGTTGAAGTCGATACGCGCCTGGATCTCGTAATCGCCGATGCGGATCAGCTCGCCATCTTGCAACAGCTCGCTATTACCCCTGCGCAAACGGATTCCGGCGTTAACTAATTCCACACCGTTTGTACTGTTATCAGTTAAATAATAACGGCCATCTTTATATTGAATAACGCAGTGTTGCGAAGACACCAACCGCTCAGGATCAGGCAATACCCAGTCATTATCCGAGCTACGGCCGATAGCCATCGAGCCCTGGTTCATGGACTTTTCCGAGCATTGCCCGGGGGTAATCTTGTGATAACTAGTGATAGTCAAACACAGCGACATCTTGCCTCCTTGCTGATACTTCGCGCGCAGTCGACCCCAGGGACAGCGATTCCCGGGAGATCCCCATCTGGTCGTGCAATCGACCGTCCAAAACCTGCTGATGCCAGCATGATCGCTGATCTTAACTGGGCTCCATGACAAAAATCCTATGCCGGTACGTCGTTCGACCCACCAGTCGCGCAGGTTGTTAAGCACCGCACATCTGTCACAGAGGGCGAATAGCTTACCTTGACAAGGCCTAAGTACTACACCAAAAATGCACAACTTCTTGAATACCAGTGATGGCACATTAGTGGCATCTTACTTATATGACCAAGAAAACATGCAAAGTTCCTTGCGCAACTAATGCATGCATTGCCCGCTATCTAACGGGCCGATAGGGAGATCAATTTCAGTGGATGTGCCGTTGCTGCTCACCGCCGTTTCTGCGACTTCGCCCTGTGGCGAAGACATGGAATATGACGCGGATTTTCTTCAGCTGGAGCGTGATGCCAAGGGCCAACCCGAGCGCAGCATGGGCGACTCGATCCTGCCTGCCGAACCGCCGGAATGGCGCGGCATCCAGCAGCAGAGTCTCGATTTGCTGCAGCGCAGCAAAGACCTGCGCATCACCCATTTCCTGCTGCAAAGCTCCCTCGCCCTCCAGGGTGTGGCCGGGCTGGCGCAAGTCCTTACGCTGATCAACGCGCTGCTGCGCGAATACTGGGCCGAGCTGCACCCGCGCCTGGACGCCGACGACGATAACGACCCCACCGTACGGATCAACGCCCTCTCCGGCTTGACCAGCGATGCGACCATTCGTCTGCTGCGCGAGAGCATCCTCACGCGCTCGCGCACCTTCGGCCCTGTGAGCCTGCGCGCCGCGTTGAATGCCAGCGGCCTGATGAGTTTCCCCGACGAACAGCTCGGTGCCCAGCAACTCAACGCCGCGTTCCTCGACAGCGAACCCGAACAACTGCAAGCCACCCGCGACGCCTTGAGCGCTGCGCGCGCGGCCTGCGAAGCCATCGAACAGCAAGTCAGCGACCAAGTGGGCTCCGCCCAAGGCGTGGACCTCAGCCTGTTGAAGCAACCGCTCAAGCAAGCGCTGCAGGTGCTCAGCCAGTGTGTTCCGAATAGCGATACCAGCAGCGAACCCGAGGCCGTCAGTGACGACAATGCCCCCTCGGTCGACTTCGCCGCTGCCCCCGCCGCACCTCGCCCCACCGGCGACATCAGCAACCGTGATGACGTGCTGCGCAGCCTCGACAAGATCCTTGCGTACTACACCCGGCACGAGCCTTCGAGCCCGCTGCCGGTGTTGTTGAACCGGGCCAAGCATCTGGTGCACGCCGACTTCGCGGCCATCGTGCGTAACCTGATTCCCGATGGCATGTCCCAATTTGAAAACCTGCGCGGCCCGGACGGCGAGTAAGCCGCCCGACTGTGCAGTAACAACACCGTCGCTCAAGCGACCAGGAGCAGCAACGTGGCGAAGCAAAGTTCTCAGAAATTCATCGCGCGCAACCGCGCGCCTCGAGTGCAGATCGAGTACGACGTCGAGCTTTACGGCGCCGAGAAAAAGGTCCAGCTGCCCTTCGTGATGGGTGTGATGGCCGACCTTGCCGGCAAGCCTGCCGAGCCTCTTCTGCCTGTGGCCGACCGCAAATTCCTTGAAGTGGACGTCGACAACTTCGACTCGCGCCTCAAGGCCATGCAGCCGCGCGTGGCGTTCCACGTCCCCAACGAGTTGACCGGCGAAGGCAACCTGAGCCTGGACATCACCTTCGAAAGCATGGACGACTTCAGCCCGGCCGCCGTGGCCCGCAAGGTCGACTCGCTCAAGCAACTGCTCGAAGCCCGCACCCAACTGGCCAACCTGCTGACCTACATGGACGGCAAGACTGGCGCTGAAGAAATCATCATGAAGGCAATCAAGGATCCGGCACTGCTTCAGGCACTTGCCAGCGCGCCTAAGCCTGCAGGGGACCAGTAATCATGACTGACAATACCGCCCGCGAAGGCGCCCAGAGCCTGGGTGCAACCGAGGAAACCAGCGAATTCGCATCCTTGTTGATGCAGGAATTCAAGCCCAAGACCGAGCGTGCCCGCGAAGCCGTGGAAACCGCCGTGCGCACCTTGGCCGAACAGGCCCTGGCGCAAACCGACCTGGTGTCCAACGATGCGATCAAGTCGATCGAATCGATCATCGCCGCCATCGACGCCAAGCTCACCGCCCAGGTCAACCAGATCATCCACCACCAGGATTTCCAGCAGCTGGAAAGCGCCTGGCGTGGCCTGCACTACCTGGTCAATAACACCGAGAGCGATGAGCAGCTGAAGATTCGCGTGCTCAACATCTCCAAGCCGGACTTGCACAAGACCCTGAAGAAATTCAAGGGCACCGCGTGGGACCAGAGCCCGATCTTCAAGAAGATGTACGAAGAAGAATACGGCCAGTTCGGCGGCGAACCGTACGGCTGCCTGGTCGGCGACTACTACTTCGACCAGTCGCCACCGGACGTGGAACTGCTGGGCGAGTTGTCGAAAGTCTGCGCCGCCATGCACGCCCCATTCATCGCTGCCGCTTCGCCGACCGTGATGGGCATGGGCTCGTGGCAGGAACTGTCGAACCCGCGCGACCTGACCAAGATCTTCACCACCCCGGAATACGCTGGCTGGCGCTCGCTGCGTGAATCGGAAGACTCGCGCTACATCGGCCTGACCATGCCGCGCTTCCTGGCGCGCCTGCCGTATGGCGCCAAGACCGACCCGGTGGAAGCCTTCGCCTTCGAAGAAAACACCGACGGCGCCGACAGTTCCAAGTACACCTGGGCCAACGCGGCCTACGCGATGGCGGTGAACATCAACCGTTCGTTCAAGCACTACGGCTGGTGCTCGCGCATCCGTGGCGTGGAGTCTGGCGGTGAAGTGGAAAACCTGCCGGCCCACACGTTCCCTACCGATGACGGTGGCGTGGACATGAAGTGCCCGACCGAAATCGCCATCAGCGACCGCCGTGAAGCGGAGCTGGCGAAGAACGGTTTCATGCCGCTGCTGCACAAGAAAAACACCGACTTCGCCGCGTTCATCGGCGCCCAGTCGTTGCAGAAACCGGCCGAATACGACGACCCGGACGCCACCGCCAACGCCAACCTGGCCGCGCGCCTGCCGTACTTGTTCGCCACCTGCCGTTTCGCTCACTACCTGAAGTGCATCGTGCGCGACAAGATCGGCTCCTTCAAAGAGAAGGACGAGATGCAGCGCTGGTTGCAGGACTGGATCCTCAACTACGTCGACGGTGACCCGGCGCACTCCACCGAGACCACCAAGGCCCAGCACCCGTTGGCCGCCGCCGAAGTGATCGTGGAAGACGTCGAGGGCAACCCGGGGTACTACAACTCCAAGTTCTACCTGCGCCCGCACTACCAGCTCGAAGGGCTGACCGTATCGCTGCGCCTGGTATCGAAGCTGCCTTCGGCGAAAAGCGCCTAACCCACGGATGAGCTGGCTCTTCTGTGGGAGGGGGCTTGCCCCCGATAGCATCACTGGGGTGTGACTGACACACCGAGGTGCCTGCATCGGGGGCAAGCCCCCTCCCACACAAAAGCACTGCCCATTTGGAGTCACTCAAATTCAGTGGCAAGAGCCACACAGGGAGAAAACATGGCTGTTGATATTTTCATCAAGATCGGCGACATCAAGGGCGAGTCCATGGACAAGGCCCACAAGGACGAAATCGACGTGCTGAACTGGAGCTGGGGCATGGCCCAGTCCGGCAACATGCACGTTGGCGGTGGCGGTGGCGCGGGCAAGGTGAATATCCAGGACCTGTCGCTGACCAAGTACGTCGACAAGGCCTCGCCGAACCTGATGATGCACTGCGCCAGCGGCAAGCACATCGACAAGGTCAAGCTGACCGTGCGCAAGGCCGGTGGTGAAAGCCAGGTCGAGTACATGGTGATCAACCTGGAAGAAGTGCTGGTAACGTCCCTGAGCACCGGCGGTTCGGGCAGCGATGACCGCCTGACTGAAAACGTCACCCTGAACTTCGCCCAAGTGATGGTCGACTACCAGCCGCAGAAAGCCGACGGCACCAAAGACGGCGGCGCGATCAAGTTTGGCTGGAACATCCGTTCCAACACCAAGCGCTGATACGCCTACCTCGCTCCGCTGTAGCAGCTGCCGAGCGAAGCGAGGCTGCGTTCGAGGACGAAGTCCTCGTACACCAGGCACTGAGGTTTACCTGATGAAACTCAGTGCCTGCTCTACGACTGCTTCGCAGTCGGACGCAGCCTCGCTTCGCTCGGCAGCTGCTACGGCGGGTCTTTCATTTTCGATATTGTCCGTGGAGCTGCTTTGGTGGTAACTGAAATCGCTTCCCGCGACCGTCTGCAACCGTCCCTGCTGGACCGGTTGACCGACGACGACCCAACTAATCCCAAGGAAAGCGCCGATAAACGCGTGCTGTCCCTGACCCAATTGAAAGCCTCGGTGCTGCGCGACCTGGCGTGGCTGCTCAACACCACGTCGTTGCTCGATGCCGATGCCACGCTGCACACACAGGCAGGCACCTCGGTGGTCAATTACGGCCTGCCGGCGCTGGCGGGCAACAGCGTTTCCAGCGTCGACATCAAGGCCCTGGAAGCCCTGATCTACCAGGCGATTGCCACCTTTGAACCGCGCATCCTGCGCCATACCCTGCGCGTCAAAGCCCGCGTCGGCCATGGCGAGATGAATCACAACGCGCTGAGTTTCGAGATCGAAGGCGACCTGTGGGCGCAGCCGGTGCCCTTGCGCCTGTTGCTGCAAACCGACCTCGACCTGGAATCCGGCCATGTGCGCGTGGTGAATGCCGACCAGCGGAGGCGCTCATGAACCCGCGCCTGCTAGAGCTGTACAACCAGGAACTGCACCACGTGCGCGAAAGCGCGGCGGAGTTCGCCAAGGAATACCCGAAGATCGCCAGTCGGCTGACCCTGTCCGGTATGGACTGCGCCGACCCGTACGTCGAACGCCTGCTTGAGGGCTTTGCCTACCTCACCGCCCGCGTACAGCTCAAACTCGACGCCGAGTACCCGACCTTCACCCACAACCTGCTGGAAATCGCTTACCCGCACTACCTGGCGCCGACGCCGTCGATGACCGTGGTGCAATTGCAGACCGACCCCGATGAAGGCTCCCTGGCCAGCGGCTTCCCGCTGCCGCGCGACACCGTGTTGCGTGCCGCATTGGGCCGCGAAACCCAGACCTGCTGCGAGTACCGCACCGCGCACCCGGTGACGTTGTGGCCGTTGCAGGTCAGCAGCGCCGAGTACTTCGGCAACCCCGCCGCCGTGCTCGGGCGCCTCGCCGCCAGTGAGCCGAAAGCCAAGGCCGGCTTGCGCCTGACTCTGCGCACCGGCGCCGAATTGCCGTTCAACAGCCTCGATCTGGACAACCTGCCGCTGTACCTCAGTGGCGCCGATGAGCAGCCGTTCCGCCTTTACGAACAACTGCTGGGCAACGCCTGTGCGGTGTTTGCACGCAAGCCCGGTGGCGATTGGGTCGAGCGCCTGCCCCAGGACGCGCTGCGCTCGCGGGGTTTCGACGACGCCGATGCGGCCATGCCGGTCGTCGCGCGCGCGTTCCAGGGCTATCGCCTGTTGCAGGAATACTTCGCCCTGCCCCACCGCTTCCTGTTCGTCGAATTCGCCGAGCTGAGCCGAGCGGTCAAACGTTGCGACGGCCAGGAGCTGGAACTGATCGTGCTGTTCGACCGTCACGAGCCGAGCCTGGAAGGCAGCGTCGGCGCGGCGCAGTTTTTGCCGTTTTGCACCCCGGCGATCAACCTGTTCCCGAAACGCGTGGACCGCATCCACTTGTCCGACCGGGTCAACGAACACCACGTGATCGCCGACCGCACACGGCCGATGGATTTCGAGATTCATTCGTTGAGCGGCATCACCGGCCACGGCACCGGGCCAGAGCAGCCATTTTTACCGTTCTATGCGGTACGCGATCCATCGCGTTATGGCCGCGACCAGGCTTACTACACCGTGCGCCGCGAACCACGGGTGTTGTCCAGCGACCAGCGCCGCAACGGCCCGCGCTCCACCTATGTGGGCAGCGAAACCTTTGTCAGCCTGGTCGACAGCCGCCAGGCGCCGTACCGGCACGACCTACGCCAACTCGGCGTGACCGCGCTGTGCACCAACCGCGACCTGCCATTGTTCATGAGCGTGGGCAATGGCAAGACCGACTTCACCCTGGCCGACAGCGCGCCGGTGTTATCCGTGCGTTGCGTCGCCGGGCCAAGCCGTCCACGCGCCAGCCATGCCCATGACGCCAAGGCCTGGCGCCTGATCAGCCAGTTGTCGCTCAACTATTTGTCCCTGAGCGAACAAGGCCAGGGCGCGGCGGCGTTGCGCGAACTGTTGCGCCTGTACGGCGACAGTAACGACGCGGCGCTGCAATTGCAGATCGAAGGCTTGCGCGACGTCAGCAGCAAGGCCGTCACACGGCGCCTGCCTATGCCCGGCCCGATTGTGTTTGGTCGCGGCCTGGAAATTACCTTGGAGTTCGATGAAAACGCGTTTCGCGGCACCGGCGTGTTCCTGCTCGGTGCGGTGCTG
Organism: Pseudomonas sp. SB113; assembly: GCF_040754745.1. Taxonomy (NCBI): domain Bacteria; kingdom Pseudomonadati; phylum Pseudomonadota; class Gammaproteobacteria; order Pseudomonadales; family Pseudomonadaceae; genus Pseudomonas; species Pseudomonas sp. SB113. The sequence goes on from NZ_JBFMHW010000005.1 coordinate 136,952, forward strand.
GAACGCTTCCTGGCACGCTACGTGTCGATCAACAGTTTTACCGAGACGGTGATCCGTACCACCGAACGCGGCGAGATCATGCGATGGAAAGCCAAGCCCGGGCGTCGTCCGACCCTGTGAGTACGTTGGATGCGATGCATCTGGAGCCCTGGGAATACGATTTCTTCCAGGCGTTGCGGCGTATCGAGTGCGAATCGCCCGAGCTGCCGCGCCTGGGCCATTCCCTGCGCCTGGCGGATGACCCGTTGCGCCTCGGGCAACAGGCCGATTGCACCTTCGCCCCGGCCACCCTGGCCTCGGTCGATCCCGGTGGCGACGGCAAACCCGCACGGCTGGAACAGTTCTTCTTCGGTCTCGGCGGCCCCAACGGACCGTTGCCGCTGCATATCACCGAGTACGTACGCGAGCGCCAGCGCAACAACGCCGACAGCACCAGCAAGCAGTTCCTGGACGTGTTCCACCACCGTTTGCTGAGCCTCTTTTACCGGGCCTGGGCCGAGGCACGGCCGACGGTCAGCCACGACCGTCCGGACGATGACTACTGGTCTGCACGCCTCGCCGCCTTGAGTGGCCGGGGCATGCCGAGCCTGCTTAACCAAGGATTGATCCCCGACACGGCGAAGCTGCATTACAGCGGCCACCTGTCGGCACAAACCCGCTACCCGGACGGTTTGAAGGCCATTCTCGGCGAGTATTTCGGCCTGCCGGTGGAGATCGAAGAATACGTCGGCCAATGGCTGGAACTGCCCGAGCGCAGCCGCGTGGGCGTGAGCGCCAACCAGCTGGGGGTGGACTTCTGCCTGGGCAGCCACGTGTGGGACCGCCAGCATAAATTCCGTATCCGCCTGGGCCCGCTCAAGCTGGACGACTACATGGGCATGCTGCCCGGCAGCCAACCATTCAACGAGCTGGTGGCGTGGGTGGCCGAGTACCTGGGCCATGAATTGGACTGGGACTTGAACCTGGTTCTGCAACAACCCGAAGTACCCGCGCTGCAACTCAACGGCCAGTTCCGCCTGGGCTTCAACACCTGGCTCGGCAAGCCCGAGCATGACGCCAACGACCTAATCCTGGCCCGGCATTACGCCGATCAAGCCACCACCTCAAGGAATCCAGAGCATGGGTGAAATCAGTCGCGCCGCACTGTTCGGCAAACTCAACAGCGTGGCCTACAAGGCCATCGAAGCCGCCACCGTGTTCTGCAAGCTGCGGGGCAACCCGTACGTGGAACTGGCTCACTGGTTCCACCAGTTGCTGCAACTGCAGGACTCGGACCTGCACCGCATCATCCGCCAGTTCAACGTCGAGCCCGCGCGCCTGGCCCGTGACCTCACCGAAGCCCTGGATCGCCTGCCGCGTGGCTCGACGTCGATCACCGACCTGTCGTCCCACGTGGAAGAAGCCGTGGAACGCGGCTGGGTGTACGGCAGCCTGATGTTCGGCGAAAGCCAGGTGCGCACCGGCTACCTGGTGCTGGGCATCCTCAAGACGCCGAGCCTGCGCCATGCGTTGCTGGGGTTGTCGTCGGAGTTCGACAAGATCAAGGCCGAGGCCCTGAGCGAGCGTTTTGACGAATACGTCGGCGACTCGCCGGAAAATGCCCTGACTGCCAGCGATGGTTTCAATGCCGGCGCGGTGCCGGGCGAGGCCAGCGGTGCCATGGCGCCGAGTGCGATGGGCAAGCAGGAAGCGCTCAAGCGCTTCACTGTCGACCTGACCGAACAAGCGCGCAGCGGCAAGCTCGACCCGATCGTGGGCCGCGACGAAGAGATTCGCCAACTGGTGGACATCCTCATGCGCCGCCGCCAGAACAACCCGATCCTCACCGGTGAAGCCGGCGTCGGCAAGACCGCCGTGGTCGAAGGTTTTGCCCTGCGCATCGTCGCCGGTGACGTGCCGCCGGCACTCAAGGATGTGGAACTGCGCAGCCTCGATGTGGGCCTGCTGCAAGCCGGCGCGAGCATGAAAGGCGAGTTCGAACAGCGTCTGCGCCAGGTCATCGAAGACGTCCAGGCCTCGCCCAAGCCGATCATTCTGTTTATCGACGAAGCCCACACCCTGGTGGGTGCCGGTGGCGCTGCCGGTACTGGTGATGCGGCCAACCTGCTCAAGCCCGCCCTGGCCCGTGGCACCCTGCGTACCGTGGCCGCGACTACGTGGGCCGAGTACAAAAAACACATCGAGAAAGACCCGGCCCTGACCCGCCGCTTCCAGGTGGTCCAGGTTGCCGAGCCGTCGGAAGACAAAGCACTGCTGATGATGCGCGGCGTGGCCTCGACCATGGAGAAACACCACCAGGTGCAGATCCTCGACGAAGCCCTGGAAGCGTCGGTGAAGTTGTCCCATCGCTATATCCCGGCGCGCCAGTTGCCGGATAAATCCGTGAGCCTGCTGGACACTGCCTGCGCCCGCGTCGCCATCAGCCTGCACGCGGTGCCGGCGGAGGTGGACGACAGCCGCCGCCGCATCGAAGCCCTGGAAACCGAGCTGCAAATCATCGCTCGCGAGCATGCCATCGGCATTGCGATTGGCGCGCGCCAGAGCAACAGCGAAACCTTGCTGGCCGCAGAACGTGAGCGCCTGGCGACCCTGGAAAGCCGCTGGGCCGAAGAGAAAACCCTGGTGGATGAGCTGCTCGCTACCCGCGCAACCCTGCGCGAAAAGGCCGGGGTTGTGGACAGTGGCAACGATGAACTGCGTGCAAAACTGGTCGACCTGCAACAGCGCCTCACCGCGCTGCAAGGCGAAACCCCGCTGATCCTGCCGACCGTGGATTACCAGGCCGTGGCCTCGGTGGTCGCCGACTGGACCGGTATCCCGGTGGGCCGCATGGCCCGCAACGAACTGGAAACCGTGCTCAATCTCGACCAGCACCTGAAGAAACGCATCATCGGCCAGGACCACGCCCTGCAGATGATCGCCAAGCGCATCCAGACCTCCCGCGCCGGCCTCGACAACCCGAGCAAGCCGATTGGCGTGTTCATGCTGGCCGGCACCTCGGGGGTGGGCAAGACCGAAACCGCCCTGGCCCTGGCCGAAGCCATGTACGGCGGTGAGCAGAACGTGATCACCATCAACATGAGCGAGTTCCAGGAAGCCCACACGGTGTCCACCCTCAAGGGCGCACCACCGGGCTATATCGGCTACGGCGAAGGCGGCGTGCTGACCGAAGCGGTGCGGCGCAAACCCTACAGCGTGGTACTGCTGGACGAGGTGGAAAAAGCCCACCCGGACGTGCATGAAATCTTCTTCCAGGTGTTCGACAAGGGCGTGATGGAAGACGGCGAAGGCCGGGTGATCGACTTCAAGAACACCTTGATCCTGCTGACCACCAACGCTGGTACCGAGCTGATTTCCCGGGTCTGCAAAGACCCGGCGAATATCCCCGAACCGGAAGAAATCGCCAAGGCCCTGCGCCAGCCGCTGCTGGAGATCTTCCCACCGGCCTTGCTCGGCCGCCTGGTGACGATCCCCTACTACCCGCTGAGCGACGAGATGCTCAAGGCGATCACCCGCCTGCAACTCAACCGCATCAAGAAGCGCGTGGAGAATACGCACAAGGTCGCCTTCGACTACGACGACGCGGTGGTCGACCTGATCGTCTCGCGCTGCACCGAAACCGAAAGCGGCGGGCGCATGATCGACACCATCCTCACCAACAGCCTGCTGCCGGACATGAGCCGTGAATTCCTCACGCGCATGCTCGAAGGCAAGGCATTGGCGGGTGTGCGCATCAGCAGCCGGGATAACGAGCTGCATTACGACTTCAGCGACGCCGAATAACGACTGTTGGAATGCAATGCAAATGTGGGAGGGGGCTTGCCCCCGATGGCGGTGAATCAGTCGCCTGATACATCAACTGACACACTGCTATTGGGGGCAAGCCCCCTCCCACATTTGAACTCAGTTTCTTCAGTTATTTAGTCATTTTCGAGACGCCCGATGCTATTCAACCAAGCCTCACGCCTGGCCAAGATCACCAGCCCCCTCGGGCCGGATGTGCTGCTGCTCAATGAAATGGGCGGCGGCGAAGAGCTGGGCCGCCTGTTCAACTATGAGCTGCAACTGACGTCCCTGGACGCCAACATCGACCTCAACCAGTTGCTGGGCAAGCCGATGAGCGTGGGCCTGCAACTGGCGGACGGTGGCGAGCGGCATTTCCACGGCATCGTCGCGCGGTGCAGCCAGAACATCGACCAAGGCCAGTTCGCCAGTTACCAGGTGACGCTGCGCCCCTGGCTGTGGCTGCTCAGCCGCACCTCGGACTGCCGGATTTTCCAGAACCTGAGCATCCCGCAGATCATCAAGCAGGTCTTTCGCGACCTGGGCTTCTCCGACTTCGAAGACGCCCTGAGCCGGCCGTATCGCGAGTGGGAATACTGCGTGCAGTACCGCGAGACCAGCTTCGATTTCGTCAGCCGCCTGATGGAACAGGAAGGTATCTACTACTTCTTCCGCCACGAACAGGACCGCCATGTGCTGGTGCTGGCCGACGCCTATGGCGCCCACACCACGGTACCGGGCTATGCGTCGATCCCGTATTACCCCAAGGACGAGCAGCAGCGCGAACGCGACCACATGCACAACTGGCACCTGGCGCAGGAAGTGCAGCCGGGCTCGCTGGAGCTCAACGACTACGACTTCCAGCGCCCCAGCGCCAGCATCGACGTGCGCTCCGCCATGCCGCGCCCGCACACCGCCGGCGACTACCCGCTGTACGACTACCCTGGCACCTACGTGCAAAGCGCCGACGGTGAGCACTACGCGCGCACCCGCATCGAAGCCCTGCAAACCCTGCATGAACAGATCGAGTTCAGCGGCAATGCCCGCGGCCTCGGCTCCGGCCACCTGTTCAGCCTCACCGGCTTCAGCCGCCAGGACCAGAACCGCGAATACCTGATCGTCGGCTGCCGCTACTACATCGTCCAGGAAAGCCTGGAAAGCGGTGGTGGCTCAGGCTCGGCGCAGTTCGAAAGCAGCCTGACCTGCATCGACGCCCAGCAAAGCTTCCGCCCCTTGGCGAGCACCTATCGCCCCATCGTCAAAGGCCCGCAGACCGCGCTGGTGGTCGGCCCCAAAGGCGAGGAAATCTGGACCGACCAGTACGGCCGCGTGAAGGTGCACTTCTACTGGGACCGCCACGACCAATCCAACGAAAACAGTTCGTGCTGGATTCGTGTATCGCAATCCTGGGCCGGCAAGAACTGGGGCTCGATGCAGATTCCACGGATTGGCCAGGAAGTGATCGTGAGCTTTCTTGAAGGTGATCCAGACCGCCCGATCATTACCGGGCGGGTGTACAACGCCGAGCAGACGGTGCCGTACGACCTGCCGGAAAACGCGACCCAGAGCGGCATGAAGAGTCGCTCGAGCAAGGGCGGCACGCCGGCCAACTTCAATGAAATCCGCATGGAGGACAAGAAGGGGCTGGAGCAGTTGTACATCCATGCCGAGCGTAACCAGGACATTGTGGTGGAGGTGGATGAGAGCCATTCGGTGGGGCATGACCGGAATAAGAGCATTGGGCATGACGAGGTAGTGACGATCGGCAACGACCGCGTGCGTGCGGTCAAGCATGACGACATGCTTATGGTGGGGTTCAGCAAAACCGACGCCATCAGCAAGAGCTATCTAATTGAAGTGGGCGAAAACTTGCGCCTGGTTTGTGGCAAAAGCGTGCTGGAGCTCAACGCCAGCGGCCAGATCAATCTCACTGGTGTGCAGATCAATGTGTATTCCGAGGGCAGCTCGGAGATCAACACCGGAGGTAATTTGCATTTGAACATTGGTGGCAAAGGCGGCACCACCCCCATGGGCCAAGGGGTCAAGGGTGAAATCGACGCGGCCGTCAATTCCATGTTTCCCAAGCCGCCTTCCGGCCAATAACGAGATTCCGTTTCATGACCTATCAACTTAATGAACTGCAATTCACGCTGCCCAGCGATGACGTTCAGGATGCTTCCATCAATATCCTGAAGTTCGCCGCTCTGGGTACGTCGTTGATCGTCAGCCGTAGCCTTCTAGGTAATGGTGAGACGCTGCAAAGCAACTTCGAAGAGCAACTGGCGAAGCTGGAGAAGCAGGTACAGGACCTGCGCTACCAACCGGCCAAGGCACTTCGTGTAGGCGCGGCGCAGGATATAGACGCCATCGAAGTGCATAACCAGTTCAGCAAGGGCACCGAGCGTATCCATCAATACCAGTTAGCGCTTGTGATACCCGGCACTCGGCAGATGCTTGCCCTGAGTTATGTCAAAGCCCAACCCCTGGGCGATGCTGAAAGCGCCCATTGGGCAACCATCAAAAGCACCTTGCAGCTGAATCCCAAGCCTTGAAGTCCCTATTCCATGTCTGACGCACTCTGGGCGGCACGTCTCGGCGACGGCCTGCTGCACACCTCGGCGATGGCCGACATCCTGGGAGGCGTGCTGGAAATTGCGGCCAACATCGCTATTACGGCCGTTGCCACTGCTGCGATTGTGGCCGCCACCGGAATTACAGTCGTAACCGGCGGGCTAGGCTGCTTTGTGCTGGGCGCCGTGGTGGGAATTATCGTCGGCATAGGCATGAGCAAGACGGGGGCGGACAAAGGGCTGACAAAAGTCTGTGACTGGATAGGCAGCGCGTTATTCCCGCCGGTGGTGATGGCAACAATCGCCACCGGCTCCCACAACACCTTCACCAACGGCATACCCTCTGCACGTGCCGCAGGCGCCATCGGCCCGGTCAGCTCGCAACCTGCCGAAGGTGGTAGCCCCGAAGAGGCTAGCTACCTTGATATGGCCAAGGGTTTCTTCTCGCAGATGTGGCGACCCACCGTAGCGGTTCCCGCACCAGGCGCAGTACCGAAACCGCTGGATATTGTGATTTGCACCAAGCATCCGCCAATGCCGCCGCAGTTTATTGCCGAAGGCTCCAGCAAGGTCACTATCAACGGTCAACCGGCCGCCCGCAGCGGTGACCGAAGCACCTGCGACGCATCGATTGTCGAGTCGGGGATGATCTCCAGCAACGTGCGTATTGGCGGAAGCCCGGTGGTGGTGCGCGAGATCCGCAGTGGCAAGACACCCGGTGTCGGGCTGGCGGTGACCGCACTGTTGATGCTGCGTGGTGGCGGCTCCAAGTTTTTCAGCAAGCTGCCGTGCATGGTCGTTGGTGGACTGGTGTCGTGGGGCACCAGCCAAGTGACCAATGCCATTACCTCTGCAGTAGCAGGCTCGCCCAACCCGGTACACAGCTCCACTGGCGCGAAAATTCTTGATGGGGAAGACGATCTGGACTTCGCCCTGCCCGGCCTGCTCCCTATCGAGTGGCAGCGCTACTACAGCAGCCGGGACGAGCGTCGCGACGGTCTGTTCGGTGCCAGCTGGAGCGTGATCTACGAGGTCTGCGTCGAGATTGGCGTACACCCCGAAGGTGGGGAACGGCTGGTCTATACCGATGAGCAAGCGCGACAGATCGACATGGGCGTCATCCCGCTGGGCGGTGCCGTATTCAGCGCAGGAGAAGGCTTGAGCGTACGGCGCAATACCAATGGCCAACTACTGATTGAAAGCGTTGATGGGCTCTATCGGCTATTCGAACCAACGCCAGGCACCGCCTCACGCCTGCGCCTTAGCCAATTGGGGGATCGCAACGACAACCGAATCTTCCTCGACTATGACGTTCAGGGTCGGCTGAGCCACTTACGAGATACGTTCGACCATGTGCGTGTCGAACTTGTTTACAGCCAGCAATGGCCGGCGCGAGTGGAGCAAGTCGAGCGGCTATACCCCGATCACAGCCGGGAAACCCTTGTCAGTTACAGCTACGACTCTCGCGGCGACCTGGCCGAAGTACGCGATACCGACGCAAACGTGCAACGCCGCTTCGCCTATGACGACGGCCAGCGCATGGTCGAGCATCAACTGCCCACCGGGCTGCGTTGTTACTACCAATGGGGCTGCGTGGACGGCAGCGAATGGCGCGTGGTGCGGCACTGGACCGATGAGGGTGACGAATACCTGTTCGACTATGACCTGTCGGCCGGCGTGACGCGCATTACTGATGGTTTGCAGCGTCTCAGCACACGTCGCTGGAACTCGCAGTACCAGATCACCGAATACACCGACAACCTGGGAAAGACGTGGCAATTCGAATGGAATGAGGAGCGTCAGTTGCTCAGCGCGACTGACCCACAAGGCGGCAAATGGCAGTTCGGCTACGACGAGTCCGGCAACCTGTGCAGCACTCAGGATCCGTTGGGGCGTATCGAGTCGACGTTGTGGCTGGAGCATTGGTCGCTGCCGCTGGTGGAGACCGATGCGGCAGGCCACGCGTGGCAATATCAGTACGACCAGCGGGGCAATTGCGTCAGCGAAGTCGACCCCTTGGGACATGCCACACGTTATCGTTATGACACCTTTGGCCAAGTGGTGGAGATCATCGATGCAACGGGTAAAAGCAAAACCCTGCGCTGGAATGAAACCGGGCAGTTAATCCAGCATATCGATTGTTCAGGGTATCCCACAGCGTTCGAGTACGACCGCCAGGGCCATTTGCAGGTGGTCGTCGACGCCTTGGGTGAACGGCAGCGCTATCGACACGACGGCCAAGGCCGGCTGTTGCAGACCGAAATGCCGGACGGCCGCACCGAACAGTACCTGCGCGACACCAGCGGTCTGTTGATCGGCTATACCGATGCAGCGGGTCACACCACCCGCTACCAATACGGGCGCCGCGGGCAAGTGCGCCAACGAATAGATGCACACGGCCGGCAGATTGAGTTCCGCTACGACGCCTACGGACACCTCCAAACCCTGACCAATGAAAATGGTGAGAGTTACCGCTTTACCTGGGACCCGTGCGACCGCCTCGTGGAACAACAAGACCTCGACGGCAGCGCCCGACGTTATGCCTATGACCTTCTGGATAACGTAGCCGCCGTTGAGTACGTGCCCACCGGGCAGACACCTGAGCCTTCAATTGTGCATCGACTCGAACGAGATGCAGTGGGCCGCTTGCTGTTGAAACAAACCGATGATGGTCGCACCGAATACGCCTACGACCCGTTGGACCAACTCACCGCTGTCACCTTCATCGGCAATGACGAAACCACCCAGGCACTGGCCTTCGCCTACGACGCGCGCGGCCAGTTGCTCATCGAACAAAGCGCCGCCGGCAGCCTGAACTACCACTACGATGAGCTCGGCAACCTGATCCAGACGCAGTTGCCCGACGGCCGCTGGCTCAACCGTCTTTACTACGGCAGCGGCCACCTGCACCAGATCAACCTCGACGGCCGCGTCATCTGCGACTTCGAACGCGACCGCCTGCACCGTGAAGTCCTGCGTACCCAAGGCCAGATCACCACGCGCAGCGAATATGACCGCAGCGGCCGCCTGCGCTCACGGATACGACGCCCCAATGGCCAGCCCACGCAACTGCCGGCTGCCCAGCAAAAACACTTCGACTATGACCCGGCCGATAACCTGATCGGCCGCCTGGAGCGTGACCGCGATAACCGTCGGGATCAGCGCCAACTGCTCCATTACGACGCGACCGGGCGCATTATCGCCAGCCAGGACAACGCTCAGGGCCAGCGAGAAACGTTTGCCTATGATGCCGCCGCCAACCTGCTAGACGGTCCGTCAGCCAGTGCGGGGCTGGTGGTGCATAACAAGCTGTTGACCTATCAGGACAAACGCTATCGTTACGACGGCTTTGGCCGAATGATCGAAAAGCGCAGTGCCCTACGCGGTGTACAGCTCTTTGCCTACGACGCAGAGCATCGCCTGATCGAAGTCCGTAGCCAGAAGGATGGACGCGAAACGGTCGTGAAAATGACCTACGACCCCCTCGGCCGGCGCATCGCTAAAACCGAACATGACAGCAACGGCTATCCGTTGGGTGAAAGCCGCTTTGATTGGGAAGGGTTGCGCCTGCTGCAGGAGCATCGGCATAGCCAGACCAGCCTCTATATCTATGAAGAAGACGGCTATGTACCGCTAGCTCGCGTGGACGGCACGGGCGAGCACCAAAGCGTGCGCTACTACCACAACGACCTGAATGGTTTGCCTGAGCAACTGACCGAAGCTGATGGGAAAACGGTATGGCAGGCGCGCTATCAGGTGTGGGGGAATGCGGACGAAGAAGTGCGTGAGGCGTACTTTATCGAAGAGCAGAATTTGCGGTTCCAGGGGCAGTATCTGGATCGGGAGATTGGGCTGCACTACAACACGTTTCGGTTTTATGATCCGGATGTGGGGAGGTTTACGACGCCGGATCCGATTGGGTTGGCGGGAGGCGGCAATCTTTACCAATACGCTCCTAACCCGACGGGTTGGATAGACCCCTGGGGCTGGGCCTGTTCCTCAGCACAAAGGAGGCAGAATAAAGTCAACGGTAAAGCCGCTGAAAACCTGGTGCATCAGAAGCTATTAAATAATCCCAAAGTGACCGTGCTCGGTACACAGGTTTATGTCAAAACTCCAGGTGCAGGGAGAGGCCGCTACGTAGACATTTTGATAAAAAATAACAAAACCGGGAAAGTCGTCGCAATTGAGGTCAAGTCAGGTGGTGCTGTACGGTCTAAAGCCCAGCTTGCAAAAGACAAAATCATCGCCGATGGGAAAGGCATATTTGGTAATTCTGGAAAGAGCACAAAAGGCGTAACCGTTAGCGAAGCCAGGGTCCCACTATGGAGGTTGCCGTAATGACTGAAACTGTAAAAGATATATTGAAGTTACTGACCTCATTCTTAGCAGAACCCTTCGCGAAACATGGGTACGCGCTAAAAAAAGGCAGAAATTTTGAAACGAATGGCGAGCGTGGTCGAGTTCGTCGCTACACGATAAATCTATCCAAGAGCAAGGGATGGTTTTCTCTCCACTTGACGCTTCAGATAGTGGACCCAGCGCTGATGACGTGCGTGAACAACGTCCTTAATAAAGCACTCCGAGACGAACGGTTTGAATATCCGGAAAACTGGTCCCAGTCTATTATCGAGAAGACTATTAAAACCCGGACTTCCAACCATGTTGTCGCCGAACTGACGGACTGGCGGCCACTAAAAAATCCTGGCGAAACGCTTGAGAACTTCAATGAGCGTTTTTCAATATGGTTGTATTCATTTGACAGCCTGGATGAAAAACCTGACTGGAAAGAGCAGTTGCTGACCAGTATTGGATTAGCCCAATGTTGGTTTGACGAAGCAGATTCGGAAGACTGGATTCGCACCAACACTGATTATCCTGCTCTTTATTTGCTATATAACGAAGGTCTAAATCAGAAACTTGAAGACAAATACAAAGCTGTGCTGAGGTCCTCTGAAGACCCAAATGAAGTGGAACTGTTTTACCTGCATCTGTCTTGATAACCAGAACAACACCCAAGGTCAACGGGAACCTTCATCTACAATGCCGAGCATCGCTTGATCGAAATCCACAGCGAGAGGCGCTCTGCCACGTCATTCGCCAAACGAAAAGGTTGTTTCTAAAGGATCACCGGCTATGGGTATCAATCAAATTATCCTCTCAGAGCAAGACCATAACCTTGGACAAATAGGCGGAGGTGCGTGGCTTACAGACCTTGCACTGTGGCCTAAAGATCCGCAAACCGGTCAGCTTATGCTGCCGGTGATTACGATGACCTCAACGTTCTTGGACGTCCCATTCATACCCTCCGGGATGGCGCTTACGGTGTTCGTCTCCGTTGAGCGTACTGACGAAACGTACACACGATCGTCTGTACGAAAGTTGACTGTCCATCAACAAAGCGAGATGGAAAAACTTCAACTTGGCCATAGCCAGGTTCTGCTTCACGCGCTGGCGACTTCCGAACTCACACCCGCTGCGTTGGTTGATCCAATTCCGCGAACGTATATTGCCCAGCAACCGTTCACTCCCGAACAAATGGAGGAAGAATTGGAAGACGTGGACAGTGGCGCGGGTATCAGCAAGGCCCTTGGGCGCCCCGCTTGGTTGCAAGACCCTTTGTATGAAAGCCCTCGCTACTATTTCTTGGCTCAACTCACCGACGCCGACATTGCAAAAATCAGCCCTAGTCACGAAGGAATATTCGGTGGAGGTATCGGCTATGTGTTCGCCGATAATCGAGCGAAAAAGCTGAAGGAAGGGGATGTGGGCGGCTATTTCCTAGTTCAATTCACCTGAAAATGCGATTAGGCGAGCTGGCTTAATCTGGCATACGCATCAGCACCCAACAAAAAATGGGCACCCGACCCAGTCGGCGTGCCCATCTTCTTTACCGCCCCGCCTCCCTTCGAGACGGTACCGCTTAACTTACGGGTTGACGCTGTCTTTGAGCGACTTGCCCGGCTTGAACGCTACGGTGTTGCTCGCCTTGATTTTCACTGGCTCACCGGTTTGCGGGTTTTTGCCGGTGCGGGCGCCGCGGTGGCGTTGCAGGAAAGTGCCGAAGCCGACCAGGGTGACGCTGTCCTTGCGGTGCAGGGCGCCGGTGATTTCTTCGAGGACGGCATTCAGGACGCGGTTGGCCTGTTCTTTGGTGAGATCGGCTTTTTCAGCGATGGCGGCTGCGAGATCTGGTTTACGCATATGTGAAGCCTCTTTGACGGTTTTTTGTTGTTATGTCCGTGCTGCTCTCTGGTGGAGCAGCGCCAAGGCGCCGCAGGCTCTACTCTGCGGCAGACGGGAGTGAGGATGGCATGCCCTCGGGCGCCGCGCCAGTCTCGCGGCGGCCTTTCTCGGGGTATGAACGTGATGTTTGCGACAGAACGGGTGGTATTTACGCCAGTAACGGCGGAAGTTCTTTGTTCAGCGCCAGTTTTTCCATGACAGCGCTGCCAGTCAGTGCGTAACCCAGCAGGCGGCCGCTGGCATCGCGGCACAGGGCCTTGATGTCGGCACCCTGCCCTTCGACACTCCAGACGCCTTCAGTGCCTCGTGGCGCAGGTGAGACCACCAGCGGGCACACCGGGGTTTTCACGGTGATGGGCATCGGCCCATAGCTCACCGCCGTGGCATTGCCGGCCAGGGTTTGCGCCAGGGCACGGGCGCAGCTCATCAGCGGCATCACGTACAACAGGTTCAGGCCATCGACCTCGGCGCAGTCGCCCAGGGCATAGATATTGGCGTGGGAGGTCTTGAGGTGGCGGTCCACCATGATCCCGCGGTTGATTTGCAGGCCGGCCGCTGCGGCCAGGTCTACACGCGGGCGCAGGCCAATGGCAGACACCACCAGGTCACAGTGGATCACTTCACCGTCCGACAGGTGCGCCTCAAGGCCATCAGCCGTGCGTTGCAGGCGATTGAGCACCGGGCCCAGGTGGAAACGCGCGCCGATGCCTTCCAGCCCGGCTTGCACCGCTGCGGCTGCCGCCGGGTGCAGCAGGGTCGGCATGACTTGCTCACACGGCGCGACCAGGTCGATTTCATAGCCGCCCAGGATCAGATCATTGGCAAATTCGCAGCCGATCAGGCCGGCGCCGAGCAGCAGCACGCGGCGCTTGCCGGCAGCGGCGGCGCGAAAGCGGGCGTAATCTTCGAGGTCATTGATCGGGAAAACCAACTCAGCAGCGTCGCCTTCGACCGGTACGCGCACGGTTTCTGCGCCCCAGGCCAGGACCAGATCACGATAGGCCACCGCTTCTTCACCGATCCACAGGCGCTTGTGGCCGGGGTCGATGCCGCTGACGCGGGTGTGGGTGCGCACTTCGGCCTTGAGTTGCTCGGCCATGGCACCGGGTTCGGCCATGCTCAGGCCATCGGCTTCCTTGTTCTTGCCAAAGCCGGTGGAAAGCATGGGTTTGGAGTAGGAGCGCCCGTCATCCGCGGTGATCAGCAGCAATGGGGTCTCGCTGTCGAGCTTGCGAAACTCCCGGGCCACGTTGTAGCCGGCCAATCCTGTGCCGATGATCACGACAGGTGCGTTCATTCCTTTCTCCTTGTAGTACGGTTCTGAAACTGAAAATTAGCCGATTTCGATCATTTCGAAATCCATCTTGCCGACGCCGCAGTCCGGGCACAGCCAGTCTTCCGGTACGTCCTGCCACAGGGTGCCCGGAGCGATACCATCATCCGGCCAGCCGTCTTTTTCGTCATAGATCAGGCCGCAGACTACACATTGCCACTTCTTCATTTACTTGCTTCCTCAGGGTCCAGGCAGGTTGGCCGGCGGTCGATGGATCCAGCGTTGCCGCACGGCTCAGGGCGTTTTGTACTGATCGGGGCCGGCAGATGCAAGCTCGATCGACGCAAGGCGCCGGCTCAGCCCGGCAAAAGATCAGGACGCCATGGTAAGCTCGCCGCCTCTTTTGCTGCCAATACTGACTCACCGTGCCGCACTCAATCGCCCTTCCCGATGTTTGCCAATGGCTGACCCAGAGCCTTCTGATCCCTGCGCCCGCGCCCTTGACCCTCAACTGGCTGTTCGACGAAGGCTCGCTGACCCGCCGGCTGACGTGGCTGTCCAACGACGGTTTCAGCGTGACGCCACTGTTCGAGGGCTGGCAGCCACTGCGCGATGATGAATGCGCGGCGCTGCACATGCCTGCGGCCAGTGTCGGTTGGGTGCGCGAGGTGTATTTGCGTGGGCACGGCCAACCGTGGGTGTTTGCCCGCAGTGTGGCGGCGCGCAGTGCATTGCAGGGCGACGGCTTGCATATGGACGAATTGGGCAGCCGTTCCCTGGGCGAATTGCTGTTTTGCGACCGGGCGTTCATCCGCCAGGCCATCGAGGTGTGCCATTACCCTCGCCAATGGCTGCCCACCACGGACCAGGCCGACGGGCTGTGGGCACGCCGCTCACGCTTTGATCGCGGGCCGCTGAGCGTGCTGGTGGCGGAAGTCTTCCTGCCGAGCTTCTGGCACGCGCTGCATGACCATCCGGAGAACTGCTGATGTATCAACGTCTGCTCAAATCCTTGAACCGCCTGAACCCCAGGGCCTGGGATTTCATTCAGTTGACCCGCATGGACAAGCCCATCGGCATCTACCTGCTGCTGTGGCCGACGCTGTGGGCGCTGTGGATCGCCGGCAAGGGCTCGCCGTCCCTGGCCAACATCGTGATTTTCGTGCTGGGCGTTACGCTGACTCGCGCAGCCGGTTGCGTCATCAATGACTGGGCGGACCGCAAGGTCGACGGCCATGTGAAACGCACCGCGCAACGCCCGCTGGCCAGCGGCAAGATCAGTTCAAAAGAGGCCTTGGTGTTCTTTGCGGTACTGATGCTGATCAGCTTCCTGCTGGTACTGCTGACCAACGCCACCACCATTTGGTTATCGCTGGGCGGCCTGGCACTGGCGGTCAGCTACCCGTTCATGAAGCGCTACACCTATTATCCGCAGGTGGTGCTGGGCGCGGCGTTTTCCTGGGGCATGCCGATGGCGTTCACCGCCGAAACCGGCCACCTGCCCGCCACCGCCTGGCTGCTGTATATAGCCAACCTGCTGTGGACGGTGGGCTACGACACCTATTACGCGATGACCGACCGCGACGACGACTTGAAGATCGGCGTCAAATCCACTGCCATTCTGTTCGGCGATGCCGACCGGGTGATCATCCTTACCCTGCAGGGCCTGGCGCTGCTGTGCCTGTTGCTGGCCGGCGCAAGGTTTGAGCTGGGGGGTTGGTTCCACCTGGGGTTACTGGCGGCGGCCGGCTGTTTTGCCTGGGAGTTCTGGTACACCCGCGACAGGGACCGGATGAAGTGCTTCAAGGCGTTTTTGCACAACCACTGGGCCGGGTTGGCGATTTTTGTCGGGATTGTGGCGGATTACGGGTTTCGATGAGGGGCCGAGCCCCTCACCGCTAGTGGGCCGGATCAGGGCTTGGCGACTTTCCAGGCGCCGTCCATTTTGCCGTCGCCGGTCGTGTCGCCGGCCTTTTTGTCCATCACGAAGGTATAGAGAGGCTTGCCGCTGTAGGCCCATTGGCCCTTTTGATCGTCGCGGGTGATAACGGTCCACTTGCCCATGGGTTTGTCGGTGGACTCGGCCATCAAGGGCGGCCAGTTGGTGGCGCACTTGTCGTTACACATGGACTTGCCATCGGCGTCCTTGGCGAAGGTGTAGAGCGTCATGCCCTTGTGATCCACCAACATCCCGTCTTTCGTCATCGCCGGGTCTGCGGCAAACGCCAGTGTCGGCAGCGTCAACACCGCCGTAACCAGCAGGGCCTTCCAGGAAAAAGTACTGTGAGTCATCGGAACCTTCCTTTTGTGGTTGTCAGGATTCGGACTCAAAGCGTAGTCCAGAGAGGCGCGAATTGCCCAAGCGACTAAATTACTGTCACACGACTGCAATAATTCCGTTATCTAATGCGGCGCAAGACAGTTAAATGACAAGAGGATTTTAGGCATGGTTGGCAGGAGCATTCTGATTGTTGACGACGAAGCGCCCATCCGCGAGATGATCGCCGTTGCGTTGGAAATGGCCGGCTATGACTGCCTGGAGGCGGAGAACTCCCAGCAGGCCCATGCCATTATCGTCGACCGCAAGCCGGACCTGATCCTGCTGGACTGGATGCTGCCCGGCACCTCCGGCATCGAACTGGCCCGCCGCCTCAAGCGCGATGAACTGACCGGGGATATTCCGATCATCATGCTCACCGCCAAGGGCGAAGAGGACAACAAGATCCAGGGCCTGGAAGTCGGTGCCGACGACTACATCACCAAGCCGTTTTCCCCACGGGAGCTGGTGGCGCGCCTGAAAGCCGTACTGCGCCGCGCCGGCCCGACCGATGGCGAGGCGCCTATCGAAGTGGGTGGCCTGCTGCTGGACCCGATCAGCCACCGCGTGACCATCGACGGCAAGCCGGCCGAGATGGGGCCGACCGAATACCGCCTGCTGCAATTCTTCATGACCCATCAGGAGCGGGCCTATACCCGTGGCCAGCTGCTGGACCAGGTGTGGGGCGGCAACGTGTATGTCGAGGAGCGCACCGTCGACGTGCATATCCGTCGCCTGCGCAAAGCCTTGGGTGACGCTTACGAGAATCTGGTACAAACCGTGCGCGGCACTGGCTATCGGTTTTCAACCAAAGGTTGAAACCTGGCTGCAAGTGATCAGCTACAAGCGGCAAGAAAAAGCCGCCTCGCTCCGACTTGAAGCTTGCAGCTTGAAACTTAAAGCTGCTCCGAAGGACGCTCCATGAACCAAAACTGGCATGGCACCCTGATCCGCCACATGCTCCTGTTGATCACCGGCTGCCTGTTGGTGGGCCTGGTCAGCGGCTATTACGGCTGGAGCCTGGCCATTGGTATCGCCCTGTACCTGGGCTGGACCCTCAAGCAATTGCTGCGCCTGCATGAATGGCTGCGCCAGCACAAACCCGACGAAGCGCCACCCGACGGCTACGGCCTGTGGGGCGAAGTGTTCGACAGCATCTACCACCTGCAACGCCGCGACCAACGGGTACGCGGGCGCCTGCAAGCGGTGATCGACCGGGTGCAGGAGTCCACCGCCGCACTCAAAGACGCGGTGATCATGCTCGACAGCGATGGCAACCTGGAATGGTGGAACCGCGCTGCCGAGACCCTGCTGGGCCTCAAGACGCCCCAGGACAGCGGCCAGCCAGTGACCAACCTGGTGCGCCACCCTCGCTTCAAGGAGTATTTCGAGCAGGAAAATTACGAAGAAGCGCTGGAAATCCCCTCGCCGACCAACGACCGCGTGCGTATCCAGCTGTACCTGACGCGCTACGGCAACAACGAACACCTGATGCTGGTGCGCGATGTAACCCGCATTCACCAGTTGGAACAGATGCGCAAAGACTTCGTCGCCAACGTTTCCCACGAACTGCGCACGCCATTGACGGTGATCTGCGGCTATCTGGAGACGCTGCTGGACAACGTCGACGAGATCAACCCGCGCTGGAGCCGTGCCCTGCAGCAAATGCAGCAGCAGGGTTCACGCATGCAGACCTTGCTCAACGACCTGCTGTTGCTGGCCAAGCTGGAGGCGACCGATTACCCGTCGGACAACCACCCGGTGGCCGTGCAAAGCCTGTTGCAGACCATCAAGAACGATGCCCAGGCCCTCTCCGGCCAACGCGGCCAACAGATCACCCTGGAAGCCGACCCGACCGTGCTGCTCAAAGGCAGCGAGGGCGAGTTGCGCAGTGCATTTTCCAATCTGGTGTTTAACGCCGTGAAGTACACCCAGGACAAGGGCAATATCCGCATCCGCTGGTGGGCCGACGAACAGGGCGCACACCTGAGCGTGCAGGATTCCGGCATCGGCATCGACGCCAAGCATCTGCCGCGCCTGACCGAACGTTTCTACCGCGTCGACTCCAGCCGCAACTCCAACACCGGCGGCACCGGGCTGGGCCTGGCCATCGTCAAGCATGTGCTGCTGCGCCACCGCGCACGCCTGGAAATCAGCAGCGTGCTGGGGCATGGCAGTACGTTTACCTGCCATTTTCCTCCAGCGCAGATGACCCGTTCGCGGCTCGTCGGAAATGATGAATAACTCAAACACAGCACAAAACCAAATGTGGGAAGGGGCTTGCTCCCGATGGCGGTGCATCAGTATCAGATATGCTGACTGACACACTGCTATCGGGAGCAAGCCCCCTCCCACAATTGGAATTGTGCTGTTTCGAATAAGGCATTCCACACCCCACCCGGCGGCAACCACTAGGCAAGCGCCCCGTCAGCCGCTACATTGGCCGACTTGCGCCTGCCTTTCAGGCCCTTCTGTCCCCCCTTATTGAACACACGGAACCTGCAAAACCCAATCATGGACCCTTCCCCTGGTATCACCCTCGCCACACTCTTCGCCGATTTCGGCATGATTCTTTTTGCTCTGATCCTGGTACTGCTCAACGGTTTTTTCGTTGCGGCGGAATTTGCCATGGTCAAACTGCGCTCGACCCGGGTCGAGGCCATCGCCCACACCAACGGCTGGCGCGGACAAATCCTGCGCACCGTGCACAATCAGCTCGACGCCTACCTGTCGGCCTGCCAGTTGGGTATCACCCTGGCTTCCCTGGGCCTGGGCTGGGTCGGTGAGCCGGCGTTCGCGCATATCCTCGAACCGCTGCTGGGCGCGGTAGGCGTCGAATCGCCGGAAGTGATCAAGGGCGTGTCGTTCTTTGCCGCGTTCTTCGTGATTTCCTACCTGCACATCGTGGTCGGTGAACTGGCGCCCAAGTCCTGGGCCATTCGCAAGCCCGAGTTACTGTCGCTGTGGACGGCGGTGCCGCTGTACCTGTTCTACTGGGCCATGTACCCGGCGATCTACCTGCTCAACGCCAGCGCCAACGCGATCCTGCGCATCGCCGGCCAAGGCGAGCCCGGCCCGCACCACGAGCACCATTACAGCCGCGAAGAGCTCAAGCTGATCCTGCACTCCAGCCGTGGCCAGGACCCGAGCGACCAAGGCATGCGCGTACTGGCTTCGGCCGTGGAAATGGGCGAGCTGGAAGTGGTGGACTGGGCGAACTCCCGTGAAGACCTGGTGACCCTGGACTTCAACGCCCCGCTCAAGGAAATCCTCGCGCTGTTCCGCCGCCATAAATTCAGCCGATACCCGGTGTATGACGCAGTGCGCAACGAGTTTGTCGGCCTGTTGCACATCAAGGACCTGCTGCTGGAACTGGCGGCCCTGGACCACATCCCCGAGTCGTTCAACCTGGCCGAACTGACCCGCCCGCTGGAACGTGTGTCGCGGCACATGCCGTTGTCGCAGTTGCTGGAGCAGTTCCGCAAAGGCGGCGCGCACTTTGCCCTGGTGGAAGAAGCCGACGGCAAGATCATCGGCTACCTGACCATGGAAGACGTGCTGGAAGTGCTGGTAGGCGATATTCAGGACGAACACCGCAAGGCCGAGCGCGGCATCCTCGCCTACCAGCCCGGCAAACTGCTGGTACGGGGCGACACGCCGCTGTTCAAGGTAGAACGGCTGCTGGGTGTCGACCTGGACCACATTGAGGCCGAAACCCTCGCAGGGCTGATCTACGACACGCTCAAACGGGTGCCGGAAGAGGAAGAAGTGCTGGAGGTTGAAGGTTTGCGGATCATCATCAAGAAGATGAAAGGTCCGAAGATCGTGCTGGCCAAGGTCCTGCTGCTGGACTGACCCTCAATTGCCCAATGCAAAATTGGGCAATGTCCCGACCGGCTGGTTGAATTCGTAAGGAATCGACACCAGCCCGGCCTCGGCACTCTGCTGCACCACAAAGTGCAGGTGTGGCCCGCTGCTGTTGCCGGTATTGCCCGACAACCCCAGCGCGCTGCCCACCGCCACGCGCTGCCCTGCCCTTACACTGACCGAACCTTGCTTGAGGTGCAGATACACGCCCTGGCTGCCGTCATCGTGCTGCACTCGCACGAAATTGCCTGACGCATCGTTGCCGCGTCCGATCTGGCTATTCTCGATTTTCACCACCACACCGCTGCGCGCCGCAATGATCGGCGTGCCTTCGGGCATGGCAATGTCCATGGCATAGCGACTTTTGGCGTCGGTGTGGCTGAAGCTGCCGTTGGGGCCTTGGGTCAGGCGGAACGGACCGCCACGCCAGGGCAGGGGGTAGCGGTAGGCTTGTTGTGGGTAACCGGTTTTTGGCCTGTCGAGTACCGGCCGCTGCACACGCTCCACCTTACGCTCCTGGATCACGAACGCCTGGGCCCCGGGGGTTTGCCGGTCGCTGAAGAACACCATGCCGTTGGCATCAGTGGATTTGTAGAGGGTCATGGCCTGGGTCGAAGTGGCGACCGCAGCCAACGTGCAGGACAGCAAGAGGCGAAGGAACATGGCGCGAACCTGACAGGATGACTGAACGGCAAGCTAGCAACGGTTGATGACAATCTTGTAGTGAGCGGGCTTGCCCCGCGCGGGGCTGTGCAGCAGCCCCGAAACCAGGCGCAGAGGCGTGCCTGATATACCGCATTCGTCTTCGTCAGGGGCGCTTCGCACCCCAACGCGGGACAAGCCCGCTCGCCACAGAGGTCCCAGCTTGCTGCGCGACAGCGCTACGTCGAAGAGGCAGTGGGACCTCCCTCACCACAAGGTCAGGCACCCGGCACAAAATGCTTCTGCGCCGTACCGCGCGCGATCAGCCGCGAGATGTAGTCGAGCTTCTGCGCATCCTGGTCGATAAAGCGGAAAGTCAGTTGCAGCCAGTCGCTGTCCGGCTTGGGTTCGAAGGCGACGATGGCGTGCAGGTAGCCGTTGAGACGGGCCACCTCAGCGTTGTCGCCCTGTTCCAGGTCGAGCACGGCGCTTTCCAGTACCTGAGGCAGGACTTCACCGCGACGCACCACCAGCAGCGCTTCCTTGATGCTCAGCGCCTTGATCACACATTGCTGGGTGCCGCTGGACAGGCGCAACTGACCCTGGCCACGGCCGCCGGTTGGTGCGGTGCCTGGTGCTTGGACCGGCGGGCTGTTAAGCAGGCCTTTGCTTGGCGCAGACGCGGCAGCCGCAACGGGGGCTGCACGCACGGCTTCGGGCTTGCCACCGGTCAAGGCGCTCAGGGAATCATTGCCGAAGGCCGAGTTCATCTTGGTCGGCGCGCTGGCGACCAGGGCGTCGAGGCGACCGACCTTGTGCAGGGCCTGCTTGACCTTGTTCAGCAGTTGCTCGTTGGTGAACGGTTTGCTGACGTAGCCGGAAACCCCGGCCTGGATCGCCTGGACCACGTTCTCTTTGTCGCCACGGCTGGTCACCATCACGAACGGCATGGACTTGAGGTGCGGCTGCTCGCGGCACCAGGTCAACAGCTCCAGGCCGGACATCTCCGGCATTTCCCAGTCGCACAGCACCAAGTCGAAGGTCTCGCGCATCAGGATGGTCTGGGCCTTCTTGCCGTTTACCGCATCTTCAAGCTTGATCCCGGGAAAGTAGTTGCGCAGGCACTTCTTCACCAGATCGCGGATAAACGAGGCGTCATCCACCACCAATACACTGACTTTACTCATCGACCCTTCATCCTATAAAAACTTCGGCACGCAAAACGCCTGACTAATGGCATTTTGCCAAAACTCTGTAGTCACGTTCGGACTTTCTTTTACCCGATTCGCAAAAAATTCAGACGCCACGAACGAAAACGCCCGACCAAAGGCCGGGCGTTAATTTCTCGGGCAACCTTACTTATCGTCAGATTCGCCCGGAACATTAGGGATTTGATCGGCGGAACCTTCAACTTCGGCCTTCATGCGCTTGAGGCCCATGTGCCGTACGTCGGTACCGCGCACCAGGTAGATCACCAGTTCCGAGATATTTCGCGCGTGATCGCCGATCCGCTCCAGGGAACGCAGCACCCAGATGATGCTCAAGACCCGCGAGATAGAGCGCGGGTCTTCCATCATGTAGGTGGCCAGCTCACGCAGGGCGGTCTTGTATTCACGGTCGATGACCTTGTCGTACTGCGCCACCGACAACGCCAGCTCGGCGTCAAAGCGCGCAAAGGCATCAAGGGCATCCCGCACCATGTTGCGCACCTGGTCGCCGATATGACGCACTTCGACATAACCGCGCGGCGCTTCACCCTCTTCGCACAGCTGGATGGCACGGCGGGCGATCTTGGTGGCTTCGTCGCCGATCCGCTCCAGGTCGATCACCGACTTGGAGATGCTGATGATCAAGCGCAGGTCGGATGCCGCCGGTTGGCGACGGGCGAGAATGCGCAGGCATTCTTCGTCGATGTTGCGTTCCATCTGGTTGATCTGGTCGTCGATCTCGCGCACTTGCTGGGCCAGGCCCGAGTCAGCCTCGATCAACGCGGTCACGGCGTCGTTGACTTGTTTCTCCACCAGCCCGCCCATCGCCAGGAGGTGGCTGCGCACTTCCTCGAGCTCGGCGTTGAACTGCGCGGAGATGTGGTGGGTAAGGCCTTCTTTGCTAATCATGCGTTTGCTCCGCAAAAGCTGTAAGCCGCAAGCTACAAGCTGCAAGCTGATGTGTGTCGTTCCGTTGAACTGCTTTTACTTGCCGCTTGAAACTTGCGGCTTGCAGCTGCCCCAACTAGCCATAGCGACCGGTGATGTAGTCTTCGGTCTGCTTCTTCGCCGGATTGGTGAACAGGGTGTCGGTATCGCCGAATTCCACCAGTTTGCCCATGTACATGAACGCGGTGTAGTCGGAAACCCGCGCCGCCTGTTGCATGTTGTGGGTCACGATGACGATGGTGAACTTGGACTTGAGCTCGTAGATCAGTTCTTCGACTTTCAGCGTCGAGATCGGGTCGAGTGCCGAGCACGGTTCGTCGAGCAGCAGCACTTCCGGCTCCACGGCGATGGTGCGCGCGATCACCAGGCGTTGCTGCTGGCCGCCGGACAGGCCGAGTGCCGACTCATGCAGGCGGTCCTTGACCTCATCCCACAGTGCCGCGCCTTTAAGGGCCCACTCAACCGCTTCGTCGAGGATGCGCTTCTTGTTGATGCCCTGGATGCGCAGGCCGTAGACCACGTTTTCGTAGATGGTCTTGGGGAACGGATTAGGCTTCTGGAACACCATGCCCACGCGGCGACGCAGCTCGGCCACGTCTTCGCCCTTGCGGTAGATGTTGGTGCCATAGAGGTTGATGGCACCGTCCACGCGGCAACCGTCGACCAGGTCGTTCATGCGGTTGAAGGTACGCAGCAACGTGGACTTGCCGCAGCCGGACGGACCGATAAAGGCAGTCACGCGCTGCTTGGGAATGTTCATGCTGACGTCGAACAGCGCCTGCTTTTCACCGTAGTACAGGCTCAGGCCCGGTACTTCGATGGCCACGGTTTCCTGGGCCAGGCTCAGGCTCTGTTTGTCGCGACCCAGGGCAGACATGTTGATGCCGTGGGAATGGGTGTCTTGTTGCATGGTCTCACTCCGTTCGTAGCTGCAAGCTTTTAGCGGCAAGCTGCAAGATTTGAGCAAAAGCGGCTTGTAGCTTGCCGCTTGTGGCTAATAGCTTTAGCTGTCCAACGCTTTGTATTTTTCGCGCAGGTGGTTACGAATCCACACCGCCGACAGGTTGAGCGTGGCGATCACCATCACCAGCAGCAAGGCGGTGGCGTACACCAGCGGCCGTGCGGCTTCGACGTTAGGGCTCTGGAAGCCGACGTCATAAATATGGAAGCCCAGGTGCATGATCTTCTGGTCCAGGTGCAGGTACGGGTAGTTGCCGTCCAGCGGCAGCGACGGGGCCAGTTTCACCACGCCTACCAGCATCAGCGGCGCCACTTCACCGGCGGCGCGGGCCACGGCGAGGATCATGCCGGTCATCATCGCCGGGCTGGCCATCGGCAGCACGATCTTCCACAACGTCTCGGCCTTGGTCGCGCCCAGGGCCAGGGAGCCTTCACGCACCGTACGCGGAATCCGCGCCAGGCCTTCTTCGGTGGCCACGATCACCACCGGCACCGCCAACAGCGCCAGGGTCAGCGAGGCCCAGAGCAGGCCCGGTGTACCGAAGGTCGGTGCCGGCAGCGCTTCGGCGAAGAACAAACGGTCGACCGAGCCACCCAATACATACACGAAGAAGCCCAGGCCGAACACGCCGTAGACGATGGCCGGTACACCCGCCAGGTTGTTCACGGCGATGCGGATAATCCGCGTCAGGGTGTTCTGCTTGGCGTATTCACGCAGGTACACCGCCGCCAGTACGCCGAACGGCGTCACGATCATCGCCATGATCAGGGTCATCATCACGGTGCCGAAGATGGCCGGGAAGATCCCGCCTTCAGTGTTGGCTTCCCGCGGGTCATCGCTGAGGAATTCCCACACCTTGCTGAAGTAGAACCCGATCTTGGTCATCGTGCCCATGGCGTTCGGCTGATAGGCGTGCACCACTTTGCCGATGCCGATTTCAATTTCCTTGCCGTTGCCATCGCGAGCGGTCAGGGCGTCGCGGTTGAACTGGGCGTGCAGGTCGGCCAGGCGCGCTTCGATGTCCTGGTAACGGGCGTTCAGCTCGGCGCGATCGGCATCCATGTCGGCCTGGGCGGCGGCGTCGAGCTTGCCTTCCAGTTCCAGCTTGCGGCCGTGCAGGCGAATGCGTTCGAGGCCGGCGTTGATCGCGCCGATGTCGGATTTCTCCAGGGTCTTGAGCTGGGCCGCCAGCTTGTTCACGCGGTCCACGCGGGCTTGCAGCTCCGGCCATGCGGCCTCGCCCTCAGCGATGACCTTGCCATCCTGCTTGACGTTGACCAGGGTGCCGTAGAAGTTGCCCCACTCACGACGCTCGATGGTCATCAGGTTCTTCGGCGTGGTCTGGTCCTTCAACCACTCGCCGACGATCCAGGTGAAGTCGTTGCCGTTCAGGTCACGGTTGCCGACCTTGATCAGCTCGCGGGTCATGAATTCCGGGCCCGCCTCGGGCACCGGCAGGCCAGCGCTTTTCAGGCGCTCGCGTGGCACTTCTTCTTTCTGCACCACTTCGCCGATGACGATATGGTTTTCCTGGCCCGGCACGTTGTAGTTGGCCTGGATCAGGTCAGCCGGCCAGAAGTGGCCCAAGCCACGCACGGCAATCACGGCCAGCAAACCAATGGTCATGATGACCGCGATGGACACCGCGCCACCGCTGATCCAGACGCCGGGAGCGCCGCTCTTGAACCATCCATTCAGGGAGTTCTGTTTCACAGACTTCTACCTTTCTTAAAGCGACGAGTATTTCTTGCGCAGACGCTGACGAATCAACTCGGCGAGGGTGTTCATGATGAACGTGAACAACAGCAGCACCAGCGCCGAGAGGAACAGCACGCGGTAATGACTGCCGCCGACTTCCGACTCGGGCATTTCCACCGCGACGTTGGCTGCCAGGGTGCGCAGGCCTTCGAACAGGTTCATCTCCATCACCGGCGTGTTGCCGGTGGCCATCAGCACGATCATGGTCTCGCCCACGGCGCGGCCCATGCCGATCATCAGTGCCGAGAAGATGCCTGGGCTGGCGGTCAGGATCACCACGCGGGTCATGGTCTGCCACGGCGTGGCGCCCAGGGCCAGGGAGCCCAGGGTCAGGCCGCGCGGTACGCTGAACACGGCGTCTTCGGCGATGGAGTAGATGTTCGGGATCACCGCGAAGCCCATCGCCAAACCGACTACCAGGGCGTTGCGCTGGTCGTAGGTGATGCCGAGGTCGTGGGAGATCCACATGCGCATGTCGCCGCCGAAGAACCAGGTTTCCAGGTACGGGCTCATGTACAGCGAGAGCCAGCCCACGAACAGGATCACCGGGATCAGGATCGCGCTTTCCCAACCATCGGGAACCCGCAGGCGAATCGACTCGGGCAGGCGACTGAAGACAAAACCGGCCACCAGGATGCCTATCGGCAACAGCATCAGCAGGCTGAAAATTCCCGGTAGATGCCCTTCGACATACGGCGCCAGGAACAGGCCGGCGAAGAAGCCGAGGATCACCGTCGGCATCGCTTCCATCAATTCGATCACCGGCTTGACCTTGCGGCGCAGGCTCGGGGCCATGAAGTAAGCGGTGTAGATCGCCGCGGCAACGGCCAGGGGCGCCGCCAGCAGCATGGCGTAGAACGCCGCCTTCAGCGTACCGAAGGTCAAGGGCGCCAGGCTCATCTTCGGTTCGAAGTCGGTGTTGGCGGCGGTCGATTGCCAGACGTATTTAGGCTCGTCGTAGTTTTCGTACCAGACCTTGCTCCACAACGCGCTCCAGGACACTTCCGGGTGCGGGTTGTCCAGCAGCAGCGGCTGCAGCTTGCCGCCGGCTTCGACGATCACGCGGTTGGCGCGAGGCGACAGGCCGAACACGCCCTGACCTTCGACCACTGGATCCACCAACAGGGTGCGATGGGCGGTGCTGTGGAAGACGCCGAACTTGCCGGAAGCGTCGAGGGCAGTGAAGCCTTTGCGACGCTCTTCGGCGGTGATCTCAACGATAGGCGTGGTGCCCATCTGGAAGGTACGGATCTGCTTGAAGCGTTGCTCGCCATCCGGGTCGCGGGCCATGAACCACTGGGCCAGGCCGCCTTTGGAGTTACCGACAATCAGCGAGATACCGCCCACCAGCTGGGTGCTGGCGGTGACTTCGGCGGTGCCGTCTTCGAGCAATTTGTAGCGGCCGTTGAGGCTCTTGTCGCGCAGGCTGAACACATCCGCCAGGGCACGACCGTTGATCACGTACAGCCACTGCTGGCGCGGATCGATGAAGATCGCCTTCACCGGCTCGGTCATTTGCGGCAGCTCGACACGCTTCTGCTCGCTGGTGACTTCACCGGTCATCATGTTTTCTTCGCGGCTCAGGGTCAGCACGTTCAAGTACGAACCGGCCGAGCCGGCAACCACCAGCGACGAATCGGTGGCATTGAGGGCGACGTGCTCCAACGGGCGACCAGCATCGTCGAGCACGATCGGCGTTTCACCGTAGGGGTATTCAATCGCAGGCGTGATGGTTTTCTTGCCGTCCGGGTATGACACCTTATAGGTGTGGCGGAACACCAGAGATTGGCCGTTGGACAACCCGAGGATCACCAGCGGGCTGCCCGGCTGGTCTTCACCGATGGACGCAACGCTCACACCCGCCGGCAGCGCCAGGTCGACACGCTTGAGTTCGGCACCGGTCGTGACATCAAAGAACAGCGCCTGGCCCTTGTCGGAAACCCGCATGGCGACCTGGTTCTGCTCTTCCAGAGAGATCATCAGCGGCTTGCCGGCGTCCTGGATCCAGGCCGGGGTGAGCGCATCTTCCTTGGTCAGCGAGGCGCCTTGGAACAAAGGCGCGACCACGTAGGCGAGGAAGAAGAAAATCAGGGTGATCGCACCGAGAACGGCGAGGCCGCCGACCAGCACGTACCAACGGGTCAGACGGTCCTTGAGCGCGCGGATGCGGCGCTTGCGTTGCAGCTCAGGCGTATTGAAATCAATGCGCTTGGGGGGAGAAGTTGTCGTCATGGTGGAATTGGCCAGATCATTCATGCGCACACCCTAGCGATCCTGTATGACAGAAAGATGACAATGCAGTGACGCACGAAATCCGCCGCGAAGCAGGGCTGGCAGCGGATTGAAAATTAGTGATGCGGGAGCCGGCGTACCGGTTCCCGCAGAGGCAATCAGTTGCCTTCTTTCAGACCCAGGTCAGCCAGGGCTTTGGCGGCCACTTTGGCTGGCAGCGGGATGTAGCCGTCTTTCACTACAACTTCCTGGCCCTGTTTGGACAGAACCAGTTTCACGAACTCAGCTTCCAGCGGGGCCAGAGGCTTGTTCGGGGCTTTGTTGACGTAAACGTAGAGGAAACGCGACAGCGGGTATTTGCCGTTCAGGGCGTTTTCTTCGCTGTCTTCGATGAACTCAGTGCTGCCTTTCTTGGCCAGGGCCACGGTCTTCACGCTGGCGGTCTTGTAGCCGATGCCCGAGTAACCGATGCCGTTCAGCGAGGAGCTGATCGACTGCACGACCGACGCCGAGCCAGGTTGTTCGTTCACGTTAGGCTTGTAGTCGCCTTTGCACAGGGCTTCTTCCTTGAAGTAACCGTAGGTGCCGGATACCGAGTTACGCCCGAACAGCTGCACTGGCTTGTTGGCCAGGTCGCCGGTCACACCCAGGTCGCCCCAGGTTTTCACGTCGGCTTTGCTACCGCACAGGCGAGTCGAGGAAAAGATCGCGTCGACTTGTTCCATGGTCAGGTGCTGGATCGGGTTGTCCTTGTGCACGAACACGGCCAGGGCATCCACGGCAACCGGGATAGCGGTTGGCTTGTAGCCGTACTTCTGCTCGAAGGCAGCCAGTTCGGTGTCCTTCATCTTGCGGCTCATCGGGCCCAGGTTGGAGGTGCCTTCAGTCAGCGCAGGTGGTGCGGTAGCGGAGCCGGCAGCTTGAATCTGGATGTTGACGTTCGGGTATTCCTTTTTGTAACCCTCGGCCCACAGGGTCATCAGGTTAGCCAGGGTATCGGAACCGACGCTGGACAAGTTGCCCGACACACCAGTGGTCTTCACGTAAGCCGGGATTGCCGGGTCAACACCTGCGGCCACCGCGTTGGCGGTCGCAACGCCAGCAGCGACAAAAGTCATTGCCGCCATCAAACGTTTCAGTTTCATGCCTTGCTCCTAGCAGATAGGGATAGTTGGATCGGGGCCAAGTATCGAGAGGCCGTGTGAACACTCTATGTCTGAAATATGACAATTGGATGAAAGGCCAGCATTGGGCGAGCATTCGCAGTTAAGAAGAAAACGGTCGGCAATACAGGCTGGAGCGGCGAGATGAACGTAATGAGGCCCTGGTTTGAAACCTCTCTGCAATTGCTGATCGGAGATTTCCCACAGCTATTTAGGGTTGTTGCTCGGAACTAGCCTTACTAACCTCCCCGCGCCGCTGCAAATTCAGCGGCCGGGACTGCAGTAAAAACTTGACCCCTTCACGGCGCGCCTTAGGTTGACAAAACAAAACCAAAGAATAGTCTTGTCAACCTAAGGAGACCTCACATGATCAATGACCGAATTCGCCGCGCAAGGTTATTGCGTGGCCTGTCGCTGGAAGCACTGGCACTGCGTCTCGGCGACATAACCAAGCAAGGCCTGAGCAAATATGAAAAAGGGTTGAGTACCCCAAACTCTCAGCGCCTTCTGCAGTTGGCAAAAGCACTGGAGGTGAGCCCCGAGTATTTTTTTCGTACTCAGGCACTGCCACTCGCGCCGCTGGAGTTCCGCAAGCTTGCGAAGATGCCTAAATACCGTCAGGTCCAGGTCGAGGAACAGATTCGAGAGCATCTGGAACGCTATATATCTCTGGAGGAGTGTTTCGATCCACAAGATATCAAAACTGCCGAAACCCCAGCCCAAATGCTCCCAGTCTCCTCCATAGAGGACGCGGAACGAGCGGCGGATGAGCTCCGTAAGTATTGGGATATAGGTGAGGATCCTATTGCTCATCTGACTGAACAGTTGGAAGAGCACGGCATTAAAGTGGTGATGCTGTATGGGCCGGACGATTTCGATGGCGCTTGCGCAGCCACCCATGACGGCGAACATGTGTTGATCGCTTTAAATGCTCAGAGAGCAGGTGAACGTATTCGCTTCACCGCTGCTCATGAATTGGGTCACTGGGTGATGAAATTGCCTGATGATATGCCCGAGCGCGATAAAGAAAACTGCTGTCACCGCTTCGCAGGAGCGTTCCTTTATCCCTCTAAAAGCGTTACCGGAGATTTTGGGAATCACCAACGCTCCCGTGTCCACCCTAGAGAACTACTGATTGCTAAGCGCCAATATGGGCTCTCAATGCATGCAGCGCTTCGTCGATTGAAGGACCTCAAACTGTTAGGGGAAAGCGGCTACAAGTCCCTGACCATTCAATTCAGTAGCAATGGCTGGCGCAAAGCAGAACCTGAGCCGTTACCTTGCAAACCACCTCAGCGCTTTGAGTCACTCGTTTTCTGGGGGTTAGCGGAAGGCCTTATCACCAAATCACGAGCGGCCGAGTTGCTGCGGCGTCCTGTGAGGGCTCTAGACCCCAATTTTCTGGGCTCACTGGAGAGTGCATGAGCCTGATCTATATATCAGCGACACCAACATCTGGATTGATTTCAGGAACGCTGGATTGCTGGAGCATATGTTCAGGCTGCCATTTACCCTCTGCTGCACCGATTTCGTCATGCATGAGCTTGAGGATTTCCCTCATGAAGAACTGCTCGCCCAAGGGCTGGTTGTCGAATCATTTGACGAGGGAGGCGTGCAGAAACTCTTAGGACTTAAGGTCGAACACAACAACAGTTCCTTGGCCGACGTTTCTTGCTACCTACTGGCACAAACAACCGGAAGACCCTTACTCACTGGCGATGGGAAGCTACGTCGCCAGGCAATTCAGGATGGACTGCAGGTACACGGCGCACTTTGGCTACTCGACCTCATGGTCGAACATCAAGTCCTCAATGCTATTGGCGCAGCAACGGCACTCGAACAGATGCTGGCAGGCGGCGCCCGCTTGCCAGCATCAGAATGTCAAATACGGATCTCTGGCTGGAAAGTTATATGAAACTCAACTCGGATATTGAATATCTATCCAGCACTTATAAAAATCACCCTGTCCATCTGGCAAAGTAGACATTTAGCCTCTACATAGCCTGCTCCTGAACTGATATTACCGCCCGCGCTTCCACAGATACCCACCCACCACCATCCCCATCACACACAGGACAGCCACGTAGTAAGCCGGGCCCATCGGGCTTTCCTTCATCAGCAGCGACACCGCCAGCGGCGTCAGCCCGCCGAACACGGCGTAGGCGACGTTGTAGGAAAACGACAAGCCACTGAAGCGCACCACGGGCGGGAAAGCTTTCACCATCACGTAAGGCACCACGCCAATGGTGCCGACGAACAGGCCGGTCAAGGCGTACAGCGGGAACAGCCAGTCCGGGTGGGCCATGAGGCTGTGATACAGGGTCCAGGAGGTCGCCAGCAGCAGCGCGCAACCGCTCACCAGTACGCGGCCGGCACCGAAGCGGTCGGCCAGGGCACCGGAGGCGATACAGCCCAGGCTCAAGGTCACGATGGCCAGGCTGTTGGCTTGCAGCGCAACGGTCGGGCTGAAGTGGTAGAGGGTCTGCAGCACAGTCGGGGTCATCAGGATCACCACCACCACACCGGCCGACAGCAACCAGGTCAACAGCATCGACAGCACGATGGCGCCACGGTGGTCGCGCAGTACCGCACGCAGCGGCAGTTCGGCGGCCAGGGTCTTGCGTTGCTGCATTTCGGCGAAGATCGGCGTTTCATGCAGCCAGCGGCGCAGGTACACCGACAACAGGCCAAACACACCACCGAGCAGGAACGGAATACGCCAGGCGTAATCCGAGACCTGCTCCGGGCTATAAATAGTGTTGATCGCGGTGGCCACCAGCGAACCCAGCAGGATACCGGCGGTAAGGCCGCTGGTCAGGGTGCCGCAGGCGTAGCCGATATGGCGCGGCGGTACGTGTTCGGAGACGAATACCCAGGCGCCCGGTACTTCGCCGCCAATCGCTGCGCCCTGGATGACACGCATCAGCAGCAGCAGGATCGGCGCCCACAGGCCGATCTGCGCGTAGGTCGGCAGCAGGCCCATGATCAGGGTCGGTACGGCCATCATGAAAATGCTCAGTGTGAACATTTTCTTGCGGCCCAGCAGGTCACCGAAGTGCGCCATGATAATGCCGCCCAGCGGGCGTGCCAGGTAACCGGCGGCGAAGATGCCGAAGGTCTGCATCATGCGCAGCCATTCGGGCATATCGGCGGGGAAAAACAGTTTTCCGACTACGGTGGCGAAAAACACGAAAATGATGAAATCATAAAACTCCAGCGCCCCGCCCAAGGCAGACAGCGACAGGGTTTTGTAGTCGTTGCGGGTCAGCGGGCGCGACGGTTGCGCACTGCTTGCAGGCACGGAGGACATGGCAAGGCTTCTCTTATAGTAGTCAGCTTGATAAGGACGGCACGCCCGGGACTTGCGGCGGTCCGGCAAGATAGCAAATCGCTTGTAAAAGCACAGCGCCAGGAGAACAGTTGCGCGTAAAAGCCGCGATACAGCGCCTATTTACCGACCAAATGAGCGCCGGGAGGTCGTCGTGGCGCCAGGGTCTCGATATACTCGGCCCCTGCAAGCGCAAGACCCGCAGTCTTGAGGGGCTGCTGTGCCAAAACGTCGTTGGGTGCCATCCAGCCGATTTGGCAGAGTTTCCCTTTAGTACGCCTTACGAGAAACGTATCGAACGGAGTATGTTTGTGCTGAAACGTTTTTCCACCAGTCGGCTATCCACTTTGCTACATCTATAAAAAGCGTCACGGGTCAGAGGCACCCCCGGCATGATCGAACTCGAACAAGAAGATCCTATCCCGCAAGGCGATCTCGCCCTGCAAATCACCGCGCTCCCGCGTGAAACCAACGGTTTTGGCGATATTTTCGGCGGCTGGCTGGTCGCGCAGATGGACCTCGCGGGCACCGCCATGGCCAGCAAGGTTGCGGGCGGGCGTGTGGCCACCGTGGCCATTGATCGCATGGCGTTCCTGGTGCCGGTGGCGGTGGGCGCGCAATTGTCCTTCTATACCCAGGCCCTGGAAATCGGCCGCAGCTCGATCCAGATGATGGTCGAAGTGTGGAGCGACGACCCGCTGTCCAGCGAATGGCGCAAGGTGACCGAGGCGGTGTTTGTATTCGTCGCTATCGATGGCAGCGGCCGCACACGTTCCGTGCCTTCACGCGCGCGTTAAACCTCGCGGGGTTTTGACGGTCAATTGCCCCATTGCCTGCCATTGAGAGTGTCTGTTATGCCTACGCCCCACGTTGAGACCGTAAAGATCGACGAACTGGACTGCTGGCGCATCCGCCACAACGGCGCAGAACTGATGATTGCCCAACAGGGCGCGCATATCTTCAGTTATGGGCGCGAGGGCGAGCAGCCAGTGATTTGGCCGAACCCTGCGGCGGTGTTCAAGAAAGGCAAAGGCATCCGTACCGGCGTGCCAGTGTGCTGGCCATGGTTTGGCGTATTTGACCGCAACCCGCAAAGCGTAAGGGCGATGCGCCTAAGTGATCAGCCTGCGGGCGCTCACGGTTTCGCGCGTACCGCGACCTGGGCATTGGCCGGCACCACGCTTGAAGGTCAAGCGCTGCGGATTGACCTGGAACTACCGGTGCCTGCAGGCGGCTTCCCCGGCTGGCCCCATCAGGTCGACCTGACCCTGAGCTTGCTGCTGGACGACCAACTGCACATCCGCCTGACCAGCCACAACCGTGGCGACGACACTGTCACGCTCAGCCAGGCGCTGCACACCTACTTCGCCGTGAGCGACGTACGCAACGTGCAGGTCGAAGGCCTGGACGGCTCGGCGTACATCGATACCGCCGATGGCTGGAGCGAGAAGACACAATCCGGTCTGCTGCACTTCAGCGCCGAGACCGACTGCATCTACCTTGATACGCCCTCGTCTTTGAACATCGTCGATAAAGACTGGCAGCGCCGCATCCAGCTCACCAGCCAAGGCTCGAAATCGACCGTGATCTGGAACCCCTGGACCGAACGCGCCAAGGCCTTCGACGACATGGCCGACGATGGCTGGCAGGGCATGCTGTGCATCGAGACGGCGAATGTGCTGGATGATGTGGTGAGCCTGGCCCCAGGTGAAAGCCACACGCTGGGCGTGAGCATTACCGGTATCGCCCTGTAAACCCAATCGAAAATGTGGGAAGGGGCAAGTCGAATCGTCACACCGCCCCTCCCACATTGGGTTCTGCCTAAGCTTAGAGATCGGATTCCTTTACGACCCGCACTTTCCCGGCATCCAGCGCATACGCCGCATCCGCCAGGTCGTTATTCACCTTCTCCACCTTCAACGTGCCGGTAACCCACAGCGGCGTGTAGATGTCATCCAGCTTCAGCCCCTTGGGATAACGCACCAGCACCAACTGGTTCGGCGGCGGTGGCGGCACGTGGATGCAGGCGCCTGGGTACGGCACCAGGAAGAACAACGTACTGCGGCCCTTGGCGTCGGTTTCCAACGGCACCGGGTAACCGCCAATACGGATGTTCTTGCCGTTCATGGCGGCCACGGTCTTGGTGGAATACATCACCGCCGGCAAGCCTTTGCTCTGCTTCAGGCCACCTTTGTCGGTGAACGTACCTTGGGCTTCGGGGGAGTTGTGATCGATCTCGGGCATCGCCTCGAGGGCCTTCTGGTCCGACAGCGGCATCAGGTCGAGCCAGTCGGTTTCCGGCAGTTCACCGGCGTGAGCCAGGCCGGAGCCCAGCAAGAGAAGAGTCAACAGAAAACGGCGCATGGAGAGGCTCGGCAAGTAACAAGTGCCGAGCATTCTAGCCCTCTGCGCCTGCGCAGCGCAGAGGACTTTGTCGGCTGATTACTTCTTTTTGATCAGGCCGTAGATCACCAGCAACACAATGGCGCCGACCAGTGCGCCGATAAAGCCTGCGCCTTGACCCGCCTGGTAGATGCCCAGCGCCTGACCACCGTAGGTGGCGGCCAGGGAACCGGCGATACCCAGCAGGATGGTCATGATCCAGCCCATGCTGTCGTCGCCGGGCTTGAGGAAACGCGCCAGCAGGCCGACGATCAAGCCGATAAAAATGGTTCCGATGATACCCATGGCATTTCCCTCTGAATGAAGTGTGCTATGCCAAAGCCTAGACAGGCTTTGGCATCCTGCAATCAGAGGATGGCGGTTACCGAATGGTTCCCGCCAGAGTGCAGCTTATTGCTCGGCGATCAGCGCTTCGACCTTTAGGATCTGCGCTTGCAGCGTTGCGCGGTCCTTGCAGCGCAGGTTGGCGTGGCCGACCTTGCGCCCGGCCTTGAAGGCCTTGCCGTAGTGATGCAGGTGGCAGTCTTCGATGGCGATCACGCGCTCCACTGGCGGTACCACGCCGATGAAGTTGAGCATTGCGCTCTCACCGACCTTGGCCGTGGAACCCAGCGGCAAGCCCGCGACAGCACGCAGGTGGTTTTCGAACTGGCTGCACTCGGCGCCTTCGGTAGTCCAGTGCCCGGAGTTGTGCACGCGCGGGGCGATTTCGTTGGCCTTGAGGCCACCGTCGACTTCAAAGAACTCGAACGCCATCACGCCGACGTAATCCAGCTGCTTGAGTACGCGGCTGGAATAGTCTTCGGCCAGGGCCTGCAACGGGTGATCGGTGCTGGCCACGGAGAGCTTGAGGATGCCGTTGTCGTGGGTGTTGTGCACCAACGGGTAGAAGCGGGTCTCGCCATCACGGGCACGCACGGCGATCAACGAGACTTCGCCGGTGAACGGCACGAAGCCTTCCAGCAGGCAGGCCACGCTGCCCAGTTCGGCGAAGGTGCCGACCACATCGGCGGCGGTGCGCAGGACTTTCTGGCCCTTGCCGTCGTAACCCAGGGTGCGGGTTTTCAGCACGGCCGGCAGGCCGATGCTGGCGACGGCGGCGTCCAGGTCCGCCTGGGACTGGATATCGGCGAAGGCCGGGGTTGGAATGCCCAGGTCCTTGAACATGCTCTTCTCGAACCAGCGATCACGGGCAATGCGCAAGGCTTCGGCGCTCGGGTACACCGGTACGAACTGCGACAGGAAGGCCACGGTTTCGGCCGGGACGCTTTCGAACTCGAACGTCACCAGGTCGACTTCATCGGCCAGTTGGCGCAGGTGGTCCGGGTCGCTGTAGTCAGCCCGCAGGTGTTCACCCAGGGCTGCCGCACAGGCGTCCGGCGCCGGGTCCAGGAAAGCGAAGTTCATCCCCAGCGGGGTGCCCGCCAAAGCCAGCATGCGGCCCAGTTGGCCGCCACCGATTACACCGATTTTCATCGTCAACAACCTCAGGCGATACGTGGGTCTGGATTGTCCAGCACGCTGTCTGTCTGTTCAGCACGGAATTTCTTCAGCACCGCGTGGAACTGCGGGTGCTTGGCGCCCAGGATACTGGCGGACAGCAGGGCTGCGTTGATCGCGCCGGCCTTGCCGATCGCCAGGGTGGCCACCGGGATACCGGCCGGCATCTGCACGATGGACAACAGCGAATCCACGCCCGAGAGCATTGCCGACTGCACCGGTACGCCAAGCACTGGCAGGTGAGTCTTGGCTGCACACATGCCCGGCAGGTGCGCTGCGCCGCCGGCACCGGCGATGATCACCTCGATGCCACGGGATTCTGCTTCATCGGCATACTGGAACAGCAAATCCGGGGTGCGGTGGGCAGAGACCACTTTCACTTCATACGGAATGCCGAGTTTTTCCAGCATATCGGCGGTGTGGCTAAGGGTGGACCAATCGGACTTGGAGCCCATGATCACGCCAACCAATGCACTCATCGTCGTGCCTCTTCTCTCTGGGCGCCCGCAGGCGCGTCAAAAAACAACAAGCCACGCGGGAAATCCGGCGTGGCTTGGTGTACGAATTAAGGCCGGTTGGACCGGCCGAAGGCCGCGCAGTATACCGTAATAATTCGGATAAACAGCCCCTGAGAATGACCATCTGTCCCGCATTGTTAAAACCTTCGCTCCTGACTCAAAGATCAACAAACCAAACAGCATGATCAAGCAAAACATCTTCGCCTGTTTTTTAGCTTTTATTCAAGATTTGAAGAAAGGCACTACAGCACTTGGCTACTCATCTTGGCGAAAACCAACAACACAATCCTTATTATCGATAACGACTGTGCAAGTCGACGTGCACAACTAAATAAATAATTAAGGATTGCCACCATGACTGAACCCAAACAAGTATTACCCCCCCTCCCCTCACCTGCGCATATTACGACGATGAGCGCCCCCTGGCCGGCATTTATGCTGGAAAGGCTGTACGAAAACGCAAAACATACAATCAGTCGATCATTGAATTTTGT
Organism: Pseudomonas sp. SB113; assembly: GCF_040754745.1. NCBI lineage: Bacteria > Pseudomonadati > Pseudomonadota > Gammaproteobacteria > Pseudomonadales > Pseudomonadaceae > Pseudomonas > Pseudomonas sp. SB113. The sequence continues at coordinate 174,163 of NZ_JBFMHW010000005.1, forward strand.
GCCAGAGGCATTCGATTTTTTGAAAAACGCCATCACGCCCTTCTTGAACGGCGAAACGCTGGATGAGATTTTTTATCTGCCTCCACAAGCGCCATTACCTCAAATGCCAACACCGAGCCGGAACACGCTCATCCATGTTTTTGAATCCATCATATTTATCAATACCCCCTTGACCACTTACGACAAAACCTGTGACTTCTATTGCTATAAAAATGAGGCCCTGTACAAATTCCCGTCCGCGTTCCAGCGGGCCGTCGAGAAGGCAATATTTGAGCTACAGGGCATCCAGTTTTTTTTGGATCGTATAGATAATTTCTGGTGCGCTGAACACGAAGCCTACCCCATCACTAATAAAGAGTACATGGCCAGCCTAATGGCCACTCAGCTACAGTGTGCAAACATGGTAAGAGCAGAGGATAACTCACTAAACTTAGAGAGTGTAGATTTGCTCCTACGCCTTGCGCATCTCAATATAACGCCTAAAGATTATTTCTACAGGCTGTCGCTTACTCAAATGGAGTACGCCGCCGATATCCCGCTCATCGGTGCGTTTCTGATTACACGAAAGCCTGAAAATCACACTGACGACCTGAATCCCTGCGTACTGTATATCCCCGGTTTAAAAATACAGCAGTTTGACTCTATCGCCCTGCTGAAAACTTATCTGGCAACTCACCTGATAAACCCCAACGCACCACACCCGCCTCTGCGATCCTGCATCGCGTTGCGGCAGCAAGGCCTCCTCATAGACTTGACCCGTCGTGGTGTAATGGATGAACAGAGCATTTGCCTTACGTCTTTCTCAATTGACCCTGAGTTTTTCAGCGAGCACATCCAACGGCTGATCGACCAACATAAACAAGACGTCACTTATATCTGGTCACAGACAGACCGCCCCGTGGTAACGACGACAGACCCCCATCACTTCCAGCCCCGTTATAGCCTGGACTACACAGCTTTTTTATTTTTCACCGACACCGTACAAAATCATGCTATTCCCGCATTGGAAAGATGGAAAAAATCCCAACTACCGGTGGTAACTCCAAAAAGCAAGCCCACCTCATTACAACCCATCAAACTGCATTTCATTCTTCACCAGGACCTGAACGGGTGCCTTCCCGTAAGAGCGTCCGATCTATTATTCAAATTTTTCTTCAGTTCACCCACAGCTTCCACAGCAAAAGAAGCTTTCTTCTCCTGGCTGGTGACTGAACTTGAAAACATCTCAGGCCGCAAGGTTGAGTTAATTGAAATAGAAAAGGAGATCGCCCCCGAACTGTACACCTTCAACTACATGTCGAAATCGCATGACGATGCCATTCACCGTTGGAAAGAAGCAGTCACCCAATTCCTGAAAAGAACATCTCAATCTACTTCACCACTTGATAAGTTCACACTACTCACTTATCACCCCGTCGTTGCAAGTTCTATCCTAGGTGTCGCTGATCGTACTGGAGGGCAGTTTGCAATAGCGTCAACAGTTGAATACCGAATAACCGCACACGAAATAGGCCACATGCTCGGCGCAGAGCATGATGCAGGAGAAATTATCTACGATGGTTGGTGGAGCGAAACAACTATGCGACCGTTCGATGAGGACTCACCTTATCGCACAGCCAGTCATCGCTTCAGTGATAAGAACAGAGCGCTCATTAAAACTTATCTCAGTCAGTTCGACTGATTAGCGCGGCTGTCCGGCCAACAGGAGCGAAGGCCAAACCATGGCGGCTTTCACTGTTTCAGGCGGCAGGGTTGGCCGCCCCACCTTCCAACTTACGCCACAACAACCGCACATTCGCCTTGCGCACCAACGCACAGCGATACAGCCGAATTTCCAGCGGCACATGCCATTGCGGCCCGCCGCAGACCACCAGTTCGCCTCGGGCCAGTTCGGCGCGCACGCTCAGTTGTGGCACCCAGGCGATGCCCAAGCCTTCGAGGGCCATGCTTTTGAGGCTGTCGGCCATGGCGGTTTCGTAAACCGTCGTAAAGCGCAGGGCCCGCTGGCGCAGCAGCAGATGCACCGAACGGCCGAGGAACGCGCCGGCGCTGTAGGCCAGCAGCGGCACACTGCCCTCGCCTTCCAGATCGAACAGCGGCTTGCCATCCGCACCGGCCGCACACACGGGGAGCATTTCGGTGTTGCCCAAGTGCAGCGAAGGGAAGATTTCGGCGTCCATCTGCATCGCCGCATCCGGGTCGTAGAAGGCCAACATCAAATCGCAACCGCCTTCGCGCAGGGCATGCACGGCGTCACCGACGTTGGTGGCGACCAGCCGTGTGGCGATGTTCAGGCCTTCGTTGCGCAATTGCGCGATCCAGCGCGGGAAGAAACCCAATGCCAGGGAGTGGGCAGCGGCCACTTGCATGACTTCGCCCTGCCCGCCTTCCAGGTGATGCAAATGGCGCAGCACTTCACCGAGTTGTTCGACCACGGTGCGCGCGGTGACCAGGAACAGTTGCCCGGCCGCCGTCAGTTCAACCGGCGTGCGCGAGCGGTTGACCAGGGTCAGGCCCAGTGCGGCCTCAAGGCTGCGGATACGTCGGCTGAACGCCGGCTGGGTAACAAACCGCCGCTCCGCCGCCTGGGAAAAGCTGCGAGTCGCCGCCAGGGCGCTGAAGTCTTCCAGCCATTTGCTCTCAAGGTTCATCACTGCCTCCCACGGATACGCACCATTTTGGCACACACGCCCGCCATGATAGCCGGGTCACACTTGCATTATGCCGTTTATGCATAGGCCAGTGTTTAACAGCATTGGCCCAAAATTTCCTACAGGCCTAGCATTCGCAGCGTTCCGGCCTGTTCCGGGTCCATATCGAGATGATTTCCGTCATGTCCTCCGCTGCATCATTCCGCACAGAAAAAGACCTGCTTGGCGTACTCGAAGTACCCGCCCAAGCGTATTACGGCATCCAGACCCTGCGAGCGGTGAATAACTTCCGCCTCTCGGGCGTTCCGATTTCGCATTACCCGAAATTGGTGGTCGGCCTGGCAATGGTCAAACAAGCCGCAGCTGACGCCAACCGCGAGTTGGGCCAGCTCAGCGAAGCCAAGCACGCTGCCATCAGCGAAGCCTGTGCCCGTCTGATCCGCGGCGATTTCCACGAAGAGTTCGTGGTGGACATGATTCAAGGCGGCGCTGGCACTTCAACCAACATGAATGCCAACGAAGTCATCGCCAACATCGCGTTGGAGGCCATGGGCCACAACAAGGGCGAGTACCAATACCTGCACCCCAACAACGACGTGAACATGGCGCAGTCGACCAACGACGCCTACCCGACCGCGATCCGCCTGGGTCTGCTGTTGGGCCATGACGCGCTGCTGGCCAGCCTCGACAGCCTGATCCAGGCGTTCGCCGCCAAGGGCGTGGAGTTCAGCCACGTGCTGAAAATGGGCCGCACCCAACTGCAAGACGCCGTGCCGATGACCCTCGGCCAGGAATTCCGCGCCTTCGCCACCACTCTCGGCGAAGACCTGGCCCGCCTGAAAACCCTGGCGCCAGAGCTGCTGACCGAAGTGAACCTGGGCGGCACCGCCATCGGTACCGGCATCAACGCCGACCCGCGTTACCAGGCCCTGGCCGTACAACGCCTGGCCGTTATCAGCGGCCAGCCCGTGGTCCCGGCTGCCGACCTGATCGAAGCCACCTCCGACATGGGCGCCTTCGTGCTGTTCTCCGGCATGCTCAAGCGCACCGCCGTGAAGCTGTCGAAGATCTGCAACGACCTGCGCCTGCTGTCCAGCGGCCCACGCACCGGCATCAACGAGATCAACCTGCCGGCGCGCCAGCCAGGCAGCTCGATCATGCCCGGCAAGGTCAACCCGGTAATCCCGGAAGCGGTCAACCAGGTGGCGTTCCAAGTGATCGGTAACGACCTGGCCCTGACCATGGCAGCCGAAGGCGGCCAGCTGCAGTTGAACGTCATGGAGCCACTGATCGCCTTCAAGATCTTCGACTCGATCCGCCTGCTGCAACGCGCCATGGACATGCTGCGCGAGCACTGCATCGTCGGCATCACCGCCAACGAAGCCCGCTGCCGCGAGCTGGTGGAGCACTCCATCGGCCTGGTCACCGCGCTGAACCCGTACATCGGCTATGAAAACGCCACACGCATCGCACGTATCGCCCTCGAAAGCGGCCGCGGCGTGCTGGAACTGGTGCGCGAAGAAGGCTTGCTCGACGACGCCATGCTCGACGACATCCTGCGCCCCGAGAATATGATCGCTCCACGCTTGGTCCCGCTGAAGGCCTAAGCGTTTGTTGCACCGCTCACCAGGTTGAGGGACTAGACACCTCTCACCTTTTGAGGGCCTGAAGGCTCGTTCTTCAGGCCCTTTTTTTTGCCTCAAGGTTGTGAAATGACGCCCATAAAAAATCCAATATCGCCCCGTAGCCCCTCCTTGCCTGTAACAGTGCGGCTGAAACCTTTAATCAGCCCGAGCAGACGGATCACGTTCGCCTAGGTATAGTGCCGCCCCTCTTCGCGTCTGCGGCCGTCGGTAACGAGGCCCGGATACACGCGAAAGCGCATGAATAACAACACCCGCAAAAGGATTGGGGTCGAACCGTCGCGCACTGCCTGGTGCGATGCGACGGATAGGACCGTCCTGCGTTTGCCATTAGAAAAATCAGCGAGGAACACTCCATGCTCGAAGTCATCAACGACTTCCTCTCAGGGAAAGTACTGATCGTGCTCATTGTCGGGCTCGGCGGTTATTTCACGATCCGCTCGCGTTTCGTTCAATTGCGTCACTTTTTCCACATGTTTTCGGTGTTTCGCGACAGCCTGAAAAACAGCTCCGACCAGCTCAGCTCGTTCCAGGCGCTGATGCTCAGCCTGGCCGGCCGCGTCGGTGCCGGTAACATCGCGGGTGTCGGCATTGCCGTGACCCTGGGTGGCCCGGGTGCCGTGTTCTGGATGTGGGTCACCGCGCTGGTGGGCATGTCTTCAAGCTTTATCGAGTGCTCCCTCGGCCAGTTGTACAAGCGCACTGACGCTGAAGGCACCTACCGTGGCGGCCCGGCCTATTACATCCAGCACGGTTTGCAGAAGCGCTGGCTGGGGATGGTCATGGCGTTCCTGCTGCTGGTGACCTTCGGCTTTGCCTTCAACGGCCTGCAAGCCCATGCCGTGACCCACTCGCTGAACAACGCTTTCGGCCTCGACACCACCTACACCGGCCTGGCCCTGGCGGCATTGCTGGGCCTGGTGTTCATCGGCGGGATCAAGCGCATCGCCTCGATCGCCGACCTGCTGGTGCCGGTCAAGACCCTGGTCTACATTGCCGTGACCCTCTATGTGATCGTGCTGCAATTCGACCACGTCCCGGCCATGCTCGCGACCATCGTCAAAAGCGCCTTCGGCCTGGACCAAGCCTTCGGTGGCCTGGTAGGCAGTGCGATCATCATGGGTGTGAAACGCGGCGTGTTCGCCAACGAAGCCGGCCTGGGCAGTGCGCCTAACGTGGCCGCAGTCGCTTCGGTAGAACATCCGATCGCCCAAGGCGTGGTCCAGGCGTTCAGCGTATTCCTCGACACCTTCGTGATCTGCACCTGCACCGCGTTGCTGATCCTGCTCTCCGGCTTCTACACCCCAGGCTTTGAAGGCGACGGCATTGCCCTGACCCAGAACTCCCTGGCGGCTGTAGTGGGGGATTGGGGCCGCATGTTTATCTCGGTGGCCCTGGCGTTGTTCGTGTTCACCTCGATCATGTACAACTACTACCTCGGCGAGAGCAACCTGCGCTTCCTGGTGGGTAACAACCGCAAGGTGCTGATGGGCTACCGCGCGCTGGTGCTGGTGCTGATTTTCTGGGGTTCGATCGAGAACCTGAGCACCGTGTTCGCCTTCGCTGACATCACCATGACCATGCTGGCGTTCGTCAACCTGTTCGCCCTGGCGTTCCTGTTCAAGATTGCCATGCGCATCCTGAATGACTACGACAACCAGCGCGCGGCAGGCATCAAGACCCCGGTGTTCGACTCCAGCCAGTTCCCTGACCTGGACCTGGACCGCAAGGCCTGGCCGGCCAATCCGGTAAAACCGCAAGCGGCCCCAACGGCTGAACTGAACGCTCAAGTGCAACGCTGAGCGTAGACAGATGACACGCCGCCCGGCCTTGGGCATGCTCTGGGCCCGGCGGCGTTTTTCGTTCAGGAGATTCTTTGATGCAACCAGCTAACACCATCATGGTGCTCTACACCGGCGGCACCATCGGCATGCAAGCCAGCGCCAGTGGCCTGGCACCCGCATCCGGGTTTGAAGCGCGCATGCGCGAACAGCTCGCCAATGTGTCAGTACCCGCCTGGCGCTTCCAGGAAATGTCCCCGCTGATCGACAGCGCCAACATGACCCCCGCCTACTGGCAGCGCCTGCGCACCGCCGTGGTCGAGGCCGTGGATGACGGCTGCGACGCCGTATTGATCCTGCATGGCACCGACACCCTGGCCTACAGCGCGGCAGCCATGAGCTTCCAGTTGCTGGGCTTGCCGGCGCCGGTGGTGTTCACCGGCTCAATGTTGCCTGCCGGCGTCCCCGACAGCGATGCCTGGGAAAACGTCAGCGGTGCCCTGCTGGCATTGGGCGAGGGCCTGGCACCCGGTGTGCACCTGTACTTCCACGGCGCGCTGATGGCCCCGACCCGCTGCGCGAAGATCCGCAGCTTTGGTCGCCATCCGTTTGCCGCGTTGCAGCGCAACGGCGGTGTGGCCAAGGCCGAAGCGCTGCCCGCCGCCCTGGACTACCGCCAGCCCAAGGCCCTGGCCAATGTCGGCGTGTTGCCGCTGGTACCGGGCATCGCCGCAGCGCAACTGGATGCGTTGGTCGACAGCGGTATCCAGGCGCTGGTGCTGGAATGTTTCGGCAGCGGCACCGGGCCCAGCGATAACCCAGCGTTCCTCGCCAGCCTGCAGCGTGCTCAGGATCAGGGCGTGGTGGTGGTGGCAATCACCCAATGCCATGAAGGCGGCGTGGAACTGGATGTGTACGAAGCCGGCAGCCGTTTGCGCGGCGTGGGCGTGCTGTCCGGTGGCGGCATGACCCGCGAAGCCGCGTTCGGCAAGCTCAATGCCTTGATCGGCGCAGGCCTGCCCAACGCCGAGATTCGCCGCCTGGTCGAACTGGACCTGTGTGCCGAGCTGAGTTGAGCGACGATACATAGTCACCCCCGTCCCTGTCCCGGCGGTGCCTAGCATGGAAAACCCGAGCCTGTATCTCGGGTTGTTTCCATCCACCGGCACGACAGGAACACCTCATGACCTCTTCAACTTCCACCGCCCAGGAGCAACCCCGCAGCAGCGACCCGACACGGGAGCTGATCGCTCAATTCTATGAGGGACCGTCCTTCAGAGAAGCCGCCAGCGAGCTGTTGCGCCAGGCGCTGAACGAGCAATATCCGACCCTGAGCATCGACCCTGACAGCACCCTGATGGGCACCCCCACCTGGACGCTCCGCGACGATGAAATCGTTGCCGGGCCGCCCGAGTATCACGCGCTCAGCGACCTGCTGGCTCGCCAGGCGGTACTGGCAGTACCTGCACTGTGCATCGAAGGCGAACACTTTCTCACGCGGCAACCGCTCACCGAGCCCCCTGTGCATTTGCCTGTGCGCATGACTGACATTGCAAAAATCCTCAACACCCGAGCCCCGGTGATGCTGAGCGCCTTTCAGGCGCGCCTGGTCGACTTCTGGAACGAGAGCAACGCCAAAGGCCCGCGCTGGCAGGAGCTGTCCAACACCCTGCGTAATGGTTGGGATGCCCAAGACGTCGAGGCATGGGATGAAACCGACCACGCCATGGCCCGCAGACTGTTTCACTTCCCCGACCGTGCCACCCGACAAATCGAAGATCCCTATGCGAGCAAAGCCTGCCTCATCCAAATCGAACAGACAGGCAACCGCTTTAAACCGCTGAAGATCGCGGTGCTGTCGGGCCAGCACCAGGGACGCACGCACATCCTCAGTTACTCACTGCTTAAGGGTTACGAGAAGTTCGACTCTCTGGAGCTCTTGGGCGAATCGCTGTCGGACCACCTTGGGCCACCGACAAACCGCGCTTCGCTCAACTGGCGTTTATTCGAGCCCGAAGGCAATTTTTTTGATCATCTGGCCTGCGTATTCATTGCCCAGCAGGTTGACGCTGTCGGCGCCATGGATTTTTCGGACTTGCGCCAGAGCAGCCCTGACACGATCAATAACGCCTTGAACTCGAGCCCGGGGCCGGATGACACCTCCGCGTCAAAAGGGCCGGGCCTTGAGTGGTACCGCGATGCCTTGCCCGACTGGCTGCGCACCGCCTCCACCAGTGACCTGAACAACTACGCCCGCCACCTGAAGGATCTTGCCGCTCTCAACAGCGCGAGTGCCGGAGCGTCCTACCTGGACGATATCCCGAGCATCGAGCAGTACGCTTTGGACCAGATCAAGGACCAGATCCTCCTGGAGCATCCAGATGCCCAGCATCTGGCTTTTGCAAAAATCCGCGTGCAGGTCAAAAGCCTGGTGACTTGGGGCTCCTTCACCGTGCCGGGGGCCTACGACACCGCCACCTTCACATTCGTGGAGCTGGCCCTGCAAAACCTGATCGCGCTGCCCTTGGGCAACAAAACGATTCAATGGGATAACGCTGCAACGTTGCCCGCCTGGATGACGGTCGACTACGCGGAGCAAATCATCCAGCAGGTCAATATCGGCGAGACGTACCCCGAGCTGATCAAGACCAAGTTACTGGATATCCGCCAGGAGTCTGCCCGCCGCAAGAATCTATACACCCAACATATGCGCGTCCAGCTACCCATGATGGCGCTGCAGAGCAAGCTTCAGCAGCGGGACGGGATCAATGAGCAGGGGTACCGCTACATTACCGCGCTGATGGAAATCGATGCCCACGCGCGCAAAGTGGATGGCCAAGCCATTGTCATGCGTCAACTGGCCTTTGCGCCCACACGCCGCCGGGATGCAAGCTACGACGTGGTGGCAAACATGTACGTGATTGGCCCGCAGGATCTCGCTGCCGGCCCCTGCCTGCTCTACCGCCCGTTGTTCAACCCGCCGCTGGTTCAATACGCCTCGCCCGCCAACCTGATCTATGCCGCGGCGCAATCGCCGGAACTGCGCAACTCGGTACTGGCCTGGCTGCCCGATGAGGTACGCGAGGATTACGCCAACTACGTTTTCCCAGGCGACATGCCCTCACCCTGGGCCGTCGCTGACTATCTGGTGGAGCCCGATAAGATGTGGACCCTGAGCGGCCCTATGGCGCTGGCCACACCGGTGCTGAACGATGACCTGCTTGACACGCTGTTCACTGCCAATGCCCAGGCATTGATCACCCTGGCTGATCGCGAGTCGGTGTCCAACGCCGAAAGCCGCTGGGCAACCCTCAAAAGGGCCGGCTGGAGCCTGCTCAATGCCGTGCTGCCCTTCCTCAGTCCGACGCTGGGCACCGCCGCGTGGATCTGGCAAATCGTTGATCAACTGCAACAGTTCGTCGACGCCGAACAGCAGCAGGACAAACCTGCGCAATGGGCGGCGCTCACCGACGTCCTGCTCAACCTCGGCCTGGCGATCACGCTGCATATCGCCACACGCCATCCACCCACCAGCAAAACCCACGCTGATGCGCACAAACCGGAACAGCCGGTTAAAAAGATGATGGTCAAGCAGCTCGCCACCGCCCCATCACTCGACCTGTCTGCCGACCACATTTCTTCAATGAACATCAGTGGCGCCGTCAACCGCCTGCCCGAACAACTGGACACCGTACTGGACAGTTTCAACGTGCAGGCGCCTGAGAACCTGGGCGATGCCATCACCGAAACCGGCACCTACCAGCACCTCTACCGTTCGGGACAGAAGTACTACGTACCCGTCGGCACACGCTGGTTCGAGGTATCGGCGCAGCCGGACGAGCCGGCGGTCATCATAGATCCGGTCCGACCAGAACGCAGCGGCCCGACGCTGCTCCACAATGCTGCAGGCCAATGGTTTATCGATACCCGGCTGCGCCTGCGGGGCGGTGGCCCCAAGCGCGCAATCAGGCGGGCCAGCCTTCAGGCCACGGAGAAAGCCACGCAGATGCGCGACAAACTGCAAGCGTTCGAGAAAACCAAAAAGTCTCTATCGCTTGAGTTGCAACAAGCCCACACCGAGATGACCGACGCGCCCGGTACCTCTGCCGACGCCAAGCGCCAGCTCTATCTGCAAAAGCTCCACACCCAGCGTTCGGACTATGAAACGGCGCTGCAAGACCTCAAGCAACTGAATGTCTTTGACCCCTTCCCGGACTATCGGCCCAGGGCCATGGCCTATTTGAACGCGCAACTGGATTTATCCGAAGCCGGTATCAGCGAGGCCCAGCGCACCTTCACGCCGGTCTTTCGCAAGGTACTGGATCAAATCGAACAGCAGGCCCGGGCTCCTCAGGAGCGCCATATCGAAGGGGCGCGACAGCTGACCGACATGAACCAGGACATGATCGAACGCCTGGATTACGTGCAATCGCGCTTCGAGCATTTGCGCCAATTGCCATCGGAAGGCTTGCGCCAGATCCAGGAGCGGAAAAAGCGCTTACCCCTCTACACCAGCGATGACCTCCGGGCCTTGCAGGTGACCCTGTCACGTAACCTGTGCCTGACCGAGGCCTCGCTCGTCGATGCGCCTGAGGCTTGGGCGGCCCTGGACAAGATCGTCAACACCGCCGACATCGCGGTGCAGGCCGTACGGGACACCTTGTATGAACGCAGCGAAGCCCGCCTGGATGAACGTATCGAAGCGCTGGCCAGCTTGATCGAGCAATTTACGGTCATCAATGAGCGTCTGGAGGACCTGCCGCAAGACTTTGCCGACGCCATCATCCCCGAACAGCTGGAAACCCTGCGCAAGAAAATGCGCAACTATGCCAAGGACACCCAGGCGCAACTGGCGCAGTTGCATCTGGACCGCGACGCCCTCAGAAACCGCCCCACACCGCCACCCACACCGCCCACCGCCAAGAAGAAATTCATCCACACCCGCTATAACGGCATGTTGATTGGCGAGCCGCGATTGAACTCCGTCGGGCTTGAAACCGACCTGGTGGACATCAAGTCGCCCATCACGCAACAAGTCATCGCGACCTACCATCAAAAGGATCAGGGCTTGTGGGTCCAGCGCATTACCACGCCGCCGGAATCGCCACCCGCGGCGCCGGATATCCAGGTCTCCCTCGATAAGGCCCAGGCTTTTCTCGACGGCCTGAAGGCGTTCAAGGATCGCGCCGACGAGCAAGCGAAAAAGCCTACACGTACCGCCATCGGCGTCGAGTATCTGTATCACCAGCATGCGCTGTTGCTGGAAGAGACCGATCAAGCCATTGAACATGCCTTGTCACAGCCGCGCATCACCGTCGACCAGCAACGTTCCGCGGCCATCCTCAGTCGAAAACTCAAGGAGACCACGGCCGAACTGTATCAAGAGGCCACCCGGCACATGCTGCGAATGATCAAGGAGCAGCCACCCACCATCACCGCTGTGGAATGGCTCCAGCAGCGCCGCGAGATAACCCTCAAGAAAACCGTTAATCGACGTCGGATCAAGAGCATCAATTCCGACTATCTGGATGAGTACACCATCACCGACCGCGTCACCCATGACGTCCTCTGGTATGCCCACTTTCACTATTCCACGTCCTGGACGCCGGCCAAGGCGTTTATTTCCGCACGCTTGAAAACGCCCGCACAGCGCAACCTGGGCGTGGATGCGGAGCCCCTCAACGGGCTGGACTCACAGCAACGACTTGATTACTACCGTAGCGAAATCAACCTGCAACAGGCCCGGCGGCTGTTTTTCAACCTCTGATCGGCCGGTGCCCACGGCATGGGAATTGCTCTGTCCAGGCAACCATTGCAGGGATTGGCCCCATGCTGCACTCGCACCTGACTACCCTTAACGCCGTCTCGTTGGTGCTCGAGGCCTTCAGCACCCAAGGCGTAAGCCCCGAGGTGCTGCTGGCCGGCAGCGGCATTGCGGGTGCAGACCTGCACCAGCCCGATACACGCATCACCACTCGCCAGGAAATGCAGGTCTGCGCCAATGCCGTGGCCCTGCGCCAGGACATTGGCCTGGAATTGGGGCAGCGCATGCATGTGTCGGCCTACGGCATGCTGGGTTATGCACTGCTCACCAGTGCCACCTTCGGTGACGCTTTACGCCTGGCCCTGCGCTACCCGGCGCTGCTGGGAACACTTTTCGAGTTGAGCCTTGAGGACGACGGCCAGCAGGTCTGGTTCACCGCCTGTGATTACCGCGAAGACCCGGCCCTGGCCGCATTCAATATCGAGTTGTGCCTGGTATCGCTCAAAGTCATCTGCGACGACCTGCTCGGTCGCCCATTGCCGCTGCTGGGGGCGCGCTTCGATTACCCTGCGCCGGCCTACAGGGCGCGTTATGGCGAACGCTTCGCCTGTCCGTTGCAGTTCCAGGCCGGCAGCAACGCCTTTGCCTTCGACCGTCAGTGGCTCGACCAACCGTTGCCCCTGGCCGATGCCATCACCCATCGCGCCATGGCCGAGCGCTGCCGCAAGCAAAACACCGAGTTCACCGGGCGCCAGGCGTGGCTGGGCCGGGTGCGTCACCTGCTGACCACGCAACTGCACGCCGCGCCGGGGCTGGACAGGCTGGCCGAGCAATTGAACTGCTCGCCGCGCACCTTGCGCCGCCACTTGCATGGCCTGGGCAGCAGCTACCAGGAACTGCTTGATGAGCTGCGCTTCGAACAGGCCAAGCAGTGGCTGGCCGACGACGTGATGCCCATCCACCGTATTGCCGAGCAACTGGGTTTCAGTGAAACCGCGAGTTTCCGGCATGCCTTCGTGCGCTGGAGCGGCGTTGCGCCGAGTCAGTTCCGACCATAAGCCCCGACGGCCGGGCGAATAATGGACAGCGCAGTTGGCCGTATTTATCCCCTTTTGGCCGCTCCTGCCGTTCTCTTGCCGCGCCGGTGAGGCAACACTGCAAGGCACCGCCCAATGCCTGAGAGAACAACAATATGCTGACGATCTACTCGGACGATCATCACCTGCACCACGGCCGTTGCGAATTGATGGACGGGCAATTGATGCCCTGTTTCGAAATGCCCTCCCGCGCCGACCACGTGTTGCAGCGGGTAAAGGACCGCGAACTGGGGCCCGTGCGCGCACCTCATGACTTCGGCCTGGCGCCCTTGGCACGCGTTCACTCCCAGGCCTACCTGGACTTCTTCAAAGGCGCCTGGGAACGCTGGACCGTCTTCGGCCAGGAGGGCGACCTGCTGCCCTACACCTGGCCCGCCCGTACCTTGCGCCAGGTATTGCCCACCAGCCTGCATGGCCAACTCGGTTACTACAGCTTCGACGGCGGCGCGCCCATCACCGCCGGGACCTGGCAGGCGGCCTACAGCGCCGCCCAGGTGGCACTGACCGCGCAGCAGGCGATCCAGACCGGTGCGCCAGCGGCGTTTGCCCTGTGCCGTCCGCCGGGACACCACGCCGCCAGCGACCTGATGGGCGGTTATTGCTACCTCAACAATGCGGCCATCGCCGCCCAGGCCTTTCTCGATCAGGGCCATGAAAAGGTCGCGATCCTCGACGTCGACTACCACCACGGCAACGGCACCCAATCGATTTTCTACGAGCGCAGCGACGTGTTGTTCACCTCGATTCATGGCCACCCGGAGGCGGAGTTTCCGTTTTTCCTCGGCTATGCCGACGAGTTGGGAGAAGGCGCCGGAGAAGGCTTCAACTTCAATTACCCGTTGCCGGCGGGCTCCGGCTGGGAATCCTGGAGCGCGGCGCTGGACCAGGCCTGTAGGGAAATCGAGCGCTACGGCGCCGACATCCTCGTCGTGTCGCTCGGTGTGGACACGTTCAAGGACGACCCCATCTCGCAGTTCAAACTCGACAGCCCGGATTACCTGGCGATGGGCGCACGCATCGCCCGCCTGGGCCGGCCAACGCTGTTCGTGATGGAAGGCGGTTACGCGGTGGAAGAAATCGGCATCAATGCCGTCAACGTTCTCGAAGGTTTTGAGGAAGCAGCCCAATGAACATGCTCAAGTCACTTGCCCTCTGCGCAGCCGTCCTCAGCGGCGCGGCCCACGCCGAAGAAAAAACCCTGCGGGTCTACAACTGGTTCGACTACATCACCCCCAAGGCCCTGGAAGACTTCAAGGCGCAGAACCCCTCGATCAAGCTGATCTACGACATCTTCGACACCAACGAAGCCCTGGAGGCCAAGCTGCTGACCGGCAACTCCGGCTATGACGTGGTGGTGCCGTCCAACGTGTTCCTGGCCAAGCAGATCGAGGCGGGCGTGTTCCAGCCCCTGGACCGCAGCCAGTTGCCCAACTGGAACCACCTTGATCCCAAGCTGATGAAGCTGATCGAGGCCAACGACCCCGGCAATAAATTCGCCGTGCCTTACATGTACGGCACCATCCTCATCGGCTTCAACCCCGACAAGGTCAAGGCTGCGCTGGGCGCCAACGCGCCGGTGAACAGCTGGGACCTGATCTTCAAGGAAGAGAACATCAGCAAGCTCAAGCAATGCGGTGTCGCGTTGCTCGACTCGCCCTCGGAAATCCTGCCCCTGGCCCTGCAACACCTGGGCCTGGACCCCAACAGCAACAACCCCAAGGATTATGAAAAGGCCGAAGCGCTGCTGCTCAAGATCCGTCCCTACATCACCTACTTTCACTCCTCCAAGTACATGGCCGACATCGCCAATGGCGACATCTGTGTAGCCGTAGGCTATTCCGGCAGCTTCTCCCAGGCCGCCAACCGCGCCAAGGACGCCAAGAATGGCGTGACCGTGGACATGCGCCTGCCCAAGGAAGGCGCGCCGATCTGGTTCGATATGCTCGCCATTCCCAAAGGCGCGAAGAACCCACAGGACGCCTACACCTTCATCAACTACCTGCTGCAACCCCAGGTGATCGCACCGATCAGCGATTTCGTCGGCTACCCCAACCCGAACAAGGACGCCACCGAACAGGTCGACCCGGCGATTCGCAACAACCCCAACCTGTATCCGACCGAAGCGGCGATGGCAACGCTCTACACCTTGAAACCGCTGGACAGCAAAGCCGAGCGCGCCCGAACCCGGGCCTGGACCAAAATCAAGTCAGGCACCTGAGCACACCTGCGCATACCCGCTCCCGGCTGCGGAGCGGGTATGTCACCCGTCGCAAGTATCTACCGCCTTCCCCGCGCCAACAGCCCTTACCTTGGCACCCTTTACGCCGTTCGGCCCAGGCCGGATCGCGACCAAGGAATTGCCAATGCCCACTGACTCACCCCACTCGCCTGCTCTGGCCAATAACCGCCCGCCCAGCACTTATGAGCTGCTCACTCAACTGACCACAGGCCCCTCCACGCGCGAAGTCGCTACGGCGATCCTGCGCTCGGTGCTCAAAGAGCAGTACCCGACACTGAATATCGATCCGGACCTGGCAATGGTGGTCACTCCGCGCCGCGTCGTCACCGCAGACAGCGTGCAAGCGATTCAGCCCTACGCCGAATCACTGACGAGCGTCTTGGCCCGTCAGACGCTGGCGGTCAAACCGGTGGTCTACCTCGACGGTGAACACTTTCTCAGTCTGCAGCCGGACGCCCAACCCGCTGTGCATTTACCGGTGAAAATCGATGGTATCGCCCGCCTGATCAATGAACTGGCAGGCCTGCTGTTCACCGCGTTCCAGGAGGAGCAACTGAACTACTGGAACACCTCCAGCAACAACAACGGCCCTCGCTGGCAGGCGCTCTCCCACTCGTTGCGTAAAGTGTGGAACCTCACGACGAAGGATGATTGGGACGCGCACGATTGCAGCATGGCCAGGAACTTGTTTCATTTTCCGGACAAGACCGAACGCCAGGCACAAGACCTCTACAAGAGCCGGGCTTACCTGATCGGCATCGAGCTGCGCCAGGGCGACCAGCCCGCCCACAGCAGCATGACCGGCATGGCGGTACTGATCGGCGAGCACGACCGACGCTCGCTGATCCTCACGCACTCGGTGGTGAACGGTTACGAGAAGTTCGATTCGCTGGAGCAATTGGGCGAACAACTACCGGCCTGGCTGAATCTGCAACAATCCGACATGACCTTGCAGTGGCGGTTGTACGAACCGAGCGGCAACTTTTTCGATCATCAGGCCTGCACACTGATCGAGTTGCAGATAGAAGCCATCGATGACCTCGGCATGATGGACGCTGGCAGGCCATCCGAAACCAGCCTGCCCCGTCCCACCATGACCCGCATAATACCGGGCATTGAAGAATTGAATGACGACACGCTGTCCAGTATCCGCCAGATACATAGCCAGTTGCCCGATTGGATGGCCGGCGCGTCCGACCGCGACGTGTCCTTGTACAGCCGCTACGTAATTGACCTGGCCGAACTGCAAACGCAAAACCACGGCCGCACGTTCGGTGACGATATTCCCCCCATACGCGACTATTCCCGCGAACAACTGCGCGCGCGGATCCCGGCCGAAAAAAAGGGCTTTCACTTGAATCTGGACAAGGTCGAGATCAGCATCGAAAGCCCGGTGGTCTGGGGCACCTTCGTGTTTCCCGTCGCCAACGACATTACCCGCCGCAGCCTGATAGACCTGGCGCTGGACAACTTGACCGGCCTGCCGACCGGCCAGGCGAGCGTGCACTACAACGGCGGTCCGGCTCCGCAATGGCTGTCCTTCAACTACCTCAAGGGCATCATCGAGGCGCTGGACATTGGCGAGCACTATCCGGCGCTGATCAAACAGAAACTGCTGACGGACCCCATACAGTCCAAGACACGACAAATGCTCTACGCCAATCAGCTACGGGGGCAGTTACCGTTGATGGCCTTGCAGTTGAAGATCCAGCACAAAAACGGCTTCGACGACCTCGGTTACCGCTATGTCGCCGCCGTCATGCAATACCACCCCCATGATCGCCAAGTGGACGGGCAGGAAATCAACATTCGTCCATTGGCCTTCGTCCCGACCTTGCGCACCACGCCAGGGCAGGATGTGGTGACCAACATGTTCGTCATTGGTCCCAAGGATCACAGGGCCGGACCCTGCGTACTGTATCGGCCGTTGCTCGAACCGACACTGACCCAGTATGCCTCACGACAAAACCTGATCTATGCCATCAAGCACCAGCCCGAGCTGCGTGAGTCGGTGCTTGCGTGGCTGCCTGAGCAAGCGCGTTTCAACTACGCGCAGTACGTGTTCCCGGGCAAACTGCCCTCGCCGTGGACAGTCGCACAGGCGCTGGTCGAGCCAGAGACGCTGGTGCAAATGAGCGGCCCCCTGGCCTTGAGCGATGAAGCACTGGGCAATGACATCCTGGCGGCGCTGTTCATGGCGAACGCCAACGCCATGGTCGAATTGGCGACGCGCCAGTCGGTATCCAACGCGCAAAAACGCTGGGACACCTTGCGCCAGGCCGGCTGGCGGATCTTCAACGCAGCCTTGCCGTTTTTCGGGCGCACAGTGGGTATGGCCGCCTGGATCTGGCAGATCATGGACGATTTGCAGGAGGTCACAGAGGATGCGCAAACCGACTACCAAGCGACGTCCTGGGCGGCGGAAGCCGATCTGCTGCTCAACCTGGGCATGGCGCTGGTGCTGCATGTCGCGCTGCGTCATCCGCCCACAGACGTCCAGCGTTCAAAACCCAGCGCCGAGCACCCGCCCGTGTTGACCGATGAGCCTGAAAAACCGCCACGCCCAAGGCCGACCATCACCGTCAACCGCCAGCCGGATCTACCTGGCGGCGAGCGTGCGCCCACAGGCGCGGGCCGACTGAATATCAGCGGCGCGATAAACCGCACTCCCAGTAGCCTTGCGGCGACCCTGGACAGTTTCAATATCGACAAACCTGCCGGGCTGGGTGCGCAAACCAAAACACCCGGGGCCCACTTGCACCTGTATCCACTGACGGGCAAGTGGTACGCGCCCGTGGCGCAACGGTGGTTTGAAGTGCGACTGGATGACAACGACGCCGTGGTGATCGTCGACCCGCTCAACCCCTCACGCACCGGGCCGTTGCTGCTGAGCAACCTGGCCGGCCAATGGTTTGTCGACGTGCGCCTGCGCTTGCGCGGCGGCGGCTTCAGGAATCGGCGGCGGGCAGCTCAGGCCCAAACACCTTCACGTATCCAAACGTTGAGAAACCAGATCACGCAATTCAACACCGCCGAGAATCGCCAGCAGCAGAGCATGCACGACGCCTACGTCGCCCTGGGCACCGACGCAGCCCCCTCTACCGAAGAACGCCGCCAAGCCTATGGCGGCCAGGTCGATAACCGGCTGGCGGAGTACGAAGTACCGATCCGACAGCTCAGGGCTCTGGAGATTATCGACACCGTGCCCGACTATCAGCGCGAGATGATCAGCTACTTGAACAAGCAAATCCTGCTGACCCGCTCGGTCATCGACAACCGCCTGCCATCGTTTCGCAGCTTGCTGACGACCACCTTGGAGAGCCTTGAGCAGCCGGCCTTGGACGACCCACAAGCCCAGGCTGCCAGCGCCCTCGTCATGTCTAACATGACGCTGGAACTGATTCAGCGCCTGGAATACGTGGACTCCCGCTTCAAAGAACTGGAAGGCCTGGGGCCGGAGGGGGCCGCTGTCATCCAGGCCACAATGAGGCTTTTACCGGGCATTACACTTCCCGACCTCAAGGCCTATCGCATCAGCCTGGCGCGCTATCTGTGTGTCACGCCGGGAAGCGACGAGGCCTTTACCAATGCCCGCAGCCAGTTAAATGAGATAGTCGAAGGGGTCGACGTTCACCTGCAAAGCTTGCTGGACATCCTTGGCACCAAAGCCGACAGCACGCTGGATGAGCGTATCGACGCCCTCAACAGTCTGCTTGAGCAATTTGCCATTAGCGACCAACGTATGCTCGACCTGCACGCCGAGCAGCCGCAGCAGGTCATGCGCGAACCCCTGGAGAGCCTGCGCCAGCAAGTCGATGAGTTCAGCCAGCGTGCAGCCCATAACCTGGCGCAGCTGTTAAAAGAAAGAAAAGCCCTGGAGCCTAAACCGAGTAGCTCGAAAACAGCACAAACACCCAGACGGAAAATCATCAAGACCCGCTTCAACAGTGTGGTGGTGGGCGAGCCCCGGCAAACTGACAGCACGCTGGTGGATGTCAAGGAACCCTTGACCGGCCGAGTAATCGCCACGTTCCACGAAAAGACGCCGGGGGTCTGGGTCGAACGCCAGCGCTCCGAAACCCGGGCACCACAGTCCGCCGACCTCGAGACCAGCATCACCGCCGGCCGGAACGTGCTCAGAGAAGAACCGGCCGCCACCCTGCGCACCCTGGGCCACTCCAGAAAACCCGGACGCATTCCGGTGGAAATCGAAGAGATGTTCCACCAGTACGCCGCGCGCCTGGAGCGCGCCGTGGTCACCATTGAAGCGGCCCTGACCCGCCTCAACCTCACGGAAAGTGACCGTCCTTCGGCCGCCACTCTCAATCGACAACTCAGCGTAGCCGCAGAAAGGCTCTATGAATTGGGCACGCAAACACGGGTAGGCATGACCAAACAACAGGTGCCGACCGCCGCCCGCGTGGAGTGGCTGCACGGCCTGGGCCAGGTGAAAATCACCAAGGTAGTGAGCCGCCGTCGTCTCAAGGGACCGGGGAAAAACTACTTGGATGAATACGAGGTGCGCGATCACCAGACTCATCAGGTGTTGTGGTACGCCCACTTTCACTACAGTTCGCCAGAAGCGGCAGTCGAGGACTATGTGGCCGGGCACCTGAAGACGCGCGACCAACAGAAGCTCGGGAGCCTTTTTCGGCACACGAGCTTGAGCGAGCGGGAGGAAATCGCGATTTATCGCAGTGAAATCAGCCTGCCATTGGCGAGGAAACTATTTTTTGCGCACTGATTCTCAGCCGGTCCGCCAGGCCTGACGCAAGCGCGCCAGCGCCAGGGCGATTGCCGGCTCGGGCACCGCGGCAAACCCCAGCACCAGGCCGGCGCGCTGATCCGCCGGCTGGGTGGATTGGGCCAGCCAGTAACTGCTCAAACCATTGACCTCGACATCCACGGCGCGGGCCTGTTCAAGCAGTTGCTGCTCGCGGGCCAGGCTGTTCACACGCACCGTCAGATGCAGCCCCGCCGCGACGCTCGGCAACTCACCAACCCCCGGCAGCCCGCTCGGCCAACCGGCCAACAAGGCGTTGCGCCGGCTCAACGCCGCTCGCCGCATACGGCGGATATGCCGCTGGAAGTGCCCGTTCGCCATGAATTCGGCCATGACCGCCTGGGTACTGACTTCCGAGTGGCGCATGTCCACCGCACGACGCCGAGAAAAGGCGTCCACCAGGCCCATCGGCAATACCAGATAGCCCAGGCGCAAGGCCGGGAACGCCACTTTGCCGAAGGTACCGACATAGAGCACGCGCCCACTGCGGTCCAGTGCGGCCAGGGGCGCCAGCGGTGCGCCGCTGTAGCGGTACTCACCGTCGTAGTCGTCCTCAACAATCCAGCCACCGGTGCGCTCGGCCCAGGCCAGCAGTTCCAGGCGCCGCGCCAGGCTCATCACCACGCCCAGCGGGTATTGATGCGAGGGTGTGACGTAAGCCAGGCGGCAATCTTTCAGGCTATTCAGGGTTTGGCAATCAATGCCTTCGCTGTCCACCGGCACGCCATGCAGACGCCCGCCGGCCAAGGCGAATGCGTGACCGGCGGCGCGATAGCCCGGGTTTTCCACCGCCACGCCGTCGTCGGGCTCCACCAGCAGCTGTGCACAAAGGCTGATTGCCTGCTGTGCGCCACTGGTGATCACTATTTGTTCAGCCGAGCATTGCATGCCGCGCGAACTGCGCAGGTAAGCCGCGATCAGCCCACGCAGGCGCGCGTCCCCTGCCGGGTCGCCGTAGCACAACTGTTCCAGGTCGGGTTTGCGCCAGAACGCCCCATTCAGCTTGGCCCACACCTCAAACGGGAATAGATCGAAGGCGGGCACCCCGACGCGAAACGCCTTGGGCGGACCAGTCGGCGGTTGAGGTAAATGGTTGTTTTCCAGACGGTCCAGGGCCGGCCTGTGGATAACTTCGTCATCGAGATCCAAGGGCAAATTCGCCCATTTTGTGGATAAGGCTGGGGATAAGCCTGTTGGTAACCCTGTGGATAGTTTTGTGGATAGTTTTTTCGGGGTGGGCAGTTGGGCGACATAAGTACCATCGCCCACCCGGCCTTCAATAAACCCCTCGGCGTATAGCTGATCGTAGGCGCGCACCACGCTGTTGCGGGAAATCGACAGGGCCGCCGCCAAGTCACGGCTGGCGGGCAATCGCGTGCCGCTGACCAGGCGGCCATCCAGCACTCGCTGGCGTAAGGCTTCATAGAGTTGGCGTGTCAGGCCCTGGCGCCGATCCAACTCAATACCGGCAGGGTTGAACGACAGCGGCGGCTCTATGGAAGGCATCGAATTGGACCTATTAAATTGACGATAGATGGCTCTTACAACGAACCATTAGCCTGCCTAGGATGCAGGCATTCGCCAAGGAAAATATTCATGTACACACCCCGCGCCTTTGCCCTCGAAGATTTGCCCGAACTCCATCAACTGATCCAGCACACACGCCTGGCGCAGTTGGTGACCGTTGGCGAGCAAGGCCTGCAAGCCAGCCACTTGCCGCTGCTGCTTAACCCCGATGAAGGCCCCAATGGCACGCTGCACGGGCACCTGGCCAAGGCCAATCCGCAGTGGAAAGACCTGCAAAACGGCAGCGAAGCCCTGGTGATCTTTGCCGGCGCCGAGGCTTACATCAGCCCGGCGTTTTACCCGGCCAAGGCCGAGCACGGCAAAGTCGTGCCCACCTGGAACTACCTGGCGGTGCATGCCTACGGCAAGGCCGAGGTGTTTACCGATGCCGAGCGCTTGCTCGGCGTGGTCAGCGCCCTCACCGACCGCCACGAGGGCAACCGCGCCCAACCGTGGAAAGTCAGCGACGCCCCGGCCGATTACATTGACGGCATGCTCAAGGCGATCGTCGGCTTCAGCCTGCCGATCGAGCGCCTGATCGGTAAACGCAAGCTCAGCCAGAACCGCAGCCCGGCGGACATCGCCGGCGTACGCGAGGGCCTGGCCGCCAGCCTGGACGTGCGCGACCAGACCCTCGCGCGCTTTATTTCCCAAGGAGTTTCAGAATGAGCCAGATCGACATCCGCCGGGTCACCGCTGCCGACCACGCCGCCTGGCTGCCGCTGTGGCAGGCGTACTTGAAGTTCTACAACACCGAACTGCCGGACGCGGTCAGCCAAAGCACCTGGCAGCGCCTGATCGATCCCCAGGAGCCGACCCATTCCGCGCTGGCCTGGCAGGACGGCAAGGCGGTGGGCATGGTCAACTTCATCTACCACCGTTCCAACTGGAGCATCGAGAACTCATGCTACCTGCAAGACCTGCTGGTGGACCCGGCCCAGCGCGGCACCGGCGTCGGCCGTAAACTGATCGAGTTCGTCTACGCCACCGCCAAGGCCGACGGCTGCTGCAAAGTCCACTGGCTGACCCACGAGACCAATGCCACCGCGATCCAACTCTACGAGCGCATCGCCGAACGCCCTGGCTTCATTCAATTTCGCAAAGGTCTCTAAGGAGCGCAGCATGTCCACTTCCCTCGCCGACTGGAAAGGCGCCCCTGCGCCCACCGCGCAACTGCTCGAAGGGCGCTTTATCCGCCTGGAAAAACTCGACCCGGCCCGCCACGCCGACCAACTGTGGCAAGCCCTCGAAGGCCCCGGCGCCGACCCCAAGTTGTGGGACTACCTGCCTTACGGCCCGTTTTCCGAGCGCAGCGCTTTCGATGCCTGGCTGAACAACCATGCGGCGAATAGCGACCCGTATTTCTTCAGCGTGGTCGACCGTGCGACCGGCCAGGTGCAGGGCATCCTAAGCCTGATGTCCATCGTTCCGGCCCAGGGCCGTATCGAAATCGGCCATGTCACCTTCGGCGCACCGATGCAGCGCTCACCCAAAAGCACCGAGGCGGTGTACCTCTTGGCCAAATACGCGTTCGAGCAGGGCTACCGCCGCCTGGAATGGAAGTGCAACAACGGCAATGCCCGCTCCAAATATGCGGCCGAGCGGTTGGGGTTCAGTTTTGAAGGGGTGTTCCGCCAGCACATGGTGGTGAAGGGGCAGAACCGCGATACGGCGTGGTATTCGATTTTGGATTCGGAATGGCCGACGGTGGGTGCGGGGTTTGAGGCGTGGTTGTCGGAGGCGAACCTGGCAGGTTCCGGGCAGTTGAAGGGCCTGGCGGAGTGTCGCCGCCAGGCGCTTTAAGCCTTAGCCCAGCTTCTGGGCCAGCACCGCAATGTGCTCCGGCCCGATCCCGCAGCACCCGCCCAAGTGGCTGGCACCGCGTTTTTTCCAGTCTGCGGCCCACTGCAGGTAGCCCGGTGGGTCGAGATCTTCGCGCAGGGGGTCCAGGCCATCGTTGGCCGTGGCTTCCTTGGGCTGTGGTGGGAAGGCATTGGCATAGGCGCCGATCTGAATCTGCACGCCCAGCCGCTCGAAGGTCTGGCGTGCGGCATCGATCGCCGCGCCGATCACTTCCGGTTGGCTGCAATTGAACAGCAACACCTGCACACCCAGCTGCGCTGCCGCTTCGGCCGCGTCCGCCACCGGCTCGCCGGAACGCAGGCGCGGTACTTCGTCGGTGTCTTCATCTTTCAAGGTAAACGACAGCCAGAACGGCTTGCCATCCTTCGGCAGGCCCGCATGAATCGCCCGCGCTTCGACGATTGAGCTCTGGGTTTCCGCCAGCCACAGGTCGACATGCGGTGCCAGGCCCTGCACCAGTGGCGTCAGCAACTCAGACACGCGCTGCGGCTCGAACAGGTCGGGGCGATACGAACCAAACAGCGGCGGCAGCGAGCCGGCCACACGCACGGCTTTGCCCGAAGCCTCCACCGCTCTCCTCGCCAACTCACCCGCCAACGCCGCCAGGGCCTGGCCTTCGGCAGCAAACCGCGCCTCACCGATATGAAACGGCACCACCGCATAGCTGTTGCTGGTAATCACGTTGGCGCCGCTGTCGATATAGGCCGCATGCACTGCCTCCACTGCTTGCGGTGCTTCGCTCAATGCCAGCGCCGACCACTCCGGCTGCCGGAAGGGCGCACCGCGTCGTTGCAGTTCACGGCCCATGCCGCCGTCCAGAATTACTGTGCTTACTGCGCCCATATGCTTTTTACTCATAAGCTTATGAAAATAACTCACTATGAGAGTCGTTCTTATAACTATTTAATACGTACAATTCGGTTCATAACAACCTCTTTTTATTCAGGTGCCTCTTTGAAACTTAAACCGCTACTGGCCTTGGGCCTGACGATACTGGCTGCCTCCACCCAAGCCTTTGGCGGCGCGACCCTGGACCGGGTTGAGAAGAAAAAAGAACTGGTGGGTGTGCTGATGGAAAGCTACCCGCCGTTCTCGTTCCTCAACGATCAAAACCAACTCGACGGCTTCGATGTCGACGTGGCCAAGGCCGTCGCGCAAAAGCTCGGTGTGAAACTGCGCCTGGAAACGCCGTCGTGGGACGTGATCGCTGCTGGCCGCTGGAGCGGCCGTTATGACATCTGCATCTGCTCGATGACCCCAAGCAAGGCTCGCGCCGAGGTGTTTGATTTCCCGGTGGAGTACTACGCCTCCCCTGCCGTGATCGTGGTCAATGCCAAAGATGATCGCATCCACGGCGCCAAGGACCTGAGCGGCAAAAAAGTCGGTCTCACCAGTGCCTCCAGCTACGAAAGCTACCTCAACAAGAACCTGGTGATCGAAGGCGCCGAGGACACCCAGCTGCAATACCCGTTCGAGGACGTGCAGATTGCCCCGTACGACACCGATAACGTCGCTTTCCAGGACCTCGGCCTGGGCGCCGGTGTGCGCCTGGATGCGATCCTGACCAACCTGGTCACCGCCCAGCCGCGCTTGAATCAGGACAAGCGCTTCAAGCTGGCCGGCGAAGCGCTGTATGCCGAACCCAACTCGGTGGCCATCGAAAAAGGCGACGCCCAGTGGGACGCCAAGGTGCGTGAGGTATTTGCCCAGTTGAAACAGGACGGCACCCTGAGCAAACTGTCGCAAAAATGGATCGGTGCCGATATCAGCCAATGAGTGTTCCCCCAAAACCTGCGCGCGCCCTGCTGGGCTTTCGCACGCGGCTTTACCTGACCTGGGCGGCGCTGTTCGCCCTGTTTGCCAGTTTCTTCCTGAGCTTTGACCTGAAGTTCTCGATCATCCTCGACAAACTGCCCAACCTGGTCGGCCTGCACCTGGCACCCAATGGCTTTCTGCAAGGCGCAGCGCTGACGCTGTTCCTGTGCCTGTGTTCGATTGCCGCGTCGTCGGTGCTGGGCTTTATCACCGCGCTCGGGCGCTTGTCCAAAAGCGCCGTGGCCTTTGGCATCGCGAGCTTTTACGCGTCGTTCTTTCGTGGCACGCCGTTGCTGATCCAGATCCTGCTGATCTATCTGGGGCTGCCGCAATTGGGCCTGGTGCCGGGTGCCATCGTCGCCGGAATCATCGCGTTGTCGCTGAACTATGGGGCTTACCTGAGCGAAATCTTCCGCGCCGGCATCCTTGGCGTCCCTCACGGGCAACGGGAAGCCGCGCTGGCCCTGGGCATGCGCGACAGTGTGATCTTCTGGCACGTCACCCTGCCCCAGGCCATGCGTACGATTATTCCGCCGGCCACCAACCAGTTCATCTCCATGCTCAAGGACTCGTCGCTGATCTCGGTGATGGGCGTGTGGGAAGTGATGTTCCTGGCGCAATCCTACGGCCGCTCGAGCTATCGCTACATCGAGATGCTCACCACGGCCGCGATCATTTACTGGGTCATGTCCCTCGGGCTGGAACTGATTCAGGCGCGAATGGAGCGTCACTATGGCAAGGGCTATGTCAGGCGCGGGTGAAGGCCGGCAAAAATGACACCCACCATCAGCCTGATCGTGCAGCGTTTTTTATCGCTGCAGACTAGAGACCTCTCCCGCAAACCATCGGCACCTGATCTGACAGTTATTACTTCGACACCTCGCTAAATTCCCCGACCTCATACATAAGAGGTCGGGATCGCATGTCCTTCACGCCGCAACAACTTGTACTTGCCATCACCCTTGCGCTGGGCGCCACCAGCCTTCAACTCGCACAGGCACAGCCCTCCCCCGCGCTGCCCGAACCTTCCATCGACTTCGCCTTCACCGGGCAAGCGACCAGCCGTAACGGCCTCCGGGCAGCACAGGTACTGGATTCCGCAGTAGATGCTCTGCTGAAGTCGGATGAACTCAGCGACTGGGACAGATATGAAATAGGTCAAATCGGCGACTACCTCCACAGCCTTGAGCCTGGCCGGGTAGGTGCGGTTCTGGAGCAACTGGCCGGTAGCCAGAATGCCAACCTGGGTACGGCCACCCAAAAAAGCATGGAGCAGATAAGCAACGGCTTGCTGTCAGTCATGCGCGAACAGGCCAAAGGCTCCGTCGAAGACAGCACACGCGTTTGGGCCATGGGTATGAACAATGGCGGTCGCCTGGCCGGTCAGCAAGGCAGCGCGGGTTTGCAACGAGACACCCGCGGAGTGTTGTTCGGGGCCGACTGGGCAGCGGGGCCTGAATGGCGAATAGGCCTGATGGGCGGGAAATCCGACAGCACTTTCGACGCCAAACGCTTCCACGCCGAACTGGACAGCTGGCATCTGGGCAGTTACGCCGTGCGCCAGGACGGCCCCCTGGCCCTCCGCCTCGGGGCGATCTACAGCAGCCATGACGGTCAGAACAAGCGCAACATCGACATTGACTTCTTCGACTATCGAGAGCAACTCAAGGGCAAGTACAACGCCCAAAGCCAGTCCGCCTTCGCCGAGCTGGGCTATCAGGTGAGCAAGGGTGACCTCACTGCCGAGCCGTTCGCAGGTGTCGGCTACCAGCGCTATCACCGTGACAGCTTCAAGGAAAACGGTGGCCTGGCGGCCCTGAACGTCGGCGAGCAAACCCAGAAAAACCTCAGCAGTACCTTCGGCGTTCGACTGGCCAGCCTTCACCGACTGGATAACCAGATGAGCCTCAAGCCCTACCTGGCCACCAGCTGGAAGCACCTGTACGGCAATGTCGACAGCAAGGTTCGGCAGTCTTCCAGACTGGTGGACAAAAAAGACTTCAACAGCGACTTCACCATCGAAGGCACCGCTCTGGACCGCGATAGCCTGGCCCTGCAAGCGGGCGTTGACTGGGGTCTGTCGGCGCAACAGACGATCAGCCTTGCGTACACCTCGGACATAGGCAGCGACAGTCGCAACCACGGTGTAATGGGCCAGTGGCAGATGGGGTTTTAATACCAGCACCTTGAGGAAACCTCACGGGCCTGAGTGCCAAATCCCAGGCAAAAAAAAGGGGGCACATGCCCCCCCGAGGTTTAAGCGGTAGTGTCGAAGGCTGTGTATCAGCCTTCGATTTCAATCAGGATTTCGCCAGGGTTCACCCGGTCGCCCTTGGCCACATGAACGGCGGTCACCTTGCCGGCAATCGCAGCCTGCACTTCGGTTTCCATTTTCATCGCTTCGGTGATCAGCACGGCCTGGCCGGCCTTGACCACGTCGCCTTCCTTGACCAGCACATCGACGATATTGCCCGGCATGGCAGTGCTGACATGCCCCGGCTCGGTGGCCTGCTTGCGCTTGCTGCTACCGCCGCCGACGAATTCGTTGAGCGGTTCGAACACCACTTCTTCCGGCATGCCGTCGATGGACAGGTAGAAGTGGCGCTTGCCTTCGGCTTTCACGCCGACACCGGTGATGTCCACGCGGTAGCTTTCGCCGTGCACGTCGATGACGAACTCGGTCGGCACGCCTTCACCACCGACACGGGCCACGCCGCCGGCTTCAGGGATAGGCAGCAGCACTTCTGGCGTCAGGGTGCCGGCATCGCGTTCTTCGAGGAACTTGCGCCCGATGTCCGGGAACATGGCGTAGGTCAACACGTCTTCTTCGGACTTGGCCAATGCGCCGATTTCGCCGCGCAGCTTGGTCATCTCCGGCTTGAGCAGGTCGGCCGGGCGCACGTCGATCACTTCTTCGCTGCCGATGGCCTGGCGACGCAACTTCTCGTTAACCGTGCCCGGCGCCTTGCCGTAGCCGCCTTGCAGGTACAGCTTCACTTCGTTGGTGATGGTCTTGTAGCGCTCACCGGCCAGCACGTTGAAGAACGCCTGGGTGCCGACGATCTGCGAAGTCGGGGTCACCAGCGGCGGGAAGCCGAGGTCTTCACGCACCCGTGGGATTTCAGCCAGTACTTCACTCATGCGGTTAAGAGCGCCCTGCTCTTTCAACTGGTTGGCCAGGTTGGAAATCATCCCGCCCGGCACCTGGTTGACTTGCACGCGGGTATCGACGGCGGTGAATTCGCTTTCGAACTGGTGGTACTTCTTACGCACCGCGTAGAAGTACAGGCCGATCTCTTGCAGCAGCTCCAGGTCGAGACCGGTGTCGAATTCGCTGCCTTTAAGGGCGGCGACCATCGATTCGGTGCCCGGGTGGCTGGTGCCCCAGGCGAAGCTGGAGATGGCGGTGTCGATATGGTCGGCACCGTTTTCGATGGCCTTGAGTTGGCACATCGCAGCCAAACCGGCGGTGTCGTGGGAGTGGATAAAGATCGGCAGGTTCTGCTCGGCTTTCAGCGCCTTGACCAGTTCACCGGTGGCGTACGGCGTCAGCAGGCCGGCCATGTCCTTGATCGCGATCGAGTCGCAACCCATGGATTCCAGCTGCTTGGCCTGGGCCACGAAGGCCTCGACGGTGTGCACCGGGCTGGTGGTGTAGGCGATGGTGCCCTGGGCATGTTTGCCGGCGGCTTTGACCGCTTCGATGGCCACGCGCAGGTTACGCACGTCGTTCATGGCGTCGAAGATGCGGAACACGTCGATGCCATTCACGGCGGCCTTGGCCACGAAGGCTTTGACCACATCGTCGCTGTAATGGCGGTAGCCCAGCAGGTTCTGGCCGCGTAACAGCATTTGCAGGCGCGTGTTAGGCAACGCGGCGCGCAGTTTGCGCAGGCGCTCCCACGGGTCTTCCTTGAGGAAGCGTACGCAGGCGTCGAAGGTCGCGCCGCCCCAGACTTCCAGGGACCAGTAGCCGACCTTGTCGAGCTTGTCGCAGATCGGCAGCATGTCGTCGGTGCGCATGCGGGTCGCCAGCAACGATTGGTGGGCGTCGCGCAGGATGGTGTCGGTTACGAAGATTTTTTTAGTCATATTCGGATCTCCTCATAGCTGCAAGTTTCAAGCTACAAGCTGCAAGTAAAAGCTGATCCGCTTTCACTTGTAGCTTGCCGCTTGCAACTTGCCGCTGTTTATTTACAGGCCTGCGTGGGCGGCGATGGCGGCGGCGATGGCCAGGGCCAGCTCTTCGGGTTTGCGCTTGATCGAGTAGTTAGTCAGCTCAGGGTGGCTTTCCACAAAACTGGTGTTGAACTGGCCGCTGCGGAATTCCGGGTTACGCAGGATTTCCTGGTAGTAAGCGGCAGTGGTCTTCACGCCTTGCAGGCGCATGTCGTCCAGGGCTCGCAGGCCGCGGTCCATGGCTTCTTCCCAGGTCAACGCCCATACCACCAGTTTCAGGCACATGGAGTCGTAGAACGGCGGGATGGTGTAGCCGGTGTAGATCGCCGTATCGGTGCGCACGCCGGGGCCGCCGGGCGCGTAGTAACGGGTGATCTTGCCGAAGCTTGGGAGGAAGTTGTTCTTCGGGTCTTCGGCGTTGATGCGGAACTGCAACGCGAAGCCACGGTGCTGGATGTCTTCCTGTTTCACCGACAACGGCAGGCCCGAGGCGATGCGGATCTGCTCGCGGACAATGTCGATCCCGGTGATTTCTTCGGTGATGGTGTGTTCCACCTGCACCCGGGTGTTCATCTCCATGAAGTACACCTCGCCCTCGGCGAGCAGGAACTCCACGGTGCCGGCGTTCTCGTAGCCCACGGCCTTGGCCGCGCGCACCGACAGGTCGCCGATGTAGGCGCGCTGTTCCGGGGTGAGTTGCGGGCTCGGGGCGATTTCGATGAGCTTCTGGTTACGACGCTGGATCGAGCAATCGCGCTCGAACAGATGCACCACGTTGCCGAAGCTGTCACCGAGGATCTGCGCCTCGATGTGCTTGGGATTGACGATGCATTTTTCCAGGAACACTTCCGCCGAACCGAACGCCTTGGTGGCTTCGGAGATCACGCGGGGGAAGGCTTGTTCGAGTTCTTCGCGGCTGTTGCAACGACGGATGCCGCGACCGCCACCACCGGACGTGGCCTTGAGCATCACCGGGTAACCAATGCGGTCGCCTTCGGTGAGGGCCTCGGCGATGTCGGCGACGTTGCCTTCGGTACCGGGCGTGACCGGCACACCGGCCTTGATCATGCTGCGACGGGCTTCGGTCTTGTCGCCCATGCGGCGAATCACTTCAGCCGAAGGCCCAATGAATTTGATGCCGCGTTCGGCGCAGATGTCTGCCAGTTCGGCGTTTTCCGACAGGAAGCCGTAGCCGGGGTGCAGCGCGTCACAACCGGTTTCCACCGCCAGGTTCACCAGCTTGCGCGGGTTCAGATAGCCGGCCAGGGGCTCGACACCAATGCTGTGGGCTTCGTCGGCACGCTTGACGTGCAACGCGTGGCGGTCGGCGTCCGAGTAAACCGCGACCGAGCGAATGCCCATCTCGGCGCAGGCACGCACGATTCGTACGGCAATTTCACCACGGTTGGCGATCAGGATCTTTTTTATCACTTGGAAATTCCCTTGAGCCGATTGCTGCGTTCTTCGACCCGTTGAAGCCGGGTCGGTGCGTGACTAAATGTTTCATGACAGTCGCGAGACACACACTAAGCCCGCTGAGGGATTAACAAAAATCAATAATTATTGGGTTAGGCATAAGCAAAAGCTTATAGTTTGCCGGACGGCCTGGGACGAGAGGATTTATATATGCGTAAGTCATTGATGAGACTGACATTGCGTCAATTGCAGATCTTCAATGAGGTGTGCGATTTGCGCTCTTACAGCCGCGCAGCCGAGGAAATGTCTCTCACCCAACCGGCCGTTAGCCTACAAATTCGCCAGCTGGAAGAGCTGATCGGCCAGCCGCTGTTCGATTATGTCGGCAAAAAGCTCTACATGACCGAGGCTGCCGAAGCCCTGCAACGGGCCAGTCGGGATATTTTCGGGCGCCTGGAAAACCTCGATATGCAGCTGTCGGACATGCAGGGTTCTTTGCAAGGCCAGCTAAAGCTCGCGATTGAGTCCAGCGCCAAGTACTTCGTGCCGCACCTGTTTGCCGCGTTCAAACGCCAGCATCCCGAAGTACAGCTGCACCTGACCGTGGTCAACCGCGCCCAAGTGATTCGGCGTCTCTCCGACAACCGCGACGACCTGGTAATCATGTCCATGGTGCCCCAGGACATGGGCCTGGAATTCCTGCCGTTCCTAAACAACCCGATCGTGGCCGTGGCCCCACCCGATCATCCCTTGAGCCGGCAAGGACCGCTGCGCTTGCAGGACCTGGAACCCTACACGCTGTTGCTGCGCGAACCGGGCTCCGGCACGCGATTGGCCTGCGAGGAGTACTTCAAGGAG
Source organism: Pseudomonas sp. SB113 (assembly GCF_040754745.1). Taxonomy (NCBI): domain Bacteria; kingdom Pseudomonadati; phylum Pseudomonadota; class Gammaproteobacteria; order Pseudomonadales; family Pseudomonadaceae; genus Pseudomonas; species Pseudomonas sp. SB113. Next base: position 205,818 of record NZ_JBFMHW010000005.1, read on the forward strand.
AAACGCGTGCACTTCACCCAGACGGTGGAAGTGGCCTCGGCCGAGGCGCAGCGTGAATGCGTCTGCGCCGGGCTGGGCGTGGCTTTGCTGACGCGTCATGCGGTCAACATGGAACTGGCCACCGGCGGGCTCAAGGAGCTGCCGGTGGAAGAACTGCCACTGTACCGCAGCTGGTGCCTGGTGCAGGCCAAGGCCAAGCGCCTGTCACCGGTGGCCCATGCGTTCCTGGGCTTTATCCGCAGCGAACGGGTGCAGATCAGCGCGTTGGCTGAACGTTTCGCTGGGCAGCCGCGGGTGCCTGCCAGTGGAGTTCCGGGTAGTCACTGATGCTCTGCTGCAGCTGACGCTGGTCGCAGCGGTCTTCGATTGCGCGACGGAACGCCATGCGGCGCTGGTCTTCCTGCTGACGACGGGTTTTGACGGAGCTGTTGCTGTCTTCGTAGGGCCGGGCCATTTGGAGTCTCCCAATGCGAGTACGGGAGTTCAGGATGGGTTGTAGCGATGACGGTTTAACGGCGTGGGGGTTACAGGACGATGAATCTTACGAATAGGTAAACAATCCAAATGTGGGAGGGGGCTTGCTCCCGATTACGGTACATCAGCCGATTTCTCTTTGACTGACCCACTGTTATCGGGAGCAAGCCCCCTCCCACATTTTGAGCGTGTATGGCCCTGGATCAGTCGTCGAGCGCTTTGACGGACTTGGGCGACAACCGCAGGCTGCGCAAGCTGCGCTTGACGCTCTTGAGGTGGTTGACCAGGCTCGGCCCACGCGCCATGGCCACGCCCATCGCCAGCACGTCGATCACCACCAGATGAGCGATACGCGACGTCAGCGGGGTGTAGATCTCGGTGTCTTCGTGCACATCGATCGCCAGGTTGACCGTGGACAGCTCCGCCAACGGCGTCTGGCTCGGGCACAAGGTGATCAACGTGGCGCCGCTTTCACGCACCAGGTTGGCGGTGATCAGCAGGTCTTTGGAACGGCCCGACTGGGAAATGCAGATCGCCACGTCGGTCGGCTTCAAGGTCACCGCCGACATCGCCTGCATGTGCGGGTCGCTGTAGGCCGCCGCAGTCAGCAGCAGGCGAAAAAATTTGTGCTGGGCGTCTGCCGCCACCGCACCGGACGCGCCGAAACCATAGAACTCCACACGCTGGGCCTGGGACATGGCGGTCACCGCCTTTTGCAGCTCCACCGGGTCGAGCTTCTCGCGCACCTCCATCAGCGTGTGCAAGGTGGTGTCGAAGATTTTCAGGCTGTAGTCGGCGACGGAATCGTCTTCGTGGATCGCAAACTGGCCGAAGCTCGCGCCAGCGGCCAGGCTCTGGGCCAGCTTGAGTTTCAAGTCCTGGAACCCGGAGCAACCGATGGCACGGCAGAAGCGCACGATGGTCGGCTCGCTGATGCCCACGCTGTGGGCCAGGTCGGCCATGGAACTGTGCATCACGGCCGCAGGGTCAAGCAGCACGTGATCGGCAACCTTGAGTTCCGATTTGCGTAACAGGTGGCGCGACTGGGCGATATGTTGCAACAGGTTCAAAGGGCAGGACTCTTGTTATTGGCAGGGCCAGGGATGTAGCAAGCTTGTAGTTATACTACAAGAATTGCCGTTTTGCCCGTTCAACGCATGACTAAATCGCCCTGCTGGCCTCTGAATCAAAGGGCAGAGGCTTTGTAGCCTCTGGGGCGACCCAGGCGTGGTTAAGGAAAATCTGCATTTTTACGTAACAAATCTGCCAACCCCTCGGCCTCCATCGGCCGACTGATCAGGTAGCCCTGCACCTCATCGCAGCGTTCTGTACGCAGGAAATCCAGCTGCTGCTGATCTTCCACGCCTTCGGCCACCACCTTGAGCGCCAAACCGTGAGCCATCGCAATGATTGCTCGGGTAATGGCTGCGTCTTCCCGCCCCTGGCCGAGGCCGCGGATAAAGGTCTGGTCGATCTTCACGTAATCCACAGGGATACGCTTGAGGTAACTGAGGGATGAATAGCCAGTACCAAAGTCGTCGATGGCCAGCTTCACGCCAAGGTCGCGCAGTTGCTGGAAGGTCGCAATGATGTGTTCAACACTGTCGAGCAACTGGCTCTCGGTCAGTTCCAGTTCGAGGTATTGCGGATCCAGGCCGGTTTCTTCCAGTACCTGGCGCACCAGGCTGACCAACTTGCCCTGGCGCAACTGATGCACCGAGAGGTTCACCGACACACGGATCGGCGCCAGCCCTTGGCGCTGCCACTCACAGGCTTGCCAACAGGCCTGGCGCAGCACGAATTCGCCCAGCGGTACGATCAGGCCCGTTTCTTCGGCCAGGCCGATAAAGTCGCCTGGCGGCACCATGCCCCATTGCGGATGCTCCCAACGGATCAACGCTTCGGCGGCGTTCAGCTTGCCGGTGGCCAGGCACAGTTTCGGCTGGTAGAAGACCGTGAGCTGGCGCTCATCGATGGCTTTGCGCAGATGGTTTTCCAGCTGCAAACGCTCCAGGGTGCTGGCTTGCAGGCTGTCGGTGTAGAACTGGAAATTATTGCCGCCCAGGTGCTTGGCGTGCTGCATGGCCATGTTCGATTGACTGACCAACGCGGAAATTTCCCGCGCGTTATCCGGCAACAGGCTGATGCCCATCGACGCGCTCACCACCAACTCATGCCCTTCCACGGTCACCGGCACCCGTAGCTTGGCCAGCAGCCGTGTGGCCACCCGTGCCAGGCTCGACAGGTTGCCGTAGGCGTCGAACAACACGGCGAATTCATCGCCGGACAAACGCGCGATGGTGTCGGCCTCTGGCAAGGCATTGATCAAGCGACGGGCCATTTTTTGCAGCAACTGGTCGGCCACCTCATGGCCCAGGCTGTCATTAAGCAACTTGAAGCGATCGAGGTTGATATGCAGCAACGCCAGGCTGCGTCCGCCTTGGCGTACACGCTGATGGACCTCGCGCAGCCGTTCGCGGAACAGCGAGCGGTTGGCCAGGCCGGTCAATTCATCGTAGTGGGTGAGGTAGCGCATGCGTTCCTCGGATTCGCGCCGCGCTGACAGATCGGCGAAAAAGCCCACGATATGACTGACTTTTCCGCGAACATCGCGCACGACGTTCAGTTGCAGCCACTGTGGGTACAGCTCGCCGTTCTTGCGTGTTTCCACCAACTCGCCCTGCCAGGTGCCGTGGCTGAGCAAGGCTTGGCGGATCACCGGGAAGTGTCGCCTGGCATCGCGGCTGCTGGGCAGCTCCACGACGTTGCGGCCGAGCATATCGTCAATCTCAAAGCCGGTGACGCGGCTGAACGCCTGGTTGACCGCGATCAGGGCGTAGTCCGGGTCAAGGATCACGATGCCTTCGCTGGCCGCCTCGAATACGGTCGAGGCCAGCCGCTGTTGCTCTTCCAGGGCTTTGCCGGCGCTGATGTCGCGGCGGGTGCCGAGCATTCGAGTCACTCGCCCGCTCGGCGCGCGCTCCACGGCGCGACCGCGGTCTTCGATCCACACCCAGTGACCATCGCCATGGCGCACGCGGTATTCCACCTGATAATCCTCGGAGCGCCCTTTAAGGTGCTCCACCAGCGCCCGCTTGAGCAGCGGCAGGTCGTCGGGGTGCAGGCGCGGCTTGAGGTGGCCAAGCATGGCCGTGACGTACTCGGGCTCCAGGCCGAACAATTCCTTGAGTTGGGTGTGATGAACCTCGTCAGTTTGCAGGTTCCAGTCCCACAGCCCGAGCTCGCTGGCTTGCAGGGCCATGGCCAGGCGCGCCTCGCTTTTATTCAGGGCCAGGCTAGCGGCGTCCAGCTCCTGGCTGCGTTGCGCCACGCGGTCCTGCAGGCCGACTTGCGCCTCGCGCAGCTCCTGCTCAACCTGACGCCGCTGCTCGACTTCGCGCACCAGGTCCTGATTCAGCTGCTCGCTGCGCTGCTGCGCCTGCTGCAGATGCTCGATCAATGCCTGGTTCTGGAAACGCCGCAGCAGCCCGCGCTGGATCAGGCGGTTGACCTGCCACGCCACCACGCTCAGGGATGCCAGCAGGATCAAGCCGAGCACACCCCAACCTTGCTGTTGAGGGGCGCCGTTCCAGAACAGATAGACAATAGCCGGCACCAGGCACGGCAGGGCAAAGGACAGGAACGCCGGCAGGCTCACCGCGTAGGCGACGCTGGCTGACAGCGTCGCCGCACCGATCAGGCCGAACACCCAGGCCTGCTGCATAAAGCTATCCACCGGCACCAAGGCGATGGCTGCGACGGCCAGGGTCAGGCCGCTGACTGCCGACCCGAGCATGAACATGCGCCGCCAGATGGGTTGGGCCTGGCGACTGGGCATAGCCGAATCAAAGGCCGCCACCTGGATCACACGCATCGCCACCAGGGCCAGCAGCCAGACCAGCCAGACGCTGTCCAACAGGTATTGCTTGGGGTTCCACAGCAGCCAGGCGCAGACCAGGCCGTTGACCAACATTAATAACGTGGGCAGCAATGAGCCCTGATACAGCAGGCGTGTGCGCTCGACCGCCATCTCGGTGGCGTAATGTTTGCGGATAACCTGCGCGGGCGCCGCCGAGGGGCCGAGCAGGTCGGTGCTGAGGGTCATAGGCAGTGTTCTTATAATGGTGAGCCCGAAACGTCGACGGAGCATACACAAGCAAGCGCTCGGGCCAAACTGCTCCAGATCATAAAAAGCACCCCGTGATCAGCCGCAAACCTTGGTGCCAGACCCCTTGAGCGAGGCCCTGCGCGGGCTGTGGCCCATGACTTACCGGTCATCAGCCCTGCCGGAATGTTTGCCCGGCCGGGACCACGCGAGACGTTTTGCGTCGACCACCCGGCATTGGGATTTGCCCGAGTCCCCTTAGGCCCCTAGAATGCGCCGATGCGCGATGATCTCTCTCTTTTGCTGAACTCCCTCAACGATGCCCAACGCCAGGCCGTAGCGGCCCCCGTTGGCCGTCAGTTGGTCCTGGCCGGTGCTGGCTCCGGTAAAACCCGAGTGCTGGTGCACCGTATCGCCTGGTTGATCCAGGTCGAGAACGCGTCCCCGCATTCCATCCTGTCGGTGACCTTCACCAACAAGGCCGCCGCCGAGATGCGCCACCGCATCGAGCAGTTGATGGGCATCAGCCCGGCCGGCATGTGGGTCGGCACCTTCCACGGCCTGGCGCACCGTCTGTTGCGGGCGCACTGGCAGGAAGCGGGCCTGGCCCAGACCTTCCAGATCCTCGACAGCGATGACCAGCAACGCCTGGTCAAGCGAGTGATCCGCGAGCTGGGCCTCGACGAACAGCGTTGGCCGGCACGCCAGGCCCAGTGGTTTATCAACGGCCAGAAAGACGAAGGCCTGCGCCCGCAGCACATCCAGGCCAGCGGCGATTTGTTCCTGGCTACCATGCGCAGCATTTATGAAGCCTACGAGGCCGCTTGCGCACGCGCCGGCGTCATCGATTTCTCCGAGCTGCTGCTGCGCGCCCTCGACCTGTGGCGCGACAATCCGGGCTTGCTGGCCCATTACCAGAAACGCTTCCGTCACATTCTGGTCGACGAGTTCCAGGACACCAACGCCGTGCAGTACGCCTGGTTGCGCCTGCTGGCCAAGGGCGGCGACAGCCTGATGGTCGTGGGCGACGACGACCAGTCGATCTACGGCTGGCGTGGCGCGAAAATCGAGAACATCTACCAGTATTCCGAGGACTTCCCGGACGCGGTCACCATCCGCCTGGAGCAGAACTACCGCTCCACCGCCGGTATCCTCAAGGCCGCCAACGCCTTGATCGCCAACAACACCGGGCGCCTGGGCAAAGAGCTGTGGACCGACGGCGGCGAAGGCGAAGCCATCAACCTGTACGCCGCGTTCAACGAGCACGATGAAGCGCGCTACGTGGTGGAAACCATCGAAAGCGCGCTGAAAACCGGCCTGGCGCGCAGCGACATTGCGATCCTGTACCGCTCCAACGCCCAATCGCGGGTGCTGGAAGAAGCGTTGCTGCGCGAGCGCATCCCGTACCGTATCTATGGCGGGCAGCGCTTCTTCGAACGGGCGGAAATCAAGAACGCCATGGCTTACCTGCGCTTGCTCGAAGGCCGTGGCAACGATGCGGCACTGGAGCGGGTGATCAATATCCCGGCCCGTGGTATCGGCGAGAAAACCGTCGAGGCGATTCGCGACCATGCGCGCCATGCCGATGTGTCGATGTGGGAGTCCATGCGCTTGCTCATCGCCAATAAAGGCCTGACTGGGCGTGCTGCTGGCGCGCTGGGGGTATTTGTCGAGTTGATCGAGAACCTCGCCGCCAAGTGTTCGGAAATGCCCCTGCACTTGATGACCCAGACGGTGATCGAGCAGTCCGGGCTGATTGCCTATCACGAAGCGGAAAAAGGCGAGAAAGGCCAGGCCAGGGTAGAAAACCTTGAGGAACTGGTCAGCGCCGCCCGCGCATTTGAAAACACCGAGGAGGACGAAGAGCTGACCCCGCTCGCCGCCTTCCTCGGCCATGCGTCCCTGGAAGCCGGCGACACCCAGGCCGATGAGCATGAAGACAGCATCCAACTGATGACGTTGCACAGCGCCAAGGGCCTGGAGTTCCCGTATGTGTTCCTGGTGGGCATGGAAGAAGGCCTGTTCCCCCACAAGATGAGCCTGGAAGAGCCCGGTCGCCTTGAAGAAGAACGCCGCCTGGCCTACGTGGGCATCACCCGCGCGATGCAGAACCTGGTGATGACCTACGCCGAGACCCGACGGCTGTACGGCAGCGAGACCTACAACAAGGTGTCGCGCTTCGTACGTGAAGTGCCGAAGGGCCTGATCCAGGAAGTGCGCCTGTCCAACAGCGTCAGCCGCCCGTTCGGCGGCGGCCAGCAACAGAACTCCAGCAGCATGTTCGCCGGTTCCGAGATTCCGGAAACGCCGTTCAGCCTGGGCCAGCAGGTCAAGCATGCGATCTTCGGCGAAGGGGTGATCCTCAACTTCGAAGGCGCCGGTGCCCAGGCCCGCGTGCAGGTGAACTTCGCCGAAGGCAGCAAGTGGCTGATGATGGGCTACGCGAAGCTCGAAGCTGTCTGAAACATTTGCCTACATGAAGGTTATTGGCCCGCCCTTGTTTTTAACGAGCGCGGGCCAATATCTGTAATAAGTCCTACAGGCCATTCTGATTCGGTCTTACGCAAAAGCCCGAAACATTATGTCGCTAGCCACTGTCACTACACCTGTGCAACATGGCGCGCGTGCAATCCACAAATGGGAATTCCCTTTATGAAACGTTTTCTTAGCATCGCCATGGCGTTGTGCATCGGCCTGACGATGAGCCTCGACGCCAACGCCAAACGCTTCGGTGGCGGCAAAAGCTCGGGCGCGGCGCCGACTCACCAGACCAGCCAAATGGCTCCATCCGCCGGTGCAGGCGGTGCTGCCGCTACTGCAGGCGCAGCCGGTGCTGCTGGCGCCGCGGCCAAGGCCGGCGGTGCTTCGCGCTGGTTGGGCCCTCTGGCCGGTATCGCGGCCGGTGGCCTGCTCGCATCCATGTTCATGGGCGGCGGCTTCCAAGGTATGCAGATCTTCGACATCCTGATCATGGCGGTCATCGCCTTCCTGGTCTTCCGTTTCATCGCCGCCCGTCGCCGCAAGCAGCAGGAGCAACTGGCTCCAGCTGGCGCGCCGATGCAGCGTGAAGTGTTCGAACAGAAGCCAGCCATGGGTTCGATCTTCGGTGGTTCGGCAGCGCCTGCTGCAGCCCGCCCGGTGATCAACGCACCGGCGTGGTTCAACGAAGAGCGTTTCGTCGAAGCGGCCCGCAGCCACTTCCAGTCCCTGCAGCAGCACTGGGACGCCAACGAAATGGACAAGATCTCCGAGTTCGTGACCCCGCAACTGCTGGAGTTCCTCAAACGCGAACGCGCCGACCTGGGCGAAGGCTTCCAGTCGACCTATATCGACGACCTGCACGTCCAGTTGGAAGGTGTGGATGATCGCGCCGACAAGACCATCGCCACCCTGACCTTCAGCGGTGTGTCGAAGACCTCGCGTTTCGACCAGGGCGAAGTGTTCAGCGAAAGCTGGAACATGGAACGCGCCCAGGGCGACAACCAGCCATGGCTGGTCGCCGGTATCCGTCAGAACGGCTGATACCTACGCGCTTGAGCAAGCCGTAACAAAAAACCCCGGACCTGTCCGGGGTTTTCTATTTCACGGTTGCACTTATAGCGAGCTACTGTATAAAACCCCCCTGTAAACCGCGCCATCAGCAAGAGGATCCCGGACGTGGAAGAAATCATCGAACAATTGCGTGAAGCCAACGAACCGGTCCCGGTTCCTCTGGAACTACCTGATGAAGATCAGTTGGTGGAAATCGAAGAACAGCTGTTCATCGACATCCCGTTTGTCTTCCGTGAATTCCTGCTGACCGTCAGCGATGTGGTGTATGGCAGCCTGGAGCCGGTGACCGTCACCGACCCGCAGTCGCACACTTATCTGCCGGACGTGGCCGCCAACGCCTGGGATGCCGGTGTTGACCGCAGCATGATCCCGATCTGCCAGGACGGTGACGACTACTACTGCGTCGAGGAAGACGGCACCGTGGTGCTGTGGTCCGGCGAAGAAGAACTCGTCACCGAGGAAACCTGGGAATCGGTGTGGCATTGGGCGCGGGACGTCTGGCTGGAAAGCTGAGACCTGATCCCTGTGGTGAGCGGGCTTGTCCCGCGCCAGGCCGCGCAGCAGCCCCCATCAGTGCTCCGGCGTATCCTTGTGGTTATCCAGCGTCTCCAGCAAGGCGACCTGCATCCGCGTATGCACGCGGATGAACCATCGCCAGAGCACGGCCGCCACCGCCGCCGTGACCACGGCAATCAATACCAGCAACTTGTTGGTCGGCAGAATACTGGCCGACAAGGCTGCCAATAGCACAAAGATCACCAGCAGCGACAAAATCGGGATCAGCTCCGCAATCACCCGTCGCACACGCTGGGTATGTCGCCCGGCCATCTCCGGTTTCACGCTCATCTCCGCCAGCAACATCGACAGCGCCTTGAGCTTGCGGTACGCCGCAATCAGGAACGGCAGCGACAACAGCAATGCCCCACCCCAGATCAACGCCTTCTGCCAGCTTGGATCACTGATCCAACCTTCCAGATACCCACCAATGCGCACCGCGAAAAAGCTTCCGGCGAAGAAAATCGCGATCACCAGGGCCAGGTTCACGCCCACCTGCAGGATGATCTTGCGGATCATCGACGCCAGCATTGCGCCCTCGCCTTGCGGCTGAATACTGCGCAACCATTCGCCGTACATGCCAAACACCCGGCTCATACGCTTGGGCATCACGGCGGCGATCTTCAATGACAAGGGGTCGGCGCCGCGAATCAGGTACGGCGTGAGCAACGTGGTAATCGCCGAAACGGCCACCGCCACCGGGTACAGGAAGTCGCTGGTGACCTGCAAGGTCATGCCCAGCGCAGCGATAATGAAGGAAAACTCGCCAATTTGTGACAGCCCCATGCCTACGCGCAGTGAGGTACGGCCGTCATTGCCGGCGATAAAGGCACCCAGGCCGCAGGACAGCATCTTGCCCAGCACCACGGCCACGGTGATCACCGCGATCGGCCAGGCGTATTGCAGGAGGATCTGCGGGTCGATCATCAAGCCGATCGCCACAAAGAAGATTGCGCTGAACATGTCGCGAACCGGTTCGATCAGGCGCTCGATCTTCACCAATTGCCGGGACTCGGCCATGATCGCGCCGATCAGAAACGCCCCCAGCACCATGCTGTACTCCAGCTTGACCACCAGCAGGCAGAAACCGAAACACAGGCCCAGTACGGTGATCAGCAGCATTTCATTGCTTTCGAACTTGGCCACGTAGGCCAACAGGCGCGGCACCAGCAAAATACCGATGACCAACGCAACAATCATGAACAGCGAGAGCTTGCCGACCGTGGAGAACACCTCGCCGGAACTCACCGTACCGCTGACGGCGATGCTCGAGAGCAAGGCGATGATGCCGATGCCGAGGATGTCTTCCACAATCAGCACGCCAAAAATCAGTTGGGCGAAGCGCTGGTTTTTCATCTTCAGGTCATTGAGCGCTTTCACAATGATGGTGGTGGAGGAAATCGCCAGGATCGCGCCGAGGAACAGCGAGTCCATGGTGTTCCAGTCGAACCAGCGGCCAATCTCGTAGCCGATCCAGATCATCAGGATGATTTCCAGGAAGGCCGCGATAAACGCCGTGGCCCCCACCTTGAACAGCTTGCGCAGGCTGAACTCCAGGCCCAGGCAGAACATCAGGAAGATGACCCCCAGCTCGGCGAGGGTCTTGATGGTGTCTTCGTCATGGATCAGGCCGAACGGCGGTGTATGCGGGCCAATGATGAAGCCGGCGACGATGTACCCCAGCACCACGGGTTGCTTGAGGCGGTGAAACAGGACGGTGACCACCCCTGCCACCAGCATGATCACGGCCAAGTCCTGGATAAAGCTGATGGCGTGCATGGCGAGGGGCTCCTTGAGGGTACTGGCGCTTTTCCCACTTCCGCACGCGCCTTTGAAAAATCGCAAAGTGCGGAAGGAAAAGTCTGCCTTGATCGTAAGAAATGCCCTGAGATGGGCTTTTGAAGGTTAACACCGCGACTTCCGCCGGAAAGCCGGTGCAATATATGGAAACAGATCGGTGAACGCGTGACGGCAAGCCGTCCACCGGCGTCCCGTAAGGGATGGCGCTGCAAAGATTCCAGCACCCGCAGAGGTGCCCCCCAACCAATGCCTACAACCCGTGAGTGTGCTATGGAACCCGGAAACGCCCAGCTGTCGATGACGGTATTGATGACCCCTGACATGGCCAACTTCTCAGGCAATGTCCACGGCGGCACCTTGCTCAAGTACCTCGACGAAGTGGCCTACGCCTGCGCGAGCCGTTATGCCGGTCGCTATGTGGTGACGCTGTCGGTGGATCAGGTGATTTTTCGCGAGCCGATCCATGTCGGCGAGCTGGTGACATTCCTTGCATCGGTCAACTACACCGGCAATACGTCGATGGAAGTGGGCATCAAGGTGGTGACCGAGAACATCCGCGAGCGCTCGGTACGGCATACCAACAGCTGCTTCTTCACCATGGTGGCCGTGGATGACCAGCGTAAACCCGCCGCCGTACCGCCGCTGCAACCGCACAACAGTGAAGACAAGCGCCGGTTCGTGCAGGCCCAGCAGCGCCGGCAGATCCGTCAGGAGCTCGAGAAGCGCTACCAGGAAATCAAGGCTGACGCGCTGTAAGTCCGGGACTGTAAACCCAATCAAAATGTGGGAGGGGGAGCAAGCCCTCTCCCACATTGGGTTTTGCGTACTTACAGGCCGATCGGCGTCGCCTCAAAACGTACGCGAGGATGGGCGATGCGGTCCTGGGCACGAACCAGTTCCAGCTCGTAGCTGGCACAGGCCTGGGTTTCCAGCAGCACTTCGTGCACCGCCGCTGCCGTGAACTCAAAAGCCGCCAGCAGGCTGTCGCCCAACAACACCCGCGCCAGGAACAGCCCTGACGTCAGGTCGCCCACGCCCACCGGTTGGCGCGGGAACGCCAGCAGCGGCCGACGCAGGTGCCAGCTGCCCTCGGCGCTTACCAGCAGCATCTCGAAACCTTCCGGCAACTTTCCCGGGTAATCCAGGTGCTTGACCAGTACCGCCTTCGGGCCACGCGCCAGCAACGCCTTGGCCATGCCCAGGCAATCGAACAGCGATTGCGGCTTGCGCCCGGCAAAGCTGTCCAGTTCCAGCTGGTTGGGGCACAGGAAGTCGGCCATCGCCGCGGCCTCATCCAGCAGGAAATCGCTGACTTCCTGCGGCACGATGCAGCCCTTTTCCGGATGGCCCATCACCGGGTCGCACAGGTACAGGGCCTTGGGATTGATGGCCTTGATGCGCGCCACACCGGTAAGAATCGCGCGGCCCTGATCCGCACTGCCCAGGTAGCCAGACAGGATCGCATCGCAGTTGCCCAGCTCGCCGATGGCGGCAATGCCTTCCACCAGCGCAGGAATCTGCTGCGGCGCCAACACTTCGCCCGCCCACTGGCCATACTGCGTATGGTTGGAGAACTGCACCGTGTTCAGCGGCCAGACATTCACCCCGACCCGCTGCATGGGGAACACGGCGGCGCTGTTTCCGGCGTGGCCAAAGACCACATGAGACTGGATCGCAAGCAGATGAGGTGTGCGTTTCATGCAGGGGATTTCCGTAAAGCCATTGAAATTCTGGCCGCGCAGTATGCGACTAAACGCAGCCTGTACGACAGGCCGACGACACAGTTAAGCTGCTCTCACTTTGTTGGAGTTTTTCGCATGCTGACCCTGGGAAACATCTTCGTGTTGATGCTGCTGGCGACCGGCGCCGCCTGGGTATGGCACAACCACGGCCTGCGAGAACGGGCGCTGGCGCGGGTCAAGCAGCATTGTGCCAAGCTCGATATCGAATTGCTCGACGGCGCCGTGGCGTTGAAGCGCATCGGTTTTGTGAAGGATGCCAACGGTCGGCGGCGTCTGGCGCGCATCTACAATTTCGAGTTCACCGTCACGGGCGAGACCCGTCACAGCGGAACCATCACCCAATTCGGCGCCCACAGCGCGCACATCGAACTGGCGCCCTACCCGTTCGAAGCCAAGGAGGCGCCGCCCAGCGCCAATGTGATCGAGCTGAGCCAGTGGCGCCAGGACCACGCGACCAAGAACCGTCAGTAACGGCAGGCGGCCAGTGCGACCTGCAACGCGGCCACGTCCTGTGGTGCACTGAAGATCAATTCGATACGTGAGTCGCGACGCCATTCGCTGGGTTGCCAGGCAAGCGGGCTGTTATCCACAGCGTTGGCCGAGATCCACCCATCACGGCTGTGGATAACCAGTTTGGCGCGGCGCCACTCAAGCGATGTCAGCCACCGGTGCAGACGCTCGGTATCGAATTGCTGGCTCGGGTGCCAGCGCCAACCGATACTCCAACCGCCCTCCTGGGCCTGGCTCAGGCAGATCGGCAATGCTGGATCGCTCCAGATAGCCGGCAATTGAGCCAACCCGTTGGGCACCGCGAAGTTATCCACAGCGGCTTCAGCCTGCGCATTCAAGCCAGGCAGTCTGCCAAGCGGCACATGCGCCTGGCGCGTCCAATAAATGTCGCGGTCGGGTAGCTGTCGCTCGATAGCCTCGCGTTGCGCAGCATCCAGCCCCTCATCCTTGTTCAACACCAACAACCCGGCACCCACCAGGGCCTGCTGCTGCGCGGGCGGCAAGGGTTTGCCCACTGCCAGCGCCTGGGCATCCAGCACCAGCACACAGGGCTGAACTGCCAGCACCTGCTGCCATGGCGCTTCGCGTAACTGCTTGAGCAACTGCGCAGGATGGCCCAGGCCCGAGGGTTCGATAAACAACCGATCCGGCTTGGCCTTACGCAACAACCGGCCCAGGCCTACCTGGAACGGTGCGCCATTCACACAGCAGAGGCAGCCACCGGCGACTTCACCGAGGGCAATGCCGTCGTCATCCAGGGTCAGCAGTGCAGCGTCCAGGCCAATCTGGCCGAACTCGTTGATCAACACCGCCCAGCGCTCGTTGGCCGGGCGTTGGGCGAGCAGGTGCTTGATCAGGCTGGTCTTGCCGGCGCCCAAGGGCCCGGCAATCACGTGGGTGGGAATGTTCTGTAGCATGAGTGCCATCGTTCGGACCGTGTAGAGCGTTTGATCCTACGCGGTTACGCGAGCCAATCCAGCGTCAGAATCAATCGACGCTCATCCGCTTTCAGCGCGGGGGAGCGATGGATCAGGCCGTAGCCTTCGTTGCCATGCCACTTGGTGCCTTTGAGCAGGGCCACTTCACCGCACTGGATCTGTTCGATGCGCTCGCTCGGTTCGGCATCCGGTTGGCTGAGCTTACGGCGGTCCATCACCCCTTCGCGCAACCACTGGCTGCCGATGCCGGCGTAGGTGGTGATCAGCCGCACCGGCACATGGTCAACGTGAAAACGCGGGCACATGGCTTTATCCATCAACCGCAGGCGCACACCGATGCGCTTGGCGCCGAGCAAGCACGCAAAGGCGCTGACCAGCCACGACACATCGGCGATAAAACCTTCGTAGCCTTCAAGATCGCGGCAGCTGGACGCCAGACCGAGCAAGTTCGGCTCGGCGTTTTCGCTGTTGAGTTCAATCACCAGGGACTCGGCCAACGGCTCATTGAGCGCCACCAGCAAGGCGCCGAACTCGGCGATATGCAGCGGCAATTGGCGCTGCCACAGTGCCAGGTTCACGCCGTCTTCGAGAATATCGGACAGCGCCAGCGGAGTTTCACCACGGGTCTGGCGAATCACGGGGCGCAAGGGCATCAGCGGTGCCAGCATCAGGCGGCCTCTTCATACCAAGGACCAAACGGATCAGCCAGCAGGCGCCAACCTTCGACGCCCAGGGCCATTTCTTCATCGGTGAGCAAGCACGCGTCCAATTCAGCACGCATCTGCGCGAAGTCGATGTTTTGCCCGATAAACACCAGTTCCTGCCGGCAGTCGCCGGTACTGAGTTGCCAGTTACCCATGATTGCGGCGACGCTTTCTTCGTCTTGGGGCCATTGGCTTTTCGGTACAAAGCGCCACCAGCGTCCGGCAAACCCGTGGCGCATCAAGCCACCGGCCTGGGACCAACTGCCCGCATCCTGATGCTTGCTGGCCAGCCAGAAAAAGCCCTTGGAACGCAGCAATTTACCGTTGACCCAAGGCCGGTCGATAAAGTCGTAGAAGCGTTGCGGATGGAAGGGCCGGCGTGCGCGATAAGCGGTGGAGGCGATGCCGTATTCTTCGGTTTCCGGCACATGTTCACCACGCAACTCCTGCAACCAGCCCGGCGCTTGCGCGGCACGCTCGAAGTCGAAGCGGCCAGTGTTGAGGATCTTGTGCAGCGGCACTTCGCCCATGACCATCGGGATGATTTCCGCCTGGGCGTTGAGGCGTTCAAGGATCGCCATCAACTCTTCGCGCTCACAGCTGCTGATCAGGTCGATCTTGCTGATCAGGATCACGTCGGCGAATTCGATCTGCTCGATCAACAGATCGGTGATCGAGCGTTCGTCTTCCTCACCGAGGGTTTCGCCCCGTGAGGCGAGGCTTTCGGCGGCCTGGTAGTCGAGCAGGAAGTTCATGCCGTCGACCACGGTGACCATGGTGTCCAGGCGCGCGATGTCGGCCAGGCTTTGCTCGTTTTCATCGCGGAAGGTGAAGGTTTCAGCCACCGGCAACGGCTCGGAAATACCGGTGGATTCAATCAGCAGGTAATCGAAGCGACCTTCCTTGGCGAGTTTTCCGACTTCCTCGAGCAAGTCTTCACGCAAAGTGCAGCAGATGCAGCCGTTGCTCATCTCCACCAGTTTTTCTTCGGAGCGGTTGAGGGTGACGTCACGCTGCACCTCGCTGCCGTCGATGTTGATTTCGCTCATGTCGTTGACGATCACCGCCACCCGCAGGTTTTCGCGGTTGCGCAGGACGTAGTTGAGCAGCGTGCTTTTACCGGCGCCGAGAAAGCCGGACAACACGGTAACGGGGAGACGATTGGGCATCAGGTAATCCTCATCAGGGTTGGCCGGTCAAATCGCCCGTTTATGGCGTTCGCGCAGCTCTTCACGTTCTTTGGCTTCGATACACAGGGTGGCGGTGGGGCGCAGCAACAGGCGTTGCAGGCCGATGGGCTCACCGGTTTCGCGGCACCAGCCGTATTCGCCACGGGCGAGCAGTTCGAGGGCGTCGTCGATCTTGTCGAGCAGCTTCTTTTCCCGCTCCAGCAGGCGCAGTTGCCACTGGCGTTGCTCTTCGGCGCTGCCTACATCGGCCGGGTCGCTGTTGGGTTCCTGCTCGCGCAGCACCAGGAATTCGCCCTCGATACGCACCTGTAGTTCATTGCGCTGGGTCAGCAGCAGTTCGCGGAAAAAGCCCTGCTGGGCTTCATTCATGTAGTCGGCGGGCGGTTGGGCCAGCAGGTCTTGTTCGGTCATCGGGTGCGGTTCACGGGTCAGGCTGTGATTTTATGTTATAGTATAACAATGCAAATAAGCCAATCCCCCCTTGCTCGTTGCGACGAAGGGCGCAATGCTTGAACACTTCCCAGCCCCGAGAACCCTTATGAAATACCTGGTGTGCGCCCTGTTACTGGCAGCGGCAGGGCCAGCCTGCGCCCAAGCGCCAAGCTTGCTGGCCAATTGCACGCGCAGCGCCAACCTGTTGGCCTGTGTGGATCCGCTGGGCAATGCCTACAGCGTGGCGACGGTAGGCACCACCACGTATTTGCGCGGTTTCGAGGTGGTCGGCAAACGCTATTGGGCGCAAACCAACAGCCGCTATGGGCAATTGACGTTCTTTACCGGATTGGCATCGGACGGTGAGGCATGGGTCGGCTACACGCGGCGCGTGGGCTGGACCACCATCAACCGATTTTCCAGCTCCGGTGGCGCCACCGCCAAGTTCACGTGCAGCCGAATGACCGGCTGTTAGACCTGAGCGTTCTCCTGTTCCTGAACCCAGGCCATGTAGCTGTTCATCGGCGGGTTCTTCTGGAAGTATTTTTTCAGGCCTTCGAACAAGCCGTCCGCAACCGCTTGTTGATGGCGCGCCGTCACCAGGCGCTGGGCGTCCTGGGCATTGGAGATAAAGCCGGTCTCGACCAGGATCGACGGCACGTCCGGCGACTTGAGCACCGCGAACCCCGCCTGTTCCACACGTTTCTGATGCAGGCTGGTGATGTTTTGCAGGCTGCCCAGCACCGAGCTGCCCAGTTGCAGGCTGGAAGCGATGGTGGCATTCATCGACATATCGAGAATCACCCCGGCCAGCATCGGATCCTTATCCTTGAGATTGAGTAACGTGGTGGCACCCAGCAAATCCGCACCGTTTTCGCGCTGGGCCATAAAGCGCGCCGTGGCCGAGGTTGCGCCGCCCTCCGACAGCGCATACACCGAGGCGCCCGAGGCCGTGAGCCGTGGCGCGGCATCGGCATGCACCGAGATGAACATATCGGCCTTGTGCTGACGGGCGATGTCCACGCGCTTACGCAACGGTACAAAGAAGTCATCGTTGCGCACCAGCTTCACGTCAAAACCCTTTTCGCGTTTCAAGCGCTTGGCCAGCAGTTGGGCGATAGACAGCACCACGTCTTTTTCGCGCTGGCCCTTGGACCCGACAGCACCGGGGTCTTTGCCGCCGTGGCCAGGGTCGACCACCACAATGATGTCGCGCCTGGGGTGCGCCTTGTCCATCGGGGCCACCAAGGGCACGGCTTCAGTAGCAATTTGACGCGGTGCATGGGTGGCGCTGGTCAGGTCCAGCACCAGGCGATGCCCCTGCCCGTCCTGAGGCGGTAATACAAAGCTGTTGAGCTGCATCGGCGCGGCCAGGTCGAGCACGATGCGCGTATCCGCCTTGCCGAAATGCCCCGAGCGAATCGAGGTGATCCCGCTGTTCTTCAGCTCAAGTTGAGAAAAGTCGCCACTGAGGCCTGCGCCGCTCAGGTCGACGATCAGGCGTTCCGGGGCAGTCAGCGAGAACGTCTTGTATTGCACGGGGCCGCTAAGGTCGAACACCAGGCGCAGCTTGTCGTCCGAGCGCCACAGGCGCGCATTGCGGATCTGGGTCGCGTGGGCCGCGAACGGCAAAGCAAACAAAGGGCTGGCCAGGAGCAGGTTGAGGAGCTGACGTCTGTGCATGACAAATACCGCGAATAAAGGAGCGTCCGTACTCGACATGACTGAAAAAAGGCCGGGGCAGAAAATTCATCGTCGACTCTATTGTTATACTATAACATGTCGAATTATTTCCAACGATGGACCTGCTTATGAATGCGCTGACTCTGCCGGATATTGCCGCGCAGGCTTCACGCCAAGCCTTGCCTCTCGACTGGGTGGGCATGTGCGGTATTGCCCTGCCGATCCTCATCGATGGCCAGCGCCTGACCGCCACCGCCGATGCCGGCGTCAGCCTGGACGACGGCACCGCCCGTGGCATTCATATGTCACGCCTGTACCTGGCGCTGGAGATGCTCGACCAGCAGCCCGTTACGCCTGCAGTTCTGCGCAATGTACTGCAGCGGTTTCTCGACAGTCATGAAGATTTATCTAAGAACGCCTACCTGCGTCTGCACACGAATTTACTGCTGAAACGCCCCGCGCTGGTCAGCCCACTGGCCGGCTGGAAAGGCTACCCGGTGAGCATTGAGGCGCGCCTGGAAAACCAGATGTTCCACGTGGAACTAAAAATTGACGTTACGTATTCCTCAACCTGCCCCTGTTCCGCCGCCCTCGCCAGGCAGTTGATTCAGCAGCAATTTCTCCAAGACTTCGGTAACACGCCGTTGCAGCATGAAGACGTACTGACCTGGCTCGGCAGCGCCAACGGTATCGTCGCCACACCTCACAGCCAGCGCAGCAGCGCGCAGTTGCACGTGCACCTGCAAGGCGAGCATCTGGCACTGACGGACTTGATCAACGCTGCCGAAGCCGCCCTCGGCACCGCCGTACAAACCGCCGTAAAACGCGCGGACGAACAAGCCTTCGCCCTGGCCAACGGGCAGAACCTGATGTTCTGCGAAGACGCCGCCCGCCGCCTTAACCTCGCCTTGAAACGCTCGGATGCCGTCAAAGCCTTCCACCTCAAAGTGATCCACGCCGAAAGCCTGCACGCGCACGATGCCGTGGCTGAAAGCCGCTGGACGAGAAACCCTTCATGATCAGCTGCACCGCTTTGCGCTGGGGCGCCCCCGGCCAACCGCTCACTCCCGCCGTGGATTTCACCCTGGAAACAGGCAGCCTCACCGGTGTGATTGGCCCCAACGGCTGCGGCAAAAGCAGCCTGCTCAAAGTCATCGCCGGCCTGCAAAAACCGTTGTCAGGCAAAGTCACCGTGGATGTACCGCGTCGTGGCGGCCTGTCGTTCCTGCCCCAGCAACAGCACCTTGACCGTCAGTTTCCCATCAGCCTGCAAGAACTGGTCGCCGCCGGTTTCTGGGGCTCGCGGCTCACCCCGCCACAACGCAGCGAGCGCCTGCAAAAGGTGCTGGAAGACTGGTGCCTCAGCGGCCTGGAACAGCGCCCGTTGATGGCGTTGTCTGGCGGCCAACTACAACGTGCATTGCTCGCTCGCATGAGCCTTGCCGAGTCGCCAGTGTTATTGCTTGACGAGCCCCATGCCGCTCTGGACGAAGAAGGCCAAGCGCTGTGCTGGAGCCATATCCACGCCTGGCATGCCGAAGGCCGGACGTTGGTGGTGGTGTGCCATGACCTCGCCTCCGTTCGCCACCACACCCAGCAAGTGGTGCAGATCAAAAGCAGTGGCTGTGTGTTCGGCCCCAGCAAAGAGTTGATCCGCCCGCAGCCGCACATGCAGGTGGCGTGATGCACTTCGCCGCCCACCTGTGGATGCCCTTCCTCGACTTCGTCTTCATGCGTCGCGCCCTGATCGGCGGGCTGGTGCTCGCCTGCAGCACCGCTCCGCTCGGCGTATTTCTGATCCTGCGCCGCATGAGCCTGATCGGTGACGCCGTCGCCCACGGCATATTGCCCGGCGCCGCACTGGGCTTCTGGTTCGCCGGACTCAGCCTGCCCGCCCTGACCATCGGCGGCCTGGGCGCCGGCCTGAGCATGGCCGGCCTGTCGGCGTGGATTACCCGTCGCACCGGCCTGCGCGAAGACGCCAGCCTGGCGGCCATCTACCCCATCTCCCTCGCCGCCGGCGTGTTGATCCTGGGCCTGGCCGGCAAGCGCCTGGACCTGCTGCACCTGCTGTTCGGCTCAGCCCTGGCCGTCGACGAAACCACCCTGACCGGCATGCTCTGGGTCTCCGGGTTCAGCCTGATCGCCATGATGCTGATCTACAAACCGCTGCTGCTGGACACCCTCGACCCGCTGTTCCTGCAAACCGTCAGCCGCCTTGGCCCGCTGGCCCACGGCCTGTTCCTGACCTTGGTGGTACTGAACCTGGTGATCGGCTTCCAAGCCATCGGCGCCTTGATGGTGGTGGGTTTGATGATGTTGCCGGCCATCGCTTCACGCTTCTGGAGCCGGCGCCTGCCGGTGTTGATCGCAGTATCGGCGGTGCTGGGATGCCTGTCGGTGTGGTTGGGTTTGTTGCTGTCGTTCTACTTCTCGCTGCCCAGCGGCCCGGCGATTGTGCTGGTGGCTGGCGGCGGGTACCTGCTGTCCGTGGTCTTCGGTCCGGTGCACGGCTTGCTGCGCCGCCCGCCTTTGCTTACATCCCAATGAGGTGTTTCCCAATGCGCGCTCTACTCGTGCTGTTCAGTCTGCTGCTGCCGCTGTCGATGGCCCAGGCCGCCGACAAACTCCAAGTGGTTACCAGCTTCAGTATTCTCGATGACATCACCCACCAGATCGGTGGCGATCACATCCAGATCAGCAACATGGTCGGCCCCGACGCCGACGCCCATACCTACGAGCCAACCCCGGACGACGCCAAGGCGCTGCTCAAGGCCAAGGTGATCATCAAGAATGGCCTGGGCTTTGAGCCGTGGCTGGACCGCCTGGTCACCAGCACCGAAACCAAGGCCACGGTGGTCACCGCCAGCAAAGGTGTGATCTCCCACACCATGGAGGAAGACGGCGAAACCATTCCCGACCCGCACGCCTGGCACAACCTGGCCAACGCCGAAATCTATGTGAACAACATCACCAAGGCGCTGGTGGCTGCCGACCCGGCCAACAAGGCCGACTACCTGCGTAACAGCCAAGCCTACCTGAAAGAAATCTACCGCCTGCTGGCCGAAGCCAAGACCAAATTCGGCGCGCTGCCGCCGGGTAACCGTCGCATCGTTACCTCCCATGACGCCTTCGGCTACCTGGGCCAGGCCTATGGCATCCAGTTCCTGGCGCCTCAAGGCCTGTCCACCGAACGTGAACCTTCGGCCGCCGAAGTCGCCGCGCTGATCACCCAGATCCGCAAAGACAAGGTCAAGGCCGTGTTCATGGAAAACATCAAGGACTCACGCCTGCTCAAGCAGATCGCCGATGAAAGCGGCGCGCAGATTGGCGGCACGCTGTACTCCGACGCCCTGGCTGCAGAAGGCCCGGCCAGCACCTTCATCGGGCTGTTCGAGTACAACCTCAATACGCTGTGTGCGGCGTTGAGCAAGCCATGACCCTGAGCATGCTCGAACTGGAAGGGGCTGCCGTCGGCAGCCGCTTTCCCCTCGCAGCGGTGCTCGACGCCCTGCCGTGGAACAGCGACGGCCTGATCGCCGCCATCGCCCAGCAACACGGCAGCGGCGAAGTGTTGATGCTGGCCTGGATGAATCGCCAGGCCCTCAACGAAACGCTGGCCACCGGGCAGGTCTGCTACTGGTCACGCTCGCGCCGGCAGCTGTGGCGCAAGGGTGAAAACTCCGGCCATTGGCAACAGCTGGTGGAAGCACGCCTGGATTGTGACGGTGACGCGGTACTGCTGATCGTCGACCAGCAAGGCCCGGCCTGCCACACCGGCCGCCCCACCTGTTTCTATAACGCCATCGACGGCGCCTACGTTCACGTCATTACGGAGCCAGTTGCATGATCCGCAAGAACCCTTCCGGCGATCTGCCGGTGATTGCCGAATCGGCCTACATCGACAAGACCGCGATCATCTGCGGCAAGGTCAACATCGGCGAGAACGTGTTTGTCGGCCCCTACGCCGTGATCCGCGCCGACGAAGTCGACGCCAGCGGCGCCATGGACCCGATCACCATCGGCGCCAACTCCAATATCCAGGACGGCGTGGTCATTCACTCCAAATCCGGCGCGGCGGTGACGATAGGAGAATTTACATCCATCGCGCATCGCTCCATCGTCCACGGTCCCTGCACCGTCGGCGACCGCGTGTTTATCGGTTTCAACAGTGTGCTGTTCAATTGCGCCGTCGGCGATGGGTGCGTGGTGCGCCATAACTCGGTGGTCGACGGCCGGGATTTGCCCGTCGCCTTCTACGTGCCCTCCACCACACGTATCGGACCGAATACCGACTTGTCGCAATTCCCACCGGTGAGTGTCAGCGCCTCGGAGTTTTCCGAAGACGTGGCACGTACCAACGTCGACCTGGTGCGCGGTTACAAAGCCCTGCAAAACGAGTTCTAAGCCATGAGTCGCCTGCTGATCCGCAATGCCCGACTGGTGAACGAGGGCCAGGAATTCGACGCCGACGTGCTGGTCGCCAATGGCCGTATCGAAAAGATCGCCAGCAGTATCGAGGGGAACGCCGCGCCGGTGGCCATCGACGCCCAAGGCCAGTGGCTGCTGCCGGGCATGATTGACGATCAGGTGCATTTTCGTGATCCGGGCGCGCCGGACAAGGGCAGCTTCTACAGCGAGTCCCGCGCAGCCGTGGCCGGCGGCATCACCAGTGTCATGGATATGCCAAACACCAACCCGGCCACACTGAACCTGGAAGCCCTGGCCGAGAAAAAGCGCCGCGCGGCCCTGCACTCGGTGGCCAACTATGGCTTTCACT
Source organism: Pseudomonas sp. SB113 (assembly GCF_040754745.1). Classification (NCBI taxonomy): domain Bacteria; kingdom Pseudomonadati; phylum Pseudomonadota; class Gammaproteobacteria; order Pseudomonadales; family Pseudomonadaceae; genus Pseudomonas; species Pseudomonas sp. SB113. The sequence continues at coordinate 228,283 of NZ_JBFMHW010000005.1, forward strand.
TCGGGGTCAGCAACGACAACCTCGACACCGTCGCCGCCCTCGACCCGCGTGAAGTGGCCGGGGTCAAAGTGTTCATGGGCGCCTCTACCGGCAACATGCTGGTGGACGATCCACGCATCCTGGAACGGCTGTTTGCCGAAGTGCCGACCATTCTGCTGGCCCACTGCGAACACACGCCGAGCATCCAAGCCAACGAACAACGCATGCGCGAGCGCTTTGGCGACAAGATCCCCGCCGTCGCCCACCCGCTGATCCGCGATGCCGAAGCCTGCTATCGCTCATCCTCCTTCGCCGTGGAATTGGCCAAGCGTCACGGTACACGCCTGCATGTGCTGCACCTGACCAGCGCTCGCGAGCTGGAATTGTTCGAAGACAAACCGCTGGCGCAAAAACGCATTACCGCTGAAGTCTGCGTGCATCACCTGCTGTTCGACGACCACGACTATCACCGCCTTGGCCACCAGATCAAATGCAACCCGGCGATCAAGACCCGCGCCGACCGCGACGCCCTGCGCGTGGCCTTGCTGAGTGATCGTCTGGATGTGATTGGCACTGACCATGCGCCGCATACCTGGGCGCAAAAACAATTGGAGTATCGTGAGGCGCCCTCGGGTTTGCCCTTGGTACAACACGCGCTGCCGGCGCTGTTGGAGTTGGTGGCCGATGGGCTGCTGCCCCTGACCACCCTGGTGGCCAAGACCAGCCACCGTGTCGCCGACCTGTTTGCCATCCCCGACCGGGGTTATCTACGCGAAGGGTATTGGGCCGACCTGGTGCTGATCAAAGCTGAGCCCGAGGGAAAGCCGGTCAGGGATGAACCGGTTCTTGCCCGCTGCGGCTGGACGCCGTTCGCCGAACGTCGCTTTCGCCACAGTGTGAGCACTACCCTGGTCTGCGGCCACCTGGCCTGGCACAACGGCCAGGTAGTCGACAGCTGCCAGGGTTTACCCCTGCATTTCCTAAGGTAGGAGCGAGCTTGCTCGCTCCTACACGTTAAGCGCGAGGCTTGACCGTACCGCAATCGGTGCCCAGCCATTGGGCGTGGGTGTTCAGGCTGCCCTTCTGCTGAACGCCGGTAGCATTGAAGGTGCCGTTGACGGCGGTGGTGAATTCCTTCTGGCTCTGGAAGGTAGCGACGCCGGTGCCCTGGGCTTTCGGACAGCTGAAACGGAATTTCCACTGGTTGCCGGTCTTGTCGGTCACTTCCTGTTTGCAGCCCGATTGCGGATCGGTCAGGGGGATCGAATCAGAGGCGACTTGTGCCGGGGTGAGGCACACCTGCACGCCTTTTCCGGCCATGGTGATGCCTTGTTTCTCCAGCATGGCGCGCTGTTCGGGGGTCATCTGTTGCTTGAGCTGACCGAGGATCAGCGACAGGTCCGGCAGGTCCTGGTTATCGACTTTCATGTTGCTGGTGGTCAATTCCCACAAGCCCGGCGCCAGCATCTGCGCCTGCGCTGCCACCGGCAACGACAAACCAACAACCATGGCCAAACCAAGCAGACGAGCATTCATCGGGTAACTCCTGGGCAATTGTGGGCGTTAGACGCCGCAAAAGTGCCAGTGTTGCACGGCAAATAAAATAGCGACATTCGCAGCCGTTCATGGTCTGTTAGGCATTGGATTGCCTGGAGTACTGTCGTCCATGGATTTCTTTGGCCCGCACCTGCTCGCCTACTTCATCGCCACGCTGCACTTTCTCGGGACTCTCGCCGCGATCCACGCGGTGCTGACCGTCAGGACCGCCCAAGGCTCTATCGCCTGGGCCCTGTCGCTGATGTTCATGCCCTATCTCACCCTGATCCCTTACCTGATTTTTGGCCGCAGCACCTTCGATGCGTATATCCAGGCGCGTCGCCAGGCCAACCAGGAAATGCACACCGCCATCACCGAGCTGAACTGGCGTCCCTGGGTCGAGGAAGCCCTCGCCGCACGCAACTCCAGCGCCTACGCCTCGTTGCGCGCCATGCCCAAACTGGGCCGCATGCCGTGCCTGGCGAACAATGAAGTGCACCTGCTGATCAATGGCGAGGCCACCTTCAGTGCGATCTTCGAGGCCATCCGCAACGCACAAACCGCCGTGCTGTTTCAGTTCTTCATCATTCATGACGATGAACTCGGCCGCCAGTTGCAGAGCCTGTTGAAGGAAAAGGTCGCTCAAGGCGTGGGCATCTACGTACTGTATGACCGCATCGGCAGCCATGCCCTGCCTTATCGCTACGTGCAATCGCTGCGCGACGCAGGGGTGCAGGTCAAGGCATTCGCCACCCGCAGCGGTTGGCTCAATCGTTTCCAGGTCAACTTCCGTAACCATCGCAAAATCGTGGTGGTGGACGGTATCACCGGGTTCGTCGGCGGGCACAACGTGGGCGATGAATACCTGGGCAAAAAACCACCGCTGGCGCCATGGCGCGATACCCATGTGCAGGTCACAGGCCCGGTGGTGGCATGTTTGCAGGAGTCGTTCGCCGAAGACTGGTTCTGGGCGGCACGGGAACTGCCGCCGCTGATCCTGCCGGACGCCTATCCCGAAGACGGCGTGCTCTGCCAACTGCTCGCCAGCGGCCCGGCCGATCCGTATGAAACCTGTTCGCTGTTTTTTGTCGAGGCCATCCACGCGGCAACCGAGCGCGTGTGGATCACCAGCCCGTATTTCATCCCCGACGAAGCGGTGTTCGCCGCCCTGCGCCTGGCGGTCCTGCGGGGAGTGGACGTGCGTCTGCTGCTGCCATCGCGGCCCGACCACCGCATCGTGTACGCCGCGTCCAGCCTGTATGCGATCGAGGCCGTGCGCGCCGGCGTACGGGTGTTCCGCTACACGCCGGGGTTTCTGCATCAAAAAGTGGTGTTGGTGGACAGCGAGATCAGCGCCATCGGCAGTGCAAACATGGACAACCGCTCGTTCCGGTTGAATTTCGAAGTGATGTTGCTGACGGTCGACGAAGCGTTCGCCAAGCAGGTGGAACTGATGCTGCTGGACGACTTCGCGCAGGCCCATGAAGTCAGCCAGGAAGAAAGCCGCGAGACCCGCCGCCTGCAACAAGTGGGGATGCGGGTGGCGCGCTTGATTTCACCAATCCTTTAACCAGATAACACAAAACAAAATGTGGGAGGGGGCTTGCCCCGATTGCAGAGTGTCAGTCGCAACATATATGACTGATACACCGCCATCGGGGGCAAGCCCCCTCCCACACTCGATCTCACGCGTATCCAGAAACGCATTCAGCGATAGATGTCTTCCCGCGTCCACGGCAGTTCATGGCTGCCATCCGCGTGAGGTTTGACCGCGAGGATCTGGTGCAGATTGATCCAGCCCCGGGCAAACGCATAGGCACACCCGGCCAGGTACAAACGCCAGATGCGCAACGCTTGCTCCGGCACCAGCTTCGCCGCCGCTTCCAGGTTGTCTTCCAGGCGTTCGCTCCAATGATCCAGGGTGCGCGCGTAATGCAGGCGCAGGCTTTCGACGTCGACCACTTCCAGCCCCACTTCACTGATTTCGGCGGTCATCATCGCCAGGTGCGGCAGCTCGCCGTTGGGGAATACATACCGCTCGATAAACTCCCCAGCGCCACGGCCCACAGGCCGGCCGTCGGTGTGCTTGGCGGTAATGCCATGGTTCATCACCAGGCCGCCTTCGCGCACGGCACCAAACAGGGTCTTGCAGTATTGCGCCAGGTTGGCGTGGCCGACGTGTTCGAACATGCCCACACTCACCACTTTGTCGAAACGACCATCCTGGGGCAGATCGCGGTAGTCGAGTAATTGCAGGTCGATCTGGTCTTCCAGTCCCTCGGCTTTCACCCGCTCCTTGGCCAACGCCAGCTGTTCCTTGCTCAGGGTGATACCAAACACTTTCACCCCGAATTCCCGCGCCGCGAAACGTGCCAGCCCGCCCCAGCCACAGCCTACGTCGAGCAAATACTCCCCAGGCTGCAAGCGCAACTTGCGGCACAGGTGGCGGAATTTGTCTTGCTGAGCCTGGTCGATGGATTCGCTGCCGGTTTCGAAATAACCGCAGGAGTACGCCATGTCCTGGTCCAGCCACAGCTGGTAGAACGCGTTGGACAGGTCGTAGTGGTAGGAAATGGCCGCCGCGTCGGTGGCCTTGTCGTGGATTGAGCGCACCGGCAGACTCCTGCCGTCGTCCTCGATCAGGGCATGACTCAGTTCGTCACACACCCGAATCACTTCGGAGATGGAGCCTTCCAGCTCCAGTTTGCCCTCGACAAAGGCTTCACCCAACGAGTCGAGCGTGGGATGGGTCAGTTGGGGCACGACCGTGGGGTCCTTCACCACGATGGTCACACTGGGCTCGGGGCCCAAGTTGAATTCATGGCCATCCCAGAGTCGAAGACGCAGCGGCAGCTGAAGATTCTGTAAGGCCGGTGGAAGTTGCGCGAGCATGAGTAGTCCCCCTTGTTTCAGACGTCTGGAATGAGGGTAGACCATCCCTAGAAAAGTAGGAGGCTATCGATTTGATAGCGCTTTTCTATGGGGCTCGGCGTTGGAGCAAACCGTCCTGGATCCACTGTTTCAGCCATGTAACCGCTTGCAGTGGTGCACCCTCTCCATAAGTGACTGCCAGTTGCGCACACAGTTCTGCGAAGGTCCAACCGGTCGTCACCATGCCTGCCAACCCAAAGGCCTCGGCGGGCTCCAGGCTGCGGTAATGGCACACATTCTGATGGCGCCATATGAGGCAGATCTGTGCGAGGTCCAAGGTGTGGCTGTCGGGAAAATCCGCGCCATCCTTGCTCGCACGCCAGATGGCCACGGTGTTGAAGTGGCACAGTCGCTGCTGTACGGACGGTGTCAGGAAGACCTGCAAACCTGGCCAATCCTCGGGTGGCAGCACCGCCATATCATCCTGGGTCAGCGGCTCACCCTGCGGCGCATCGAACGCCAGGGTGAAGGCCCACTCCAACTGGGCCAGTTCAGCCAGCGGCGCACTTTGCTCGGCCACCAGGTGCTCGTGGATAAACGCCGGCAACCGCTCGCCCAACCAACGCAGGCTGTAGTGGGCGGAGGGATAACGACGCACGTAAGCCTGCGTCAGCAGCGCAAACTCCTCATCTCCCAGCCAATACAGGATGGCGCTGAAATCGTGACGCAACGCCTCCTGCAGCCGTGCCAGATAAGCGTTGTGGTAGATCGCCAGGCCGGTGTCTACATCCAGCGTCGGCCCGCCCAATAAAGTGGCGGCAAAACCACTGTTGGCATCCGGCGTCTGCGCTAACACGTGTTGTTCAAAGGCCAATTGCCAGTCGGTCAGGCGCATAACGACCTCCGGGCCAAGGCTGCGGCGCCCAACTCCCGGGCCTTTTGCAGCTCGGTGAGCAGCTCTTCGAACGGCGGGAAATGGTCATCGCGCTCCAACAGCGTCGAGACCGGCCCCAAGTGCTCCAGGGTTTGTTGATACAGCGCCCACACCGGATCGCATACCGGGTGGTCGTGGGTATCGACCACGTAGTCGCCGTAATCCATATGCCCCGCCAGATGCAGCTGGCGGATGCTGTCGGGCGGCAGGTTGCGGATAAAGGTCCAGGCATCGAAGCCATGGTTGCGCGCACTGACGTACACATTGTTAACGTCCAGCAGCAACTGGCAGCCCGACAAGTGGGCCAGGGCATTGAGGAATTCCCATTCGGTGAATTCATCCGCCTTGGAGCGCACATAGCTGGAGACGTTTTCCAGCACCAGCGGGCGCTGCAACACATCCTGCACTTGGCGAACGCGAGCAGCCACGTGGTAGAGGCTTTCTTCGGTGTAAGGCAGGGGCAGCAGGTCATGCAACTGGTGCGCGCTGCCGCGGCTCCAACACAGGTGATCGGAAATCCACGCCGGCTGGATGCGTTCAGCGAGCTGCTTGATGTGTTTCAGGTAGTCCATATCGACGGGGTGGGGCCCGCCGATGGACAGGGACACACCGTGCATCACCAAGGGGTAACGCTCGGCTATCGCGTCCAGGTAGTACAAGGCTTTACCGCCCTGCACCAGATAGTTCTCGGAGATCACTTCGAACCAATCCACGGCCGGCGATTGTTCAAGGATCTGCTGGTAATACTCACTGCGTAAACCCAGGCCGTAACCCAGACTTGGAAGGGACGCGGACATGACTCACTCCTGGGCAAAGTGTCCGCAGCGGTGGGGGCTGCCGCTGCGGTTGCACTCGTTTGCCGGTTATTCGCCGACTTTGCCGCCCGCTGCGTCACAGGCGGCCTTGGTCATGGCCTTGAAGCCGTGGCCCTTGCAGACCGCCTGGCCTTTGCAGGCGTTTTCAGCGGTTTTGCAGTCGTTCATGCCTTTGCAGGAAGTCACACCGTAGCAATGCACTTGCGCATCTGCGGCCTGTACCTGGGTCGCAACACCAGCAAACAGAGTGGCAGCAGCCATCGCCAGGGCAGCACCAGCAGCAGCGGATTTAATCTTCATTCTCGTATTCCTCATGATCGGTAGTGGCATCGGTCTGAACGGATTGCTCAGTCTCGACACAGCACTAGAGTGAGGCCCCTTATCGGCGTTACAGCCGTGTGCAAATATTTCTGAAAATTAATCCTCAAGCTTCGACAGCGGCTCCTGAAACCGCAGCAAACGCCCGGCATTGCCCAATACCAGCAAGGTGCTCAGGTTATGCAGCACCGCCGCAATCATCGCCCCCGCAGCGCCCAACCAGCCAAAGGCGGCAAACACCACGATGGCCAAGGTCCAGCCCAGGCCGATGACTACGTTGACCTGCAACGTACGCCGGCACTGGCGACTCAAGCGCACACAGGTACCCAAGCGCCGCAGGTCGCTGCCGATCAACACCACATCCGCCGACGCCAGGGCGATGTCCGCCCCGCCCGCCCCCATGGCCACGCCGACCACCCCGGCCTTGAGCGCCAGGGAATCGTTGATCCCATCACCGACCACCATGGGCCGGAAGCCGCTGCCGATTTCCCCCAGCACGCGGTTGAGTTTGTCTTCCGGTAAAGCCTGGGCCTCAACATCACTGATGCCCACGTCCAGCGCCAGGCTGTCGGCCACGCTTTGACGGTCGCCGGTGAGCAGCAGTTGGCGACCCAGGCCCAGGTCACGCAGTTCTTGCAGGGCCTGGCGCGCCTCCGGCTTGACGCTGTCGGCCAACAGCAGCCAGGCGAGGAATTGCCCGTTCAGCGCAAGCCCGGCAATCGGGCCGTCATGGTTCGGCACGGCGGTGGTGACAATACCCAATTGCTCGAACAACTCGGGACGGCCCAGCGCCGCTTCGCCCTGCTCGGTCTGTGCCACGACGCCCAGGCCCTGGCGCTCGCGAATATCCGTGAGTGCCAGCATTTGCGCCTGAGTCGCCAACCCCGCCAACGCACGGCTGACCGGGTGGCTACTGGCCGAACCGAGGCTGGCCGCAAGGTTGAGCAGCGCCTGGCGGTCGGTCGACGAGGTCTCGATGGACTGCAAACGCAGGGTGCCGAAGGTCAGGGTGCCGGTCTTGTCGACCACCAGCGAGGTCAGGTCCGCCAACTCTTCGAGGAACGCCGAGCTGCGAATCAGGATCCCATGCCGTGCCGCCACGGCGATCCCGGCAATCGCCGTCGCCGGTGCTGACAGCACCAGGGCGCACGGGCACGCCGCCACCAGCACCGCGAGCATCGCCTGGGCGTCATGGGTCACAAACCAGGTCACTGCCGCCAGCAGCAACACCAGCACCATATAGCTGCCCGCGTAACGCTCCAGCAGCCGCGTGATCGGCGGCTTGGAACGTTCGGCGTTCTGCATCAGCGCGATGACTTTGCCCAGGGTCGACTCATTGCCGGTACGCGTCACTTGCAGGCGCAACAGGCCATCGAGGTTGATCGCCCCGCCAAACACCTGCACACCCACACTGGCTTCCAACGGCACCGACTCGCCGGTGATCGGCGCCGTGTCCAGGCTTGCCTGGCCCGACAGCACCACACCATCGGCGGGCACCCGATCACCGGCACGCACCTCGACGACATCGCCGGTGCTCAGCGTGCCGTTATCCACTTCGATGATGCTGCCGTCGGCCTGCACCCGCCGCGCATGGCTGCGGGTCAGTTTACCCAGGGCATGGATCGCCTCTTGGGAGCCGATCACGCTGCGCTCTTCCAATACGTGGCCGAAGATCATGATGATCGGCAGCAACGCGGCGGTCAGCAGATCGCCGGTAGCCCAGGCGCCGAGCATCGCCAGGGCAATCAGTTGATCGGTAATGCCATGCAGGCTGGGAAAACGCAGGCTGTACCAGGCCGAACGCATCACCGGCACTGCCACCAGCAACGAGGCCACACCGAGCAGCAACTGGCTCACGCCCGTCTGGTCCGGCGCCAGCCACCGCCATACCAGGCCCAGCATCAGCAAGCCCAGGGCGAGCATCGCCAAGGTCAGTTGCCGGGCAGCGCTGCGCTGTTCGGCGGAGGTCAGCATGGGTGCGCTCATTGTTCGGCTCCCTGGATGATCAAGCGGGAGTCGTCTTTAGGATCGACCGTGGTCACAGAACCGGCCTGGCCGAGAATCTTCGGCATACGCTCGCGGTATAGGCGCAACAGCAAGCCCGGGTCCTTGACCTGGGCCAGGCTGGCGACCGTGGCGGTTTGCGCCTGGGCACTGGCCAGGCGTTCGCTGGCCTGGGCGTGGGCGACTTGCACCAGGCGGTCGGCCTGCTGGTTGGCGGTCTGGGTGAGTTTTTCCGCTTCGGTCCGGGCGTTTGCCACGGCTTTGTCGGCTTGTTGACTGGCGGTGAGTACGGCGTTGAATGCGTTCACCGCCGGGCCCGGCAGGCTCGATTGCACATCGACCCGCGTCACCTCGATGCCCAACCCCAGACCGGTGGCGGCCAACTCGGCCAGGCGTTTGTTGATGCCTTGCACCAAGTCACCCCGCAGCCGTTCGCGACGCTCGGCGGCGCCGTTGTCGGTGCCGATCAATTCGGGGCGCGCCACCAGGATCGTGTCCAGATCGCGCGCCGCCGTCAGGGCCACGGCGCTGCGGGTCACCAGGCGATCCAGGGCAGGCAGCACATGCGCGCCCTGCAACACAAAGGCGTAGGGCTCGGTGACCTTGTAGAACACCCGCACATCCAGCTGCACCACTCCGGCATCGCCGGTCAGCAAATAGCCGGAGCCGGCCAGGGCATCGCTCAAGGGCGTGGCGAAACTGGCCACACGGTCCGCCTGCACCGCCGCGTCGGAACGCAACAGGTTCTCCACCCGACGCTCGATCACCCGGTCGGCCGCCGGCAACAACACCACCTGCTCGAACGGCTGCGGCCAGGCCAGCAGCAGCCCGGCATTCTGGATGCGGTCGAGGGCGCCGAAGTGCAGCACCACCGCGCGGTTCTGCGGGTCGATCTGCCGCACGTTGGAAAACGCCCACGCCAACGCCGCCAACACGGTCACCGCGTACAACGCCAGGAACGTCAGGCGCCCGGCCTGGATCCAGGGGCTGTCCGGGCTGTCACGCTCGGTCATGGCTGAACGTCCTTGGGTCCGTCCACCAACGCGCGAAAGGGCGCGGCGTCGGTGCGCAGGATGATTTTGGTGCCGGGGGTCACGACCGTGCCCAAGGTATCCAGGGAGCGCAGCAAGTTATACAGCTGCGGATTGCCGGCGTAGGCACGCCCATAAATCTGCGCGGCTTCGACCCGCGACTGGGCTTCGATGTCGGCGGCTTTCACCGTGGCATCGGCCTGCACGATGCGCGCATCACGCTCAGCCGCGGAGCGAATCTGCGCGGCCTCACGTTTGCCCACGGCCGTGCGTTCGGTGGCGATGGTTTCACGCTCGGCGCGCATGCGGTCGACGGTGGCGGTCAGCGTGACCGACGGCAACGTCAGGCGCTCGATCCCCACCTGCGCCACCCGCACGCCATAGGTGGTGAGCAATTGTTGATCAATCTGCTGGCGCAGCTGCGCCTCGAAATCGGCGATGCGCACCTGGCTGGCGTCGGTGTTGATCAAGCTGGACAAATCAAAGCTGGCCGCCGTGGTTTCCAGCGCCGAGCCGACGAAGGTGCGAATCTGCCGCGCCGCCTCATCCGGCTGGTTCTGCACGGCGCGCATAAAGCGCTGCACATTGTCGGCATCGCCCTGTACCTGCCACGCCACATAGGCCTGCACGATAATCCGCAGGCCATCGCGCGTGCCCACATCCTGCAAGCCGCTGGAGGTGGTGCGCAGGCGCAAGTCCACCGGGATTGCCGCTTCGAACGGCGCCGGCCAGCGCCAGCCCAGGCCCGGTTCCAACAACACCCGCGACGGGTTGCCGAAGCGCGTGATCACCGTGGCTTCGCCGGAGCGCACCTGCACCAGGCTCGCCGCCGCCACCGCAAACAGCACCAGCAACACCGCCCAGGCCATGCGCCGCCAAGGGAAAGGACCCGCCGCCTGTTCATCACCGTGATGATGGTGATGGTGGCCGTGGTGGTGACCATGATCGTGAGAATGAGCGCTCAACAGACAGACTCCTTATTGAACGGTTTTACGCGGCAGCGAAGGGTCGGCCGGCAAAGTAAAAGAACGCAGATCAATCGTCGGTGCACCCTCGGCGCCCAGGCGGTGATCCAGAATAAGCAGCTTGGCGTGGGCCAGGCCCAGGCTGAGTTGGCCCAGGTACTGTTCCAGCACAAAGGCCCGGCCGGCCGCAGCGTAGGCCTTTTGTTCGGCGCTGAATCGCAGGTTGGCCGCTTGGGCACCGGCATTCACTTCGCGGGCAGTGGCCAAGGCCTGGTCGCGGGCGGTACTGGCTTGCAGCAAGGCCTGGTTGGTGTGTTCGCTGGCGGCGCCGCGCTCGCGGGCGATCAGGGCCTGGGCGCCGATCTGCGCGGCTTGCACACCGTGGTAGGCGTTGGCGGCGCCGGCTGGTGGGTGGATGGCCTCCACGACGGTGGCGAGGATTTCCACGCCGCTGTCGAGTTTCTGCAAGTCCGCCTGTACGGCGCGGCCGATTTCGTCGGCCAGGCGAGTGCGTTGTTCGCCGAGCAATTCGTCGAGGGTACGCGAGGCAAAATCGTGCACCAGGATGCGGCTGGCGGTGCTGCGGATCAGGGTCGGCACATCCGCACTGTTATAGGTGGCGGCGAGTGCGGCCTGGTCGGTAAGGCCGATGCGGTAAACGAAGCGCACATCCATGTTGACGATCTGGAAGCTCTGTTTATCGCCGCTGCTGCTGGCGATCACCTGGGATTTGTCATTCACATGGCTGGCGTCCCACAACCGATTGGCAATCAGCGGGGCCGGGCCTTCGGCAGGCGCCAACTCCGGTGCGGCAACGTCGCTGACGCTGGTGGCCAACTCGTGCACTACGCCGTTCTCGATGTTTAACACACGGCCCAAGGGCCACGGCAAGCCGGCATGCAGGCCAGGGCCGAACACCTCGATGGGTTTGCCAAAGCGCTCATAAATCCCACGGCCTTGCAGGGGCACTTCATGCACGCCGGTCAGCGCCCAGCCGACCGCCAACACCACCAGCAACACCGGCAAAAACGCCCGGCGCATGTAGGTAAACGCCCAGATCTGGCGCAGGTCGATGCCGAAGCGGTTGTGTAATTCGTGCTGTAGCGCCAGCAGTGGTTGTGGCGGCCAGCGCAGCAACCCGGCGATGAAGCTCTGCGCCATCAGGCGTGGTTCCAGGCGCGGCTGGCGCGGGCTGAACAGCGACAGCACGCCTCTTAATAGAAACTCCAGCGCCACTAAGGCCGGCAACAGCCCGACCAGCACCGCCAAGCGCAACGGCCAGACCGACTCGGCCCCGGCAAACAGCAGGCAAATCGCACTGACCACCAGGCAGGTAATCGCCACCCGGCTCAACTGCGCCAGTTGCGCGGCTTCCGGCCACTGGGCCGTGGTTTCCTGAGCCAGGCGCCGTTCGAACACCAGCAAGCCAAACGCCAGCGCCAACGCCAATGCAGCCCCCACACTGGCCGCTTGGCCGGCAGGCGCCGAGGGCAGAGTCAGGTTCCAGAATTCGATGATGCTGACCAGCGCCAGCAGCGACCAGCCGCCCAGCCACAATACGGGGGCGCCGATCTGCCGGGCAAAGCGCCCCACAAGGCGTGCGTAGCGGCCCGTTTCCTCCACCGTTAATTCTGCCGCCGGCTCCTCCAGCGCCTGGGCGCGCCAATCGGCTACCCACCACGCCGACTGCAGCCCGGCCACCAGCACCAGCAGGGCCGATGCACAGTTGATCAACACCACCGGCCAGATCGACAAAGGTGCAAACAGCGCGACAAACAACGCCAACACCCAACCGACAACGGCCAGCACCGTCAGGCTGATACCGGCTTGCCGCAGTCGACGGGCATGGAACAGCCCCTGCTGAAAACGCGGCAGGCCTTCAACCGAAGCGCCGTCCGCTTCTAGATCCACTTGCATCCCAACACGCCCGCTCGTACACAATTCGTTACGATATAACACGTGGCGTGAAATTTTTGTTCGTTAAACAGCGTTTTGAACATGGCAAAAATCTCTTGTGGGAGGGGGCTTGCTCCCGATAGCAGTCTACCTGTTGATGCATATGCTGGCTGATCCACCGCCATCGGGGGCAAGCCCCCTCCCACATTTGCCCCTCAGTGCTTTCCAGATCGTGACTAACCCCCCATAAACACGAGCCATCACTGGTGCACGCCATGAATAATCGGCACACTCCAAACAGTTTTTCGCGGGCTCTCGGACAAGGAAGCGTCACCCCCCATGATTTCGATCTATCAGCTCAAACCGCGTTTTCAGAACCTGCTGCGCCCACTCGTGCAGCGCCTCTATGACAATGGCACCACGGCCAACCAGATCACCGTGCTGGCCGGGGTCATTTCCCTGCTGGTCGGCCTGTTGATCGCCAGCTTCGCCCAACACCTGTGGCTGTTTGCACTGATCCCGCTGTGGATGATCCTGCGCATGGCCCTCAACGCCATCGACGGCATGCTCGCCCGGGAATTCGGCCAGCAGTCGCGCCTGGGCGCCTATCTCAATGAACTGTGCGACGTGATTGCCGACAGTGCGCTGATCCTGCCCTTCGCGCTGATCCCCGGCGTGAGCCTGGTGCCGGTGCTGCTGGTGGCGCTGCTGGCGGTGTTCAGTGAGTACGCTGGCGTGCTGGGGCCGATGGTCGGCGCGTCACGGCGCTATGACGGGCCGATGGGCAAGAGTGACCGCGCGTTCGTGCTCGGCGTGCTGGCCACCGGTGTGGCGCTGGGTTGGCTCGGCGCCGGCTGGGTCGACAGGGTGATGTGGCTGGTCGCCGCCCTGCTCGCCTACACCCTGGTCAACCGGGTGCGCCAGGGCCTGAAAGAAGAACAACACATCCCCCCTTCTGCATAAGGATTTTGCAATGCGCGAACAGCAAGAGCACACCTTCAGTACCCATGACGGCGTCGAGCTTTTCTACCGTCATTGGCCGGCGAGCGCGCCTGCGGACGGCGAGCCGCGCAAGGCGATCCTGCTGTTCCACCGTGGACACGAGCATTCAGGGCGTATTGCCCATCTGGTCGATGAGCTGAACCTGCCGCAATTCGACTTCTTCGCCTGGGACGCCCGGGGCCATGGCCAATCGCCCGGCACACGCGGCGACAGCCCGAGCTTCGCCACCAGCGCCCGCGACGTGCAGACTTTCCGCGACCATATCGGTGCCACCTACGGCATCGAGGAAGAAGATTGCGCAGTGATCGCCCAAAGCGTCGGCGCAGTGATCGCAGCCACCTGGGTGCATGACTACGCGCCGAAAATCCGCGCCCTGGTGCTCGCGTCCCCAGCGTTCAAGGTCAAGCTCTACGTGCCCTTCGCCCGGCCAGGCCTGGCGCTCATGCGCAAATTTCGCGGCAACTTTTTCGTCAACAGTTACGTCAAGGCCAAGTTCCTCAGCCATGACCCGGAGCGCGTGGCGTCCTACGACAGCGACCCGCTGATCACCAAGGCCATCTCGGTGAACGTACTGCTGGGCCTGTACGAAGCCGCCGACCGGGTTGTCGCCGATGCCCAGGCAATCCAGGTGCCGACTCAATTGCTGATCTCGGGCTCCGACTTTGTGGTGCACCGCAAACCCCAGCAGCAATTTTTCGACCGCCTTGGCAGCCTGAAAAAAGAACTGCACATCCTCCCCGGTTTTTTCCACGACACCCTCGGTGAACGTGACCGCGCGGTGGCCGTGAGCAGCGCCAGGCGTTTTATCCTGCAGAACTTCGCGCACCCGCTGGACCGTGCGTCCCTGCTGGATGCCGACAAACTGGGCGCGACCTGCGCTGAATCCGAATCCCTCGCAGCGCCCTTGCCGCGCAATTCCCTGCGCGACCTGTACTGGCGCCTGACCCGCGCCAGCATGGGCCTGGGCAAGAATCTGTCGGACGGCGTAAAGCTGGGCTTCGACACCGGCTTCGACTCCGGCAGCACACTGGACTACGTGTACCGCAACACGCCCACCGGCAAGGGCGGGCTGGGACGCATGATCGACACCAACTACCTCAACTCCATCGGCTGGCGGGGTATTCGCCAGCGCAAGCTGAACGTCGAGGAACTGCTACGCCTGGCCATGGCCAAGCTGCGCGCGGAGGATCGCGAAGTGCGCATCGTCGACATCGCCGCCGGCCACGGCCGCTACATTCTTGAAGCCTTGCAGGGCGTGTCGCCGCTGCCGGAATCGATCCTGCTGCGCGACTACAGCGACATCAACGTGCGCGACGGTGGCGCGCTGATTCGTGAGAAGGGCCTGGGTGACATCGCGCAGTTCGTCAAAGGCGATGCGTTTGACCGCTTGGACCTGGCGGCACTGCAACCCAAACCGACGCTGGCAGTAGTGTCCGGGCTGTATGAATTGTTTGCCGATAATGCCATGGTCGGTGGTTCGTTGGCCGGCCTGGCCGAAGCGGTGGAGCCCGGTGGTTACCTGGTCTACACCGGCCAGCCATGGCACCCGCAGTTGGAGCTGATCGCCCGCGCACTGACCAGCCATCGCCAGGGCCAGGCCTGGGTGATGCGCCGTCGCAGCCAGGCGGAAATGGATCAACTGGTAGATGCGGCAGGCTTTCGCAAGATCACCCAGCGTGTGGATGAGTGGGGCATCTTTACCGTGTCCCTGGCCCAGAAGATCTGACCATGCGCGAACCCGGTTTATTGAAACCAGCAGTCCTGTGGCTGCTGCTGTTGGCGCCGCTGTTTTTTGGCACTTACGGCTTCGCCACGTGGGTCACCAGCCAGCGCAGCGATGTCGGCACCCTGGTGTTCGGCTGGGAAACCCACATGCCGTTCTGGGCCTGGACCATCGTGCCCTATTGGTCCATTGACCTGCTCTACGGTTTCTCCCTGCTGCTGCCCAACAGCCGCCAGGAGCTGAAACAACACGCGCTGCGTCTGCTCAGCGCGCAGGTCATCGCCGTCAGTTGCTTCCTGATCTGGCCGCTGCGCTTCACCTTCGAGCGGCCGGAACTGGATGGCGTATTCGGCTGGCTGTTTGCCGTGCTGGCGGGTTTCGACAAACCGTTCAACCAAGCGCCCTCGCTGCATATCGCGCTGCTGGTGATCCTGTGGGTCATGTATCAGCGCCACACCCAAGGAATGTGGCGCTGGCTGGTGCATGGCTGGTTCGCCTTGATCGGTATTTCGGTGCTCACCACTTATCAACATCACTTTATCGACTTACCCACAGGCGCCCTCGCCGGCTGGATATGCGTGTGGCTGTGGCCGGTGGAACATCCAAGCCCACTGCTGAATGCACGGCTTACCCGAGATTCGAAGCGCTGGCGCTTGGGTCTGCGCTATGGCCTGGGGGCGCTGGCATTGGTGATGCTCGCGGTTTCCCTGGGCGGCGCTTGGTTATGGCTGCTCTGGCCGGCGGTGTCCCTGGGCTTGATCAAGGCGAATTACCTGGTGCTCGGCGCGTCGGGCTTTCAGAAACGCAGCGATGGCCGGCTCACACCCGCGGCCCGTTGGCTGTATGCCCCCTATCTGGCCGGGGCGTGGATAAATTCGCGCCTGTGGACACGCAAACATCCACAGCCCGACCTGATTGTGGATAACGTTTGGCTTGGGCGGATTCCCAGCGCGAAAGAGCAGGATTCATTCAGCGCCATTGTCGACCTCTGTGCCGAATTGCCGATTCATCCACAGGGCCGCGCGTATCAAAGCATCCCTGTACTGGACCTGATCGCCCCGACACCCGCCGAATGCCAGCAAGCCGCTGAGGCCATCGAGCGCCTGCGTTCAAGCGGCCCGGTGCTGGTGTGCTGCGCTCTTGGCTACTCACGCAGCGCCACTGCGGTCGCCGCCTGGCTGTTGCACAGCGGGCGCGCCGCCACGGTGGAACAGGCGCTGACTATTATTCGTACAGCGCGGGCCCATGTGGTCCTGCATCCTGCTCATCGTCAAGCGTTGGAGGGTTTGCCCCATGCCCGCTGATATGGAACTCCAGGTGGTCGCCAGCCTGCTGCGCCGTGGCCGTTCACTGGATCAGTTATCCACAGGCCTGACCGTGGCCGGTGTGTTATTTGGCCTGGCACAGTTGCTGATGGCGAGTGTTTCAACCCTCTGCCTGCTGCTCAGCCTGTGGATGATTATCCTGGGGCTGCTGCAAAAGTACTGGGCGCTGCGCGTGGCCTTCGATGCCGACCTGTTCGCCCTGCTGGCCCGCGATACCGAACGCACCCCGGACCTCGACCAGGCCCTGCAAGCCCTCGGCCTGCAATCGCCCAAGCGTGCCGGCCGACCGTGGACCGAGCGCCGTCGCGGCGCCCTCAAATTACTGCGCAAACAAGCCTGGCTGCTGGGCGCGCAAGCGCTGCTGACCCTCGCCGTGATCCTCGCCAGCCCCTGGCTGCCTTTCGCCGGATAAGGAATCCCCATGTTCGAACCCGTGGTCGCCACGCTCATTACCTCCATGGCCCGCACCGTCACCGGCGCCCGCAGCCTGTGGCTGGGTTGCGCGCCGGTGCCGGTGCAACGTATCTATTTCGCCAACCACAGCAGCCACGGCGACTTCGTGCTGCTGTGGGCCTCGCTGCCGCAGAACCTGCGCAAATTCACGCGCCCGGTGGCCGGCAGCGATTACTGGAATAAAAGCGCCCTGCGTCGCTACATCATCAACCGCGTATTCAATGGCGTGCTGATCGACCGCGAGCGCAAAGACCCTGTGGATAACCCCTTGCAGCCTATGCTGGCCGCGCTGGAGGGTGGCGACTCGCTGATCATCTTTCCCGAAGGCACACGCAACCTGGAGGACGGCTTGCTGCCGTTCAAAAGCGGCATCTACCATCTGGCCAAAAGTTACCCACAGGCCGAATTGATCCCGGTGTGGATCGCCAACCTCAACCGGGTCATGCCCAAGGGCCGCGTGCTGCCGCTGCCTTTGCTGTGCACCACCAGCTTTGGCGCCCCATTGCAATTGGAAGAAGGCGAAGACAAAGCCGCGTTCCTTGCCCGAACCCGCGATGCCCTGCTCGCCCTCGCCCCGGAGCACTCCTGAGATGGATAGCCAAACCCTGATGTTGTTCGGCGGGATCGGCGCGATCCTGGTGCTCGCCTCGCTGATCGGCCTGATCCTCAAATTGCGCACCCGTGGCACCCCAAATGCCGTGATCGAGAACCTCAACGCCCGCATCAACGCCTGGTGGGTGATGGTGGTGGTCATCGGCATCGCCTTCTGGCTCGGTACCGGCGCGGTGATCCTGCTGTTCTACGCGGTGTCGTTCTACGCCCTGCGCGAATTCCTCACCCTCACGCCCACCCGGCGCAGCGACTACCCGGCCCTGGTGGCCGCGTTCTACCTGGCGTTGCCGCTGCAATACCTGCTGATCTACTCGGACTGGTACGGGTTGTTCTCGATCTTTATCCCGGTGTATGTGTTCCTGCTGCTGCCGATCCTCGCCTCCCTCGGCGGCGACAGCACGCACTTCCTGGAACGCGCCTCCAAAGTGCAATGGGGGCTGATGATCGCGGTGTTCTGCGTGTCCTTCGTGCCCGCCCTGCTGACCCTCGACATCCCCGGCTATGAAGGCCGCAACCTGCTGCTGATCGCCTACCTGGTGATCGTGGTGCAACTCTCGGACGTGCTGCAGTACGTGTGCGGCAAGCTGTTCGGCAAACGCAAGATCGCGCCCAACCTGTCGCCGTCGAAAACCGTGGAAGGTTTTGTCGGCGGGATTTTGCTGTCATCCCTGATCGGTGCGGCGCTGTGGTGGACCACGCCGTTCAACCCGTGGCAATCGTTCCTGATCGCCTTGCTGATCAACCTGCTCGGCTTCGCCGGCGGCATCGTCATGTCGGCAATCAAGCGCGACCGGGGGGTGAAGGATTGGGGGCATATGATCGAAGGCCACGGCGGGATGCTGGATCGCCTGGATTCGGTGTGCTTCGCCGCGCCCATCTTCTTCCACCTCGTACGTTACTGGTGGACCTGACCCAAACCGCTCTAAAGCCCATTGAAGATCAAACTGTGGGAGGGGGCTTGCCCCCGATGGCGGTGTGTCTGTCGCTGAAAGTTTCGACTGATCCACCGTCATCGGGGGCAAGCCCCCTCCCACATTGGTTTTCCGGTGTTTTCGAGGTTTAAGCAAAGCCTGAAAGCGCTGCTCTTACCTCTCGCTTCTCTTTATTTCGCAGGACATTTCCGAGAGAATCCCAGCCGCTTGTGCCCTGCCTTTTCGGTGGCATGTACATTGGTTAATTGGAGTTCTTGCAATGACCAAAGTAAAACCCAACGCGCCCCATCGCTTTTTCATCCCCCACCCCGAAATCAGCTTCGAAGACGCACTGGTCTACGCCTCAGACCTGCTCCACTGTGCCGAACAGTTGCGCGACTCGCCCAAAGCCGCCGGACACCTCATGGAAATGGCCAACGTGATGGTAGACCGCTCATTGGAATGCATGGGGCCCCGCTGACTCGGTAAACATCCCCGCCGTGCGGCGTATCGGCGTCATCTTTTGTATCAAAGACGCGTGTAAGATACGCCGCACTTAGCCAGGGATGCTCACCATGTTCGATTCGCTCAAAGCCATCAGCCGCCGTGTTGTCGGTGTGTTTCTGACTGTGGTGGCGGCCGTTTTCGGCCAATGGCATCCGCCGCTATGGCTGCGCGCTATTGGCCGTGGCCTGGCGAACCTGGGCGATAAAGCCCGCGCTTATCCGCGCCAGACGGGTGCCGGGGTGCTCGGGCTCGTATTGCTCGCGGCGGCTGGCTTCTACGGCTGGCACTGGTATTCCAATCTGCCGCAGCCGCATACCGCGAGCTACTCGCTGCACAAACCCAACCTGACCGACTACACCCAGCAAACCCCGGTTGTGGATAACTTGCAGGTGCGTTTCGGCGAATCCGTGGCTCCACTGGCGGCCATCGGCAAACCGGTGACCGAAGGCATTACCCTCAAGCCCGAGGTTGCAGGCACCTGGCGCTGGGCGGATGACCGTAGCCTGTTGTTCGTGCCGGAAAAAGACTGGCCCATCGACGCCCATTACACCCTGGACCTGGCAAAGAAAAACCTGCTGGCCGACGGCGTATTGCTCGACCAATACAGCGCGCAATTTTCCACCCAACCGTTCCGCGCCACCCTGGCGCAAAACGAGCTGTATCAGGACCCATCCAACCCAACGCTGAAACAGCTGGTGGCGACCTTCCATTTTTCCCACCCGGTCGATGAAGACAGCCTGCGCAAGCGCGTCTCGGTAAGCCTCGGCAAAGGCCTGGCCTACCGCGACGCGCAGATGCCCAACCGTCCGGAAATCAGCTTCGACGAGAAAAAACTCAACGTCTACGTACGCTCCGCCGCCCTGGCCACGCCGCTGGAAAGCACGCCGGTCAGCGCCAAGTTGGATGAAGGTATCAAGGCCCGCGACGGCGGCAACGCCAGCACCGCGCCGCTGGTGGCCGAAGTCACCGTGCCCGGTCGCTATCGCCTGACCTTTACCGGCGCCGAAGTGAGCTTTGTGGATAACGCACGCGGCGAGCCTGAGCCGGTGCTGATGTTCAGCAGTTCCAGCGCCGTGGCCGATGACACCATTGCCGGTAAGGTCCAGGCCTGGCTGCTGCCGGAAAAAGCCGAGGACGACACCCGCCCTTACAGCAGCAACGAGATCGACGACGCGCTGCTGGCCCGTAGCACCAAGGTCAACCTGACCCACGTGCCCAGCGTCGAACCGCTGAACACCCTGCACGCTTTCAAATTCAAGGCCCCGGCCGGCCGTGCGCTGTATGTGCGCGTGCCCGCCAACCTGGAAGCCATCGGCGGCTACCTGGCGAAAAACCCTACGGCTTCGCTGATCAGCATGCCGGCTTATCCGCGCACCCTGCAGTTCCTGTCCGACGGCGCGTTGCTCAGCCTCAATGGCGAAAAACGCCTGGGCTTCATGGCCCGGGGTGTGCCTGGTGCCCATGTGGAAATCGCACGCTTGCTGCCCAACCAATTGCAGCACCTGGTGGACCAGAGCAGCGGCAGCTTTGCCCGGCCCAATTTCGGCAACGAGTACTTCGACCGCATGGTTGAACGCCAGTCCCTGGATATTGCGCTGTCGTCCTCGGACCCGGCGAAAACTGTCTATGACAACGTCGACCTGAGCCACTACCTCACCGCCAACGGCGGCCGTCGCGGCATTTTCGTCCTCAAGCTCAGCCCTCAGGATGAGCCGGCCGAACGCACGTTCGACTATTCGCGCAGCACCACCTCTGACCTGCGCTTTATCGTGGTCACCGACCTCGGCATCATCGCCAAGCGCTCCAGCGATGGCAGCCATGACGTGTATGTGCAGTCCATCGGCAACGGTTCGCCGGTGTCCGACGCCCAGGTCGACATCATTGGCCGCAACGGTCTGCCGGTGAGCAGCGGCCACACCGACGGCGAAGGCCACGTGCATTTCGCCAAGCTGGATGAACTGCGCCGTGAGAAAACGCCGCTGATGTATGTGGTCACTCGCGGCAATGACCAATCGTTCC
Organism: Pseudomonas sp. SB113; assembly: GCF_040754745.1. Taxonomy (NCBI): domain Bacteria; kingdom Pseudomonadati; phylum Pseudomonadota; class Gammaproteobacteria; order Pseudomonadales; family Pseudomonadaceae; genus Pseudomonas; species Pseudomonas sp. SB113. Next base: position 249,184 of record NZ_JBFMHW010000005.1, read on the forward strand.
TGCCGATCGCCCGTCAGTCGCAGCAGCTGGATTTGTCGCGCTTCGACGTAGGCGGTTTGGAAGAAGACGGCGCGATTGATCGCCTCAGTGCCTACCTGTTCACCGACCGTGGCCTTTACCGCCCTGGCGAAACCGCGCACCTGGGCATGATCGTGCGCAGCGGCAATTGGAAAGGTGCCCTGCAAGGCCTGCCTGTGGAGTTGCAGATCACCGATCCACGCGGCCTTGAAGTGATTCGCCAGCCGCTGAAGCTGTCCGCCAGCGGTTTTGAAACCTTTGATTTCCCCAGCAGCGAAGTCGCCCCCGCCGGGGATTACACCGCGACCTTGCAGTTGATTGGCCAAAAACAGACCCGCACCGACCTGGGCAGTGTCAGCTTCAAGGTCCGCGATTTCGAACCGGACCGCATGAAGGTCAGCCTGAGCTTGCATGACACCCCGGTGCAGGGCTGGATTCCACCGGAGCAGGTGGTGGCCAAGGTCACCGCGATGCACCTGTTCGGCGCGCCGGCGGCCGGCCGTCGCGTCACCGCGAAGATGTCCCTGAGCCCGACGCTCGCAGCATTCGAGCGTTACCCCGACTACCGTTTCCGCCTCAACGACTCCCTGGAAGAGGCCAGCACCGAAGACCTGGCCGAAACCACCGTCGACGACAACGGCCAGGCTGTACTCGACCTCAACCTGCAACGCTTCGCCAACAGCACCTATCGCTTGCAAGTGATGACTCAGGTGTTCGAGGCCGAAGGGGGTCGTAACGTGGCGGCGCAAAGCGCGTTGCTGGTGTCGTCCGCACCCTACCTTGTGGGTGTGAAAAGTCAGGACTCGCTGTCGTACGTCGCCAAGGACGCCCCACGCCAGGTGCAATGGCTGGCCGTCGCGCCAGACCTCACTCCGCTGGCGGTGGATGGCCTGACCAGCGAAGTGGTCGAACACCGCTACGTGTCGGTACTGGTGAAACAGTCCAACGGCACCTACAAGTACGAGTCGCGCATCAAGAACATCAGCCAGCCGGCCTCACCGCTGGTGATGACCAAGGACGGCGCCAGGCAGACGCTGAACACCGCTACCCCAGGCGATTTCACCCTGCAAGTGAAAGACGCCAACGGCAACCTGCTCAACCAGATCGACTACAGCGTGGCCGGACGCGGGAATACCTCGCGCTCCCTGGAACGCAACGCCGAGCTGCAACTGCGCCTGGATAAACGCAGCTACGCCACCGGCGATGAGATCGCGATCAGCATCCGCGCGCCTTACACCGGTGCGGGTTTGATCACCATTGAGCGGGACAAGGTCTACACCCAGCAGTGGTTCAAGGCCGACAGTACCAACAGCGTGCAACATATCCGCGTGCCTGCGGGGCTTGAAGGCAATGCCTACGTCAACGTGCAGTTTGTGCGCGACATCGGCTCGTCCGAGGTTTATATGAGCCCGCTGTCCTACGGTGTGGTGCCGTTCAGCATCAACCTGGATGCACGGCGCATGGCGTTGAAGGTCGAGGGCCCGGCGAAAATAGAGCCGGGGCAAACCCTCGACATCAAGGTCAACGCCGACCGCCCAGGCCGCGCGGTGGTGTATGCAGTGGACGAAGGCATCTTGCAGGTAGCGCGCTACCAGACGCCCGACCCGCTGGGTTTCTTCTTCCAGAAGCGGGCGCTGGAAGTCGGCACCAGTCAGATCCTGGACCTGATCCTGCCGGAATTCAGCCGCCTGCTCAGTGGGGCGGCGCCCGGTGGCGATACGGAAGGCGCCCTGGCCAACCACCTCAACCCGTTCAAGCGTAAACATCAGCCGCCAGTGGCCTGGTGGTCCGGGCTGGTGGACTTGCCCGCCGGTGAAACCGTGCTGCATTACCAAGTGCCGGACAGCTTCAACGGCAAGCTGCACCTGTTCGCGGTGGCAGTGGACGCCGACAGCGTGGGCGTCAGCGAGGCCAACACCGAGGTCCGTGGCCCGATCGTCATCACGCCGAACGTGCCGGCCTTTGTGGCGCCAGGTGATGTGTTCAACGTGAGTGCCGGGGTGTTCAGCAACCTCGAGGCTGCGGCGGACGTGAAGTTTGAAGTGCAGACCAGCGACGGCCTGGTGGTGCAGGGCAACAAAGCCAGCACCTTGTCCCTGCAACCGCGCAAGGAGGGCACCGCCGAGTTCAAGATCAAGGTCGGCGAAACCCTCGGTTCGGCGGATTTGCGCTTTGTCGCAGTGTTGCCAGATGGCAAGCGGATCCAGGTGGCGGAAACCACTTCGATTCGCCCTCTGAGCGAGCATCGCGTGGTCCTGAGCCTGGGTCGTTTCGACAGCGCCAGCAAAGAGCTCAAGCCCACCCGTGAACTGTTCAGCCAACTGCGCGACGTGCAACTGGGTGTGGCGGCCTCGCCGCTGGTGTGGGCCAACGGCCTCAAGCATTACCTGGATGACTACGGCTATGCCTGCACCGAGCAACTGGTGTCCAAGGCCATGCCGGCGTTGATCTGGGGAGGCACTGCACCCGAAGCCGAACAAGCCTTCAGCGCAGCGGTACGCATGCTGCGTCAGCGCCAGAACCAGGCCGGTGGTTTCGGTTTGTGGGCCGCCAATCCGGATGTGGCGCCCTACGCCAGCCTGTATGCCACCGATTTCCTGATCGAAGCCAAGGAACTCGGGCTGCCGGTGCCGGAAGACCTGCTGGTGCGCGCCAATAGTTATCTGACGGACCTGGCCAACGGCCCGAGCGAAGGCCTGTCGGAATTGCGCAACCGCGCCTACGCCAGTTACCTGTTGAGTCGCCAGGGGATTCTGGTGAGCGGCGCCTTGAGCGATATACGCGAACGCTACGAAAGCTACTTCAAGGACAGCTGGCAGAACGACCTGGGCGCCGCCTACCTGGCGGCCAGCTACAAACTGCTCAAACAGGATCGCCAGGCCGACGCCTTGTTCCGCAAGATCCCTTGGCGTTCGCTTGTGGATAAGTGGGACAGCGATGGCCTGTATTACGACCCGCTGGTCCACGATGCCGAGCACCTGCATCTGCTCGCTCGTCATTTCCCCGAGTTGCTGGACGATGTGCCTACCGCCCTGCTGGATAAACTCGGCAAGCGCCTCAACGAACAGCGCTACAACTCACTGTCGGCGGCGCTGTTGCTGCGTGCCTTGGACAACTACGGCCTGCGCGCGCAAAGCGATATGACCCTCAAGGCCACCGCCTGGCTGGGCGACAAGCAGCAACAACTGCTGGAAATGGCCGGCCAGCCGCCGCGTGCGGCGGTACCGGGCGCCACGCAAAAACTGCTGATGGAAAAATCCGACGGCCCGGCGGCGTTCTACATGCTCAGCGAAGCCGGTTTCGATAAGGGTGCCAAGCTCAAGCCGATCAACAACGGGCTGGAGATCATCCACGAATACCTCGACCTCAAAGGCGAGCCGGTGAGCACAGTGGCGGTGGGCGATGAGTTCCTGGTGCGCTTGCGTCTGCGTGCCACCGACCGTGACCAGGTGCAGCAAGTGGCCGTGGTCGACCTGCTGCCCGGTGGCGTCGAGCCTGTGTATAACTTGCCACCGGAGCCGGAAACCGCCAGCACCGAGGAAAGTGAAGGCGAAGCGTCCGATTACGTAGAAGAAAGCGAACAAGAAGCCGATGCCTGGCAAGCGCCGATCGGCGAAACCGAGCTGAGCAACTGGCAGCCGGACTACGTGGATGTGCGTGATGATCGGGTGGTGTTGTACGGCACGGCACTGCGCGACGTAGGCACCTTCGTCTATCGTGTGCGCGCCACCAACGCCGGCACGTTCAACACGCCACCGGCCTACGCCGAAGGCATGTACGAAACCACCCTGCAAGGGCGCGGCAAAGTAGGCCAGCTTGAAATTACCAAGCCTTAAACGCCTGGCGCCGCTGCTGGCAGCGGCGCTATTGCTGGCGGGGTTGCGGCTGTGGCCCCATGCCCCGCTGGAACAGGCTGTGACATCGTCACGGGTGGTGTTGGCCGATGACGGTTCGCTGCTGCGCATGACCCTGGCGGATGACGGCCAATACCGTTTATGGCTGCCGCTGGAGCGCATCTCGCCGTCACTGGTCGAGGCCTTGCTGCTCAAGGAAGACCGCAATTTCTACTGGCACCCGGGGATCAATCCCCCGGCGTTGCTGCGCGCGGCCCTGGCCACCTACAGCGGCGGCCAGCGTCAGGGCGGCTCGACCTTGAGCATGCAATTGGCGCGGCGCCTGTGGGATCTCAACACCCGCCAGGTGCCCGGCAAGTTGCAACAGATGGCGTTGGCGCTGTGGCTGGAGACGCGCTACAGCAAGCACGAGATCCTTGAGGCGTACCTGAACCTGGCGCCCATGGGCGGCAATATCGAAGGCGCCGAAGCGGCCAGTCGCATCTACTTTGGCAAGGCGGCGGCGCAGTTGTCGTTGTCCGAAGCCTTGGCGCTGGCGGTGATCCCCCAGCAGCCGGGGCGGCGTGCACGCTTCGGACCGTCACTGCAAAACGCGCGGCTGCGCTTGATGAATGACTGGCGTGAAACTTATCCACAAGACCCGCGTAACGACAGTTTGCTCGACCTGCCCCTGGAAGCCCGCAACCGCCAGCAGATCCCGTTTCTGGCGCCGCATCTGAGCGAGCAGCTATTGGCATCCCAGCCAGGCAACGAACTCAACAGCACCCTCAACCTGCCCTTGCAGCAACTGCTCGAACGCCTGATCAGCGGCTTTATCGCCGAGCGGCGCAGCACCGGGGTGGAAAATGCCACGGCCATCCTGATCGACAGCCGCGACCAAAGCGTCAAGGCGCTGGTGGGCTCGGCGGACTACTTATCCACAGGCATCCACGGCCAGGTCAACGGCGTATTGTCACGCCGTTCGCCGGGGTCGACCCTCAAGCCGTTTCTCTACGGGCTGGCACTGGATCAAGGGGTGATCCACCCCATGAGCATCCTCAAGGACTTGCCCAGTAACTTCGGCTACTTCCAGCCGGAAAATTTCGACGGCAGTTTTGTCGGGCCTCTGACCGCACGGGATGCGTTGATCCGTAGCCGGAATATCCCGGCGGTGTGGCTGGCCAGCCAGGTGAAGTCGCCGTCGTTGTATGGGTTGTTGCAACGCGCGGGGGTCAAGGGCCTGCGCGGTGAAAGCCATTACGGCCTGGCCCTGGCCCTCGGTGGCGGCGAGATGACACCCGAGGAGCTGGCGCGACTGTATGTGATGCTGGCGGGCGACGGCCATCTGCGGCCGTTGCGCTATTTACAGGAGCAGCCCCAGGCCACCGGCCCGCAGCTCCTCACTCCGCAGGCCGCCTTCATGGTGCGCGATATGCTGCGCCGCAATCCGCGCCCGGATGGCCTGCCCGCGCGGCACTGGCGCACCGCCTGGAAAACCGGCACGTCCTGGGGTTTCCATGATGCGTGGAGCGCGGGCCTGGTCGGCCCCTACGTGCTAGTGGTGTGGGTGGGCAACTTCGATGGTCGCCCCAACCCGGCGTTTATCGGGGCCAAGACCGCTGCACCGCTGTTCTTCCGCATCGCCGACGCCCTGCCCCTGGCCTTGCCCAACGTCGTGATCAAGGCCGACAAACCACCCGCCGGCCTGGTGCGCATCGACGTCTGCGCCGCCTCGGGCGAATTGCCCAACCGCTGGTGCCCACAAACCCGCAAGACCTGGTACATCCCCGGTGTCTCACCGATTCGCGTGTCCAACCTGCACCGTCCGGTACTGATCGACACCCGCACCGGCAAGGCCGCGTGCCCGCCGTTCGAGGCGCAATACACCCGCGAGGAAGTCTTCGAATTCTGGCCCAGCGACATACAACGCCTGTACCGCGCCGCCGGCCTGCCCCGCCGCACGCCCCCCAACGTGATGAAAAACTGCCAGCCCAACCGCATCAGCGACCAGAGCGAAGCCCCGCAGATCCGCTCGCCGCTGACTCAAGTGAGTTATCAGTTGCGCCTGTCCCAACCCCAGGAAAGCATCCCGCTGAACGCGAATGCGGCCAGCGATGCGGCGACGCTGTACTGGTTTTCTGATCAAACCTTGATCGGCCAGGGCCCGCCGCAAGCCACATTGAACTGGCGGCCGGGCAAGTCGGGGGAGTATCGGTTGCGGGTCAGCGATGATCAGGGGCGTAGTGCGAGCCGGGGGTTGAGGGTGGAGTTTTTACCGTGATAAGCCGCCTCTGACCCCTGGCTCAGTAAAAGCGCCGATGAAGATCAGGGAATATCATCTGCGCGAACCATACGGGTAGGCCGGGAAAAATCGAGCGTGACTTGGCAGATGGCACTTCAACCACGCCCAAATCAATTAACTTTTTAAGCTGATCACTTGCTACGCGATCATGCAGCCCAGAAAAGATTTTGAAGTCCGCTCGGGCAATCTCACCTTGAGTTAGCAGGATATGGATGGCCTTGGCCATTTCCGGCTTCACTCCAGCCCCAATGAATCGCTCCTCAAGCCCAATCACTCTCTCAAGCCGCTGACGCAGACTTACCAGGCCCATCGCTTGTTCTACATACTCCATCTGATCAATGCAGACTTGCAGCATGAACTCTACAAATTCGAACAACCCACCTTGAGTCAGCTGACCACGACCGTCCAGATCCCCGCGACGCGGCTGATCCGCTGCACGCAAGCGTCCATAGTACTCATCCTGTTTTCGTGCCAGCCCCCGAGAAAGTGACCACAGTGGGGACGCTAGCCCAAGGCGCATCAACTGCAAGTGCGTAATCATGCGCACGACTCGGCCATTGCCATCTTCAAATGGGTGAATAAACGCAAGACGATGGTGATAAGCAAGAGCGCTGAGAATTCGCGACGTCAGATCAGGTTGCCCCCCATATACCTGTTGAAGGCGGGTGAGCATGGGGGCGACGGATTCCCAGGCAGGCGCTGCATGATCACCCACCAAGACATTGCGTTGTGCACTATCACGCAATTGACCCGGCACCATTAAGCGCCCATCACTCAGTCGCAAGTCGTCGTCGCTGGCACCTGTAAAAAGGCGGCGATGAATGACAGAAATGAATTCAGGGGCAAAGAACACGCTCCAAGGCGCGTCAAATGATTTCGGCCGACGTACTGTTCGCTCCAGTAACGTCTGAACGCCGATGTGACTTTCGGCCAGCTCACGCAGTTCTTTGGAGTCACGCCTGGGTACTCGTGTAGATAACGTAGCAGGCTCGGTGAATTGGCCTTCAATCAGGTTGCTGTAGTAACTATTGGTGATCCGCATCAGGCCGCCGATGCGAATAGCGGTGTTTTCGGGGAGCAAACCCGTGAGTTTTCCGGCACGAAACGATAGCGTCTCTGCCGTACGTAAAATCGACGCAGGAAAACCTGGCGATGGCCAGACAGGTTCCAACCAGTGATTCCCGGACATGAACTTCTGCGTCATTTTCCTCACCATTTTTCCGATTTTTTTTCGAATCTGTTTTCCTTTAAGGTCCAATAGTAACGGGATAAATCCAAGATTTTATACAACTATCTGCTGAACATTTTTCTGATTTTTTTTCTGATTCTTTTTGACCTATACAACCAGCTCCACGTAGTTCGACTCCCCGCCTTCCGTCGCCCCCGACAACCAACCCCACACGAAACTCAGCGTGGTACGCCCGGCAGCATCGACACCGATGATGCCCCGCGACCAGCCGGCCAGCAGCTCACCTTCCAGTGTCAGGCACTGATACAGCAGCTCGATAGAGTCTGGGCCTGTGACGCGGCCGACTTGCGTACCCAGGCGGATGCGACCGCCTTGGTAGGTACTGGAAATGGCATCTCCCTCAACAAGGTAATGAAACACAGTGCCCGCGCCGGAGAGCCCGTGGGTGTTGGTGGCGACGGTGAATCGGCGGTTGTGCAAACGCTCGTGGATTTGCGAGGGGGTGTTCATCGAAGGCGCGTCCTTTCGCGGGTACCTGGAGACCCGGGCGGTGGGTACCAACAACATAGTTTGACACACCCCCTCGCATAAATCGGGGTCTGTAGGATGATTCGGGCTAAAGACAACAGCAACATAGATTGACCCAGATGGGCTGCGCTTGAAATACAGGGACCGATTGCTCACAACATAGTTTGACACGAAGAGCTAGAAGTAAGCAGTCATGAAGGGAGAGCCCATAAGCTGCTGTCTTCAGCACAAGCTCAGTGCGATGTCTAAATCTGTGCGCACCCTACGGCTGTAGGGGGTGACTAAATCTTTTAAGATTGAGATAGTAGAAGGCCAAATAGTTTTGAGGCTAGTGCTATCTGGCTTTATTCATTGTACTGGTTAAAATCGCTAACTCCACACGATTGGTGGTATTGGTCTTTCTCATGATTGATGATATGTGGTCCCTTACAGTGTGATCGCTGATGCTTAATTCTCGACCAATTTCCTTGTTCGATAACCCCTGAACTAGAAAATCCAATACCGCGGACTCTCGATTGGTAATTTTCAATACGCTTCTCCCTGCGCTAAGTCATCGATGATACTAAATTATTTGCACAGCGCAGAAAGCAATCTTCGATAGCTGTCTAGGCGCTATGCGTCTACGGATAGCTTACGAATGAGGCGGCAGGAAATTTACCCCGGTAACTAATTTTTTCGGCGTGACGCCAATCACTGTTCAGTCGGGCCTACGGCCGTCTGAGAGGAAGTGTATTTCTCCGGGTTGAACCTGAAAAAACTACCAAGGATGAGTTGTGGCACCAGAAACTCCGTTGTTCCGGCTTGAAGCTTTGACTTCTAGGCAAAGTAACTGGCTGGGGGAAGTCGTGCTCGTCAGGCCGTTTTCATTCGCGGTGCTGACGCTAATTGCCGGGGGGTTCGCGGCCATGGTAGTGACTTTTTTTCTCTGGGGAAGTTACACAAAGCGGATTACCGTCCCAGGTCAATTGGTGCCCTTCTCAGGGCAACTGAAAATACACGCACCTCAGTACGGCTTAGTACTCGAAAGATTTGTCGATGAAGGCCAGCCGGTCAAGCTGGGAGCGCCATTGTTCCGAATTTCCAGCGAGCGCTACGCAGGAGATTCGCAACCCGTTCAAGCAGACGTAAACGATCAACTGACCATACGGCAACGCTCCTTAGGCGACGAGTTGGCGAAGACACGGCAACTTCAAACTGAAGAGCGGCAAAGCTTACAAAGCAAGCTGGAAAGCTTAAGACGGCAGTTGCGGACCCTGGCACAGCAGACGGAGAGTCAGGAGAAGCTTGTAAAGCTGGCGACCAATGCTGCTGATCGTTATCAAGGATTGATGGATAAGGGCTACATCTCAATGGATCAGCTTCAACAGCGACAGTCCGAATTGTTAGGCCAGCATCAGACCCTTCAGGGGCTGGTTCGCGAAACTACAGCGCTTAACCAGCAGTTGGTGGAAACTCAACATGAGTTTGCAGGGCTTTCGGCACTGCATCAAAACCAGCTCGCCAGCATTGAGCGCTCACTGTCTGGCATACAGCAGGAATTGATTGAAAGCGAAGCCAAGCGTGCTTTGGTCATAACGGCTCCCCAGGACGGCGTGGCCACTGCGATTCTCGTTGAGCCGGGCCAGACGGTTGATAGCTCGCGCGTCTTGATGAGTATCGTACCCGCAAACTCTCACCTGCAAGCCGAGTTGTATGCGCCGAGTAAATCCATCGGCTTCATTCATGCCGGCGACCCGGTAAAAGTGCGTTACCAGGCGTATCCGTACCAAAAGTTCGGCCAACACGGTGGCAGTGTTATCTCTATCTCCAAGGCAACATTGTCGGCTAATGAGCTGGCAACGATGACGGGCAGTGTGCCAGGGCTGGGATTGGAGGGTGAGCAGATCTACCGCATTCGCGTTGATGTCGAATCGCAATCCGTCATGGCTTACGGCAAAGCGCGGCCGCTGCAAACCGGCATGTTGGTTGAGGCAGACATTCTGCAGGAAACCCGCCATCTCTATGAGTGGGTGCTTGAACCGCTTTACAGCCTGACCGGCAAATTTTAGGAGAGACTGCATGAACTATCTCGATGCAATCTCCCTACGAGTGGGCCGACGTCTACCCCTAATCCTGCAAACCGAAGCGACGGAGTGTGGCCTGGCCTGCCTGGCGATGATAACGGGGTTCCATGGCCGTCATGCATCGCTGATGGACCTGCGCCGTCAATTCAATGTCTCGCTCAAAGGAAGCACGCTCAAGCAACTGATCCAGACCGCCGATCAACTGAATCTCGGTACTAGGGCTGTCAGGTTGGAACTTGAGGATCTGAGCAAGCTCAAGTTGCCTTGTGTTTTGCATTGGAACTTTAACCACTTTGTTGTCCTCAAGGCCTTAGAGAACCATCGTCTTGTTGTGCATGACCCTGCTTGTGGCATCCGTCATCTGAGCATGACCGAGGCCAGTAAATCTTTTACGGGTGTAGCACTCGAGGTCTGGCCGAGCGGCGAATTTGAAAAACAGGAGCCCAAGCCTCAGGTCAAATTGATGAGTATGTTGGGAAAAGTGAGCGGTCTCTACCGCTCCCTTGGGCAGGTGCTGATCTTGGCACTGGCGCTGGAGGTGTTCTCGCTGGTCAGTCCATTTTTACTGCAGTGGACGCTCGACAACGTGCTGGTCACCCAAGATCGCGACTTGCTGACAACCTTAATTATTGGTTTTGGTTTGCTGTTGCTGATGCAGCAAGTAGTGAGTGCAATACGGGCCTGGGTCATGATGCATATGAGCACGCTCTTGAGCGTGCAGTGGCGAGCCAATGTCTTTAGTCATTTGCTACGCCTACCGGTCCACTATTTTGAAAAGCGACATCTGGGGGATGTTGTCTCACGATTCGGTGCTGTCGACGTGATACAGGGGACACTGACTGCCGCGTTCTTTTCTGCTGTCCTGGATGGTTTGACTACCGTCGCTACCTTCATACTCATGTTTATCTACAGCCCGTTGCTGGCAGCTATTGCCGCGACGGCGATGGTCTTCTACGTGGTGGTTCGATGGGCGTGGTACTACCCCTTACGTCGGGCCAGTGAAGAACAGATTGTTCATGCCGCGCGGCAGGAAAGTCACTTCCTGGAAACTGTTCGCGGCATGCGGCCAATCAAGCTATTCCAACGCCAGAATGAACGGCGGCTTGCCTGGCTTGGCTTGTTGGTAGAACAGATCAACGCTGGTTTGAGAACACAGAAGTTGCAGCTGCTCTATACGCAACTGAACGGTTTGATATTCGGGTTGGAAAACCTACTTGCCATCTGGCTGGGTGCATCGATGGTAATGAATAACCAGTTTACTATCGGCGTTTTAATTGCGTTTATGGCGTACAAAGGTCAGTTTGTAAGTCGTGTTGCAAACCTAATTGATCATTTGTTTGAGCTATACATGTTACGCCTTCAAGGTGAGCGACTAGCTGACATTGTTATGCACCCACCGGAAGATAGCCGTGGCACACCAACGGGCACGGCTTGGCCTTCATGCTCGATGGACATTGAGCTCAAGGGCGTGAAGTATCGATATTCAGATCAAGAACCGTTTGTGCTTGATGGACTCGATCTTTATATCGCGCAAGGTGAGTCGGTTGCTATCACGGGCGTCTCTGGCAGTGGTAAGAGCACCCTTGTCAGTTTGCTTTTGGGTATAACTCAACCCACTGAAGGCCGGATCTACATGGCCGGAAGTGATCTACAGCAACTGGGGGCCGAGACGTACCGCAGCAAGATCGGGACAGTCTTGCAGGATGACTGCCTGTTCGCCGGTTCACTGTCAGACAACATCGTATTTTTTGAATCAAACCCTGACTTGAATTGGGCGATGGAGTGCGCACGCATGGCCTCCATTCATACCGACATTCTGGCTATGCCGATGGGTTACAACACGCTGGTGGGTGATATGGGGACGGTGTTGTCGGGTGGCCAGAAACAGCGAGTGCTGTTAGCTAGGGCGCTTTACAAAAAACCCGACATACTGATTCTGGACGAAGCTACCAGTCATCTGGATATGGCCTGCGAGCAACAGGTCAATGAGTCGGTACGAGCACTTGATGTGACCCGGATTATCATCGCTCATCGTGCTGAGACAATTGCGTCAGCAGATCGTGTGGTGATGCTGGAGCATGGGAGGATTGTGCCGGCTCCGTTTGCTCAGGCTCCATGCATTTATGGCATTGGCACGGTCAGTTCGTGACGAGGGCCGCGTGCGTCGCAACGCTAATCGCTTGTCTTTGTGCTCATCCTCAGTGCGCGCTGGCAGCAGGTCTGGATATCTTCGCGACCGAACGCTTGGCCTCGAGCACAGCAACCCAACATATCGACAGCGTTCCCGGCGCATGTAAGGCCAGCCCGATATCCGCGCGCTTAACGCTTGAGGACATGATAGAGCGGGTGCTCTGTCACGATCCTCAAGCACGCTTGAACTGGGCAAATGCCAAGGCCTTGGCAGCTAATGTCGGATTACGACAGTCGGCGTACCTTCCGAAACTCAATGCCAGTTCGGGTATCAACACGGGGCGCAATGATACGAATTATGATCAGCGAGAGGAATACTCCAGCCACGGTCATAAAAGCCAAGTCGATCATCGATTGGCGTTGAGCTGGGTGTTGTTTGATTTTGGACGGCGCGACGCAGCGTTGAGCAATGCTCGCCAGTTGTTGATTGCGACAAACGCTAATCAAGATGAGCAACTACAGCAAACCTTTCTACTGGCCGCACAGCTGTACTACGACACACTGGCCGCACAAAACAGTCAGGTTGCCGCCGCTCAAGTGGCAGTGTTGGCGGCCGAAAATCTCAAGGCTGCCAGTGCCAAATATGACGCTGGCGCAGCCGCGCTGTCGGACCGCCTTCAAGCTCAAGCGGCGTATTCGCAAGCAGCGCTCAATGAAGTCCGCAGCAATGGGACCTTAGTCAATGCAAAGGGCCTTATTGCCCTGCGGATGGGGCTGGCGCCGCAAACACCGTTGGAGTTAGTAGGAAGCTTGACTCGGCGTCCCGATACTAGGTTTGTCACAAGCATTGATGAGTTGCTTGAGCAAGCCAAACAGGATCACCCCTCACTCGTCGCAGCCAAGGCTAGGCTGGATGCAGCGAAAGCTGCAATCGAAGAGAGTAAGGCAGAAGGCCGCCCTACGCTGTCATTTATCGCCAGCGCCTCAGATATGCAGCTGAACCAATCAATGGCGTTCAATGGCGATAGCCGGGCACGTGAGAACAGTATCGGGCTGCAGTTGAATATTCCGTTGTTTGAAGGATTCGAACGCACGTATCAGGTTCGAGGCGCTCAGGCGCAACTTGAAGCGCGGGAAGCCGAGGTTACAGATGTTGAGCAGCGTATCTCAATAGACTTGTGGGGTAATTATCAAGCATTAATAACTGAAACTCGGTCACTGGAAAGAACGGCTGAGTGGGTTGATCAATCCAACCAGGCTCTGGACGTGGTGCAAGGCCGTTACCGATCCGGTGTTGGCAGCATGATTGAATTACTTAACGCATTGAACGCGTACGCTACTGCAGAGCAGCAACACATCAATGCACTAAATAGCTGGCAAATGGCGCGTTTAAAATTAGCGGTAAGTTTGGGCCGCTTAGGGTTCTGGGCCTTATAGGCAATCATGTTTGATAGTCGGCCCGTAAACTTAAAATATATGTTTAAAACAAACCGAGAAGCCATGATGGATGTCGACGAAGCGCGTACAGGCACGGAAAAGTTTAACGAAAATAGCTTTGCGCATAATACATATTTATTGATTTCATTATATTGGAAGTCGAGCGAGAAGAGTTTTGCATGGTGCGCACTGATTGCGCTGGTGATGCTCTCTCTTCTTGGGGTAGTAACTGCATTAGCGCTTAACGAGTGGTACAAGCACTTTTACAATTCCATTCAAGAGCTCAATGCGCATAAGTTTTATACGCTCGCATTCATATTCTTTGGAATTGTATGTTTTTCCGTAGGGCGTTCGGTGCTCACTACCTATTTAGTGGATATTTTAGCGCTAAAGTGGCGCCGATGGTTAACTGAACATTATCTTTCAGTTTGGATAATTCGATCCCCTCGGCCTGAACAAGTCGGACGTCGCGTCGACAATCCTGATCAACGCATCGCTGAAGATATCAATAAATTTACTTTTTCTACGCTTTATTTGGCCTGCGGGCTCATTTATACATTAGCGAGTGTGGTCTCGTTCAGTGTGGTCCTGATCGCTATCTCAGGCAATGCATCGTTGTGGGGGATAACAGTTCCCGCTTATATGTTTTGGAGCGCGATTTTATATACGTTTCTGGGTATGTATATTAGTCAAAAAATCGGATTTAAGCTTGTATCATTGAATAATAACCAGCAAAAGTCAGAGGCTGACCTCAGGTATTCACTGGTAAAATTTCGCGATCAAAAAAAGTTGGGACCTTCTAAAATTACGCGAAGTTGTGACAGGAGCCATATCGGCGATAAGCTTGAGTTAAGCCTCGCCAATATGCGACGAACTATTCGCGTAAAGATGCGGCTATCACTGTTTACGGAAAGTTATGGCCAATTTTCCTTGATGCTTAGCAGCTTGTTGGCAGTTCCGCGATTTTTTTCTGGTTCCATTATGTTTGGTGAAGTCATGCAGATAAACTCAGCATTTGGGAATTTGTGCGAAAATTTGAGTTGGTTTATTAACGCGTATCATAATATCGCTGAATGGAAAGCAACAGCTGACCGATTGATATCATTTGATAGTGCGCTGTCACAGTATTCTGACGAGATAGGCATATATAAAATACTCAGTGATTTCTCAAAATGAGGGAGTCGGGCGTGGCACAACTAACACTGAATGATTTACCAGAAGTCTTCGTACCATTTGAAACAGCAAAGGCTAACAAAGGAAAAATTGTATATTGTAATTCACTTCTCGATAGAGGCTTGGGGGAGGCAGAGTTACTATCCAGATACAGCTATACTATCGTATATCAAGAAATTTGTGCGAAACGTCCCTATGATAAAAAAAAATTCTTTGCTGAACGCTATGGCGGGGATGGAATCTTAACCAATGGAGGCGGCGCTCGATGTGGTTTTGACGGTTCTTTTCAACTAAAAGGGATAGGTGCCAATAAGCTAGTCAGCGTTAGACCCCCAAATCCCCAGGGATATACTCATGCAAATGGATTCCTATCTCTAAGTATTGCTATCCATGAGTCAATTTGGGCGGAGGTTGTTCAGCGTGCACTACCGTATGGTGCGGTAAGAACAGTTGCGATTATAGATTTGGATGTCGAATTTGAGGAATCAAATACGCATCATGCACGAGCTCTTTTAATTAGGCTACCCGCTGTGCGACCAGCCCACTTTATAAGAGCATTATATTTTAAAGAAAAAAAACATGGCGCTTTAAGTGAAGATGCCAAGCGTGTGGCTTTAGCAATACAAAGACTCGTTTCGTTTCTTCCACAAAATAGTACTAATCAAGATGCAAATGCACTACCCGAATCTTTAAGCTTGGGTATGGTTGAATTAGCAACTCGTTATGCTAAGCAATTTTCTGCGGCTAGATCTAAACGAATTTACCATGCAAATGTCAGCGCTTCGAATATAACAACTGATGGCGCCTGGATGGACTTGGCAGGCTCAGCAGTATTTTCAGAGCGACTATGGTGGAATGGATTCAACATCGATAAGTTTAAAGCGGAATATGCACCTGCAATCAATAGCATAAACGATATGTGCTTTTATTTAAACAAGTACGGCGTTATCTCGCTAGAGGCCTCTAGGGAGATATTTGAAAAATCTCTTCACGCATTCAATATTGAGTTTGAAAAAAACTCATCCGAATGTAATGCGGTACAGGCTGGGTTTCCTTTGTTCATGGTAAGGCACTTTTCCGACAACGCTTTTTTCTTGGACTTTTCAGAAAAATTAAAGAAAATTTTAACTAAAGATAAATATATAATCACTCCCGTTAGCGCTGGTTCCTGGATAGGGTACGAGCACTGGATCTCTCGACTATATTTGCAACTTTTCAAAGGAAAGAATGATAACGAAGTTATAGATTTGTCGTGGTTCTCTGGCGATGACACCCTCTTAAGTCAGATGATCACGAGCTATGGAAATTTCTTCGACTTGGTCGTTTCAGAGGCGAGCGCTATAGGCGTCAGTCGTAAAAATATCGCTACTTGCATTGCAATAAATTTAACTAGACTAAACAGATGCAATTCAGTACTAGTTGATCTATATGATGAGATCACTGATGTTATTCGAAAGAATCGAGGGTGGGAGGAGGATAAAGCAAGCTATGACCTATTATTTAAAAGATCAAATCTCGCTACTACTCTGGCCTTTGAATATAATGAAGGATTTATCCAGCATGTTTGGGATGATGAGTCGACCGTCATACAGTTTGATGCATTAACTGGCCTGTTTATGGCTGAAGACAAAAAACGCAATGTAAATATCTCAGGCAAGTTCTCTGAAGTGAGAGATAAAATTTTAGGTGTAGAAACCGTGTGCTGTTTTTATCAAAAAATTATTGGAGTTTTCCATGAGTAACAAAAAGCTCAACTTTATTACTCATTGTCGAAATGATAGCTTCCTAAAAAGAGCTGGCATGATAGGAACTGCATGTTCAATAGCAATGGAGTGTCAGCTTTATTTTTCACTTAGGCTAATAGATATTAGGGCATGGCTCCTGCCCGCAATTAACCACAAACAAATATTATTCTTTTATGATGGTTGTGGCGATCCCGTTGGTTATATAACGTGGGCAAATCTAGCTCCTGACAGCGAGCAGCGCTTACTCAACGATACTAATTTCCTTTTGCATGAGTCTGAATGGGATGAGGGGGCGGCAACCTGGATTATAGATTGCTGCTTTCCGTTCAGAGGTGCAGCATACGCGTTAGACGCGCTCAAACAATATTTTAGAGAACATGACACCACTAGAATTTCCTGGGTACGTAGAAACTCAGATTACTCTGTTCGGAAA
Organism: Pseudomonas sp. SB113; assembly: GCF_040754745.1. Classification (NCBI taxonomy): domain Bacteria; kingdom Pseudomonadati; phylum Pseudomonadota; class Gammaproteobacteria; order Pseudomonadales; family Pseudomonadaceae; genus Pseudomonas; species Pseudomonas sp. SB113. The sequence continues at coordinate 266,035 of NZ_JBFMHW010000005.1, forward strand.
GTCGTTAGATGTTCAATATGATCTAGATATGTCATTGGCTCATTTCGACTCTCTGTGGATGAGTATGTGGTCATCTAATGAAACATGCGTGCTTCTCATCCATCAGATTAAAAAATAAACATATGCCTCGTTAAACGGCATCCCTAGCCCAGAAGGATCTCTATGCAAGGCCTCACATTTTCAGCTTTACGCCTGTTCGGTGTGCTGACAATCATGAACTGCGTGCTGTTTGCGGCGCAAGCCCGTGCCGATTACACCGACCTTTCTCTGACTCACGAAAGAGATATCCAATCCTACGTGGTGAATGCCGATGGCAGCTTCGTACTGGATGTCGAACGAGTTATGCGGATCAATGAGGAGCGTGCGCTCAAGCCTAATGCCCAGCGCTCGGTAAGCTATAACCGCACCCTGGAAACCCTGGATATTGTCGAGGCCTATACCTTGAAACCCGATGGCCGCAAAGTCGTCGTATCGGCAGACCAGATCAAGGAACAGCAGGAGCAGGTTTCGGCAGAAGCACCAATGTTCCAGGACTCGCGGGTCAAAGTGGTGATATTCCCGGAACTGCAAGTGGGTGACCGGATGGTCATGCGCTATCAACGCCATCGCAACACGCCCCTGCTCCCTGGGCAATTCGAAGACCTTTCCTCACCGGATTTCTACCAGAACGAGCAGGTGCGCCTCATCTACGATATGCCCGCCAATATGCAGTTGCACGCCGACTCTCGGGGTTTCAACGCGTCCACGCCGACCACCGCCAATGGGCGAACGGTATACCGTTGGGACTTGGAAAAAACTGAGAAAAATCGTGTGGAAGATGGCTCCGTCGCCTACACCGATTACGGGCAGTTCCTAGCGGTATCGACGTTCAGCGACTATAAACAATTTGCCCAGGCATACGCCGCCAGGGCTCAGGTAGAAGTTACCCCGGCCATGACCAAGCTGGCCAAGGAACTCACCGCCAACCTCGACACCCCACGTAGCAAGGCCCTGGTGCTGAGTGATTGGGTACGTAAGAACATTCGCTATGTGGCCGTGTATATCGGTGCTGGCGGCGTGGTGCCGCATTCGGCACAGACCGTGCTGGATAACCGCTATGGCGACTGCAAGGATCATGTCGCCCTGCTGGAAGCGCTCCTCAAGGCCGTCGCCATTGAAAGCTCGCCCGCGCTGATCAATTCCGGCAATGCCTACGTACTGCCCAAAGTGCCGACCCTAGGTCTGCTCAATCATGTGATCACTTATGTACCAAGCCTCGATCTGTACCTGGACTCCACTGCCACCCCCATCGCTGCAGGCTACCTGCCCATCCCCGAACTAGGCAAACCGGTACTGCTGACCCAGGCAGGGGAGCGGGCACACACTCCGTTCAGCCAACAGGGCAAGATTGGCACAACGCTGACGTTCAAGGTCAACGCCAAAGGCGCTGCCGACTTTACCCATGACTCCATCGCCCAAGGCTGGGGCGCGGAAATCAATCGCTTCATATTCAAGGCCATGCCGCCGGCCGACCGTAACCAATTGGTACAGAAAATTCTGAGTATGTACGGGCAATCGGGCAGCGGCGTGATCGAAACCGACTCACTCGAAGGCACTAGCGATACCTTCAAGTCCACCATCAATGGTCGCACTAACAATTTGGTGAATCTGCCCGGCCCGACCGGTACACCCACTCTCTCCAGCCTAGCCGGCGGCATCGCCCAGAGTGTATTTTCCTTGATCGCTGAAAAGGAACGCACCCAGACCTTCACTTGTCTCTCGGGTGAAATCTCCGAGGTGGCGCACCTGGAGTTTCCCGGCAAGGTGAAGATCCTCGCGATACCCAAGTCGGTATCGTTGAAACAAGCGGGCTTCGACTACCAGTCGACCTATGTGAAGAAGGGCAACACGGTGCTGATCACCCGTCACTACATGTTTACCAAGCCAGACATCCTCTGCACCCCTGAGGATTTCGTGGCCATGCAGCCGGCGATTGATGGCATGGTCAATGACCTGAAAAGTCAAGTCATTGTGCAGACGCTGTAACGCCTCCGTTCTCGCGTGACAGCTTGACGCGCTGGCGCGCGAGAATTGTATTGATTACGTGCATCGGATCTGTGATCAATATTTGTTTGGCGGGAGGCAGTCACGCACGGCTCTGTGTCAAGAGGCCTAAGAGCCGCTCGCTTAGACAATTGTATTCAAGGCGCATATCACCGCGGTCATTGGTATGCTCAAGTTGGCGCTGACATGAAAGAAAAACAGAAAGTACAATACACAATCTACTTATGTAGCTTATAAGCCTGCGAATCATCTTCTCTCGTAGATAATTAATATTCTGGATATTTTACATATTAAACATCGGAAACACACATGGATGTCGAATTTATCAGGAGCCAAGCTTAAATCGGGATTGGAAAGTTAGCGGCGCATGAAAATGCGATAGACAACGCGACAGGAATCAGAATGGCCGCCTTTAATGCATCGGGAATCTTACTTTGTTTAATTTTCTCAAACCCAATTATCAGCACCCATGATGCTCCTACAACAATAAGGCCCCAACAAAGAATATTTAAAAACTCTCCAACCGAGAAACTTCCCATCGTAGATCCTAAAGTAGAGTTGAAAATCCCAACCAATGAATGTCTCGCTAGTATGGGGCTTATCGCGAACGGGCAGCCCCAATCCCAATGTCAGGCTGCGCTGCTTGGGCTTGTGCCTCTAGTGACAAGCCCACCGGCTATTCCTGCGTACAAACTGCCTATAGCAATTCCTACCGACTGGGCAGTTGTAGTCGGCGTATAAAACCCTGCAACTGCACCTGTGGTCATTGCAGCAGCAGCACCGCTCAATGTCGCAGACTGCCCAGCGCCAGCTTGGGTCCCTACGTATGCCATCCCTCCTGCAACTGCACCTGCGGCAGCCCCCCATGGCCCAACAGCTCCTGCAACTTTTTCAATTTCATCAGGCGTCAATTTACGCATCTTCATTTCCCTATTGGCGGTGTCTTAATATAATTTTAAATTTTACAATAACATTGCGCAAGTATTGAGATAACCCTACATCTGTAGGGGGGGGGGCAGTCTCATACAAAATCCCTTTAAACCCTATCCATATGCGGCGAACGCACCTTACAAGAACATATAGTGAAGTGAGGCTGTAGAACGATCAAGACCTCTCTGCTATTGGTCCAGAGTGTGTAAAACCGCTTCGCCAAAACTGAAGTGGGCGCGTCTACGTTAAATCTGAAATTCATCGGCACGTCAACAGATGTAGATTTCGCTCAGATGCGCGATTTCCAATCAGATCATGAGTACCTGTCGCGCTCGAAAAAGTTTTCGACACAACCTGGGCCAATAGCAACCGTTCAAAGATGCCTAAAAAACCAGGGACTATTCAAGTTTAGCTTCAGAAACAGCCAGTTCCCTATTTAAAATCTTTATTACTATTGAGCCGTATCTCCAATTTTTTGTGCCGGAGGGCCATGAAAATTACGAATCACGCGATGAATCAATTTATCTCAGATGTGCATAAGCCCCGAAAAATACCGAAGGAATTAGAGGCACGTTCAGATCGGCTCGTTCTGTCTAAGTTCTTTTGCTGCCGTGTCGATGGTTGACTGGGCTTGGATAGAATCAGTGGAAGTCACAGTCCAAGTGGCTATGAAATGAGTGTCCAAGTATTCATGGAATGAGCATCCAAATGCTCATGGAGTCCTGATTCCACCCTCATTAATGGCTTCCAGCCACTAAATCACCCTTCCGACCCGCTTTACAAAGGAAGTAAGTGACTCATCAGGTCGTATTTGCAAGAGCATCAGAAACGCCGGTGCATTGGTGCCAATTTAGGAACCGGGCGGGAGAAGCCTGTCGCGACCTCAAGGGAGCCAGCGAGCGCTCCCCTGTGCTGCGACAGTTTTAATTAGCTAGCGACAGTTTTAATTCTCTAAATCCAGCGGGCCTCCAGGGTGAAGCGGATTACTCCACCGTCACCGACTTCGCCAGGTTACGCGGCTGGTCAACGTCGGTGCCTTTGAGCACGGCGACGTAGTACGACAGCAGCTGCAGCGGGATGGTGTAGAGGATCGGCGACAGGGTGTCGTGGATGTGCGGCATGTTGATGACGTGGGTGCCTTCGCCGTTGGTCATGCCGGCTTTTTCGTCGGCGAACACGATCAATTGGCCGCCACGGGCGCGGACTTCCTGCAGGTTGGACTTGAGCTTCTCCAGCAGTTCGTTGTTCGGCGCTACGGTGACCACCGGCATGTCGTCGTCCACCAAGGCCAACGGGCCGTGTTTGAGCTCACCGGCCGGGTAGGCTTCGGCGTGGATGTACGAAATTTCCTTGAGCTTCAGCGAGCCTTCCATCGCCACCGGGTACTGCGCGCCACGGCCGAGGAACAGGGTGTGGTTCTTATCGGCGAACAGTTCGGCGACTTTTTCCACGGTGCTGTCCATGGCCAAGGCTTCGCCCAGGCGGGTCGGCAGGCGGCGCAGTTCTTCCACCAGGGTGGCTTCGACGCCGGCAGCCAACGTGCCGCGAACCTGGCCCAGGGACAGGGTCAGCAGCAGCAGGCCAACCAACTGGGTGGTGAACGCTTTGGTGGACGCTACGCCGATTTCGCGACCGGCCTGGGTCAGCAGGGTCAGGTCGGACTCACGCACCAGGGAGCTGATGCTGACGTTGCAGATCGCCAGGCTGGCAAGGAAGCCCAGCTCTTTGGCATTGCGCAGCGCGGCCAGGGTGTCGGCGGTTTCGCCGGACTGGGAAATGGTCACGAACAGGGTGTCGGGCTGCACCACCACCTTGCGGTAGCGGAACTCACTGGCGACTTCGACCTGGCACGGGATGCCGGCCAGTTCTTCCAGCCAGTAACGAGCAACCATACCGGCGTGGTAGCTGGTGCCACAGGCCACGATCTGCACATTGCGCACTTTGGCGAACAGCTCGGCGGCCTGGGGGCCGAAGGCGTTGACCAGCACTTGCTTGTCGCCAAGGCGGCCTTCCAGGGTGCGCTGCACCACGGCCGGTTGCTCGTGGATTTCCTTGAGCATGAAGTGGCGGAACTCGCCTTTGTCGGCGGCCTCAGCACCGTCGCGGTATTGCACGGCTTCGCGTTCGACGGAATTGCCGTTCACATCCCAGATCGCCACGCTTTCACGGCGAATGTCGGCAATATCGCCTTCTTCCAGGTACATGAAGCGATCGGTGACCTGGCGCAGGGCCAGTTGGTCGGAGGCGAGGAAGTTCTCGCCCAGGCCCAGGCCGATTACCAGCGGGCTGCCACTGCGGGCGGCAACTACGCGGTCCGGTTGGCTGGCGCTGACCACGGCCAGACCGTAGGCGCCGTGCAGTTCCTTGACCGTGGCCTTGAGGGCGTTGGTCAGGTCGCCGTGGTCCTTGAGCTTGTGGTTGAGCAGGTGGGCGATGACTTCGGTGTCGGTGTCCGAAGTGAATACGTAGCCCATGCTCTTGAGCTGTTCGCGCAGCACTTCGTGGTTTTCGATGATGCCGTTGTGCACCACCGCCAAGTCACCGGAGAAGTGCGGGTGGGCGTTACGCTCGCACGGTGCGCCGTGGGTAGCCCAGCGGGTGTGAGCAATACCCAGGCGACCTACCAGCGGCTCGCCGGCCAACGCCTGCTCCAACTCGCTGACCTTACCTGGGCGACGCATGCGCTCAAGCTTGCCGACGTTGGTGAAGACGGCCACACCCGCGCTGTCGTAGCCGCGGTATTCCAGGCGCTTGAGGCCTTCGAGCAGGATGGCAGTAACGTTACGTTCGGCGACTGCGCCAACAATTCCACACATGGTGCTTCTCCTAGATGATTGCCGCGCATATCAGCGTAATGCCGCGGGCTTGGATCTGGTCGCGGGCCTCAAGCGGCAGGCGATCATCGGTAATCAGGGTATGGACGCTGCTCCAGGGCAGTTCCAGGTTGGGAATCTTGCGGCCGATCTTGTCGGATTCGACCATCACCACCACTTCACGGGCGACCTCGGCCATCACACGGCTCAGGCCCAGCAATTCGTTGAACGTGGTGGTGCCACGTTGCAGATCGATGCCGTCGGCGCCGATGAACAGTTGATCAAAGTCGTAGGAACGCAACACCTGCTCGGCGACCTGGCCCTGGAACGAGTCCGAATGCGGGTCCCAGGTACCGCCGGTCATCAACAGCACCGGCTCGTGTTCCAGTTCGCTCAAGGCGCTGGCCACGTGCAGGGAATTGGTCATGACGACCAGGCCGGGCTGGTGGCCCAGTTCCGGGATCATGGCAGCGGTGGTGCTGCCACTGTCGATGATGATGCGGGCGTGTTCACGCAAACGTGTCACGGCAGCACGGGCGATCGCACGCTTGTAGGCAGAGACCGGTTGGGCGGGGTCGCCCACCAGTTCCTGAGGCATGGTGATCGCCCCCCCGTAGCGGCGCAGCAACAGGCCGTTACTTTCGAGGGCGGCCAAGTCCTTGCGGATAGTGACTTCCGAGGTTTCGAAACGCTTGGCCAATTCGTCCACGCTCACTTCGCCCTGTTCGTTGAGCAAGGTGAGGATGTTGTGGCGTCGTTGGGGTGTATTTCGTTTCGACATGGTGATGATAAGTTTCGTTTCGAAAGATAACGAAGGCAATCAAAACCTATTGGTGAAAGATCGTCAAGCGGCGGGCTGCATTTTTTTGATAACGACGCAGAGCAAATGTGGGAGGGGGCTTGCCCCCGATAGCAGTGTGTCAGTCGGTACATAAGCTGACTGATCTACCGCCATCGGGGGCAAGCCCCCTCCCACATTGGAGTTATGTCGCCTGAGAGATTGTGGATAACTCAGGTCTTTTTGATTTTGACCGGGCGTTTCCAGCCGTCGATGTTGCGTTGGCGGGCACGGGCTACGGCCAGTTGGGACTTATCCACATCCTGGTTGATGGTTGAGCCCGCGGCAGTATTCGAACCATCACCGATAGTCACTGGTGCAATCAGCGAGTTATTCGAGCCGATGAATACGTCCTCACCAATAGTGGTCTGGTACTTGTTGGCGCCATCGTAGTTGCAGGTGATTGCGCCGGCACCAATGTTGCTGCGAGCACCGATTACCGCATCACCGAGGTAGGCCAGGTGGCCGGCCTTTGCGTCGTCGCCCATTCGTGCGTTTTTCAGTTCGACGAAATTGCCGACATGCGCCCTGGCGCCCATCACTGTGCCCGGACGCAACCGCGCAAACGGGCCGGCATCGCTGCCCTCGCCCATCACCGCGCCGTCGATATGGCTGTTAGCCTTGATCACCACGCCCTTGCGCAGGGTGCTGTCCTTGATCACGCAGTTCGGGCCGATGACTACGTCGTCTTCGATGATTACACGACCTTCAAGGATCACGTTGATGTCGATCAGCACGTCGCGGCCCACGGTGACCTCACCGCGTACGTCAAAACGCGCAGGGTCGCGCAGGGTCACACCTTGGGCCATCAGGCGGCGGCCTTCACGCAGTTGGTAGTGACGCTCGAGCTCTGCAAGCTGCTTACGATCATTGGCGCCTTGCACTTCCATTGGGTCGTGAGGCTGTTCGGTGGCGACCAGCAGGCCATCACTCACGGCCATCTCGATCACATCGGTGAGGTAATACTCACCTTGGGCGTTGTTGTTGGACAGACGGCTCATCCAGTCGGCGAGCTTGTCGGCAGGGACGGCGAGGATACCGGTGTTGCCTTCGGTGATCGCGCGCTGGGCTTCGCTGGCGTCCTTGTGCTCAACGATGGCCGCGACCTTGCCGTCGGCATTGCGCACGATACGTCCGTAGCCGGTAGGGTCGTCAAGTTCAACGGTGAGCAGGCCCATTTGGCCAGGTACCACATGCTTGAGCAGGCGTTGCAGGGTTTCCACTTCGATCAGCGGCACGTCACCGTAGAGGATCAGCACGGTGTCAGCGGTAATGAACGGCACAGCTTGCGCGGTGGCGTGGCCGGTCCCCAGTTGTTTGTCCTGTAATACGAAATTCAGGTCATCCGCGGCCAGGCGCTCGCGCACCACATCAGCACCGTGGCCGATTACTACGTGGATGCGTTGCGGGTCCAACTGACGAGCACTGTGGATAACATGCCCAAGCATGGAGTTGCCAGCAACCGGGTGCAGCACCTTGGGCAGGGCCGAACGCATGCGGGTGCCCTGGCCTGCGGCGAGAATGACGATTTCAAGAGACATGAATGGCTACCAATCCTGGACGGTCCGGCTTCAGACCAAAGATGTGTTTTGCTAAATAAAGAAAAAGGGTAGCCGAGGCTACCCTTTTTAATCAATCGCGCATAAGCATCACGGCGTGGCCGCTTACTTCTTGCGGATCTGCTGGAGCGTGCGCAGCTGGGCTGCAGCCTCGGCCAGACGTACAGCAGCAGCGCTGTAGTCGAAGTCCGCACCCTTTTCGTTCAGGGCCTTCTCGGCAGCCTTGACGGCTTCCTGAGCGGAGGCTTCATCCAGATCGCCAGCACGTTGCACGGTGTCGGCAAGTACCTTGACCATGTTCGGCTGAACCTCAAGGAAACCACCGGAGATGTAAAACACCTCCTTTTCCCCGCCTTGCTTGGTCAGAGTGATCGGACCTGGCTTCAAGCTGGTGATCAATGGCGCGTGGCCCATGGCAATACCCAGGTCACCGAGTTCGCCGTGTGCAATCACCATTTCTACCAGACCGGAGAAAATTTCCCCTTCCGCGCTGACGATATCGCAATGGACTGTCATAGCCATCTGATTGCCTCAACCTGATGAGCGCCCGTTTCCGGGCGCTTGGATTACAGTTTCTTGGCTTTCTCGATCGCTTCTTCGATGCCGCCGACCATGTAGAACGCTTGTTCTGGCAGGTGGTCGTAGTCACCGTTGAGGATGCCTTTGAAGCCAGCAATGGTGTCTTTCAGGGAAACGTATTTACCCGAAGCACCGGTGAAGACTTCAGCCACGAAGAACGGCTGCGACAAGAAGCGCTGGATCTTACGAGCACGGTTTACCAACTGCTTGTCGGCTTCCGACAGCTCGTCCATACCCAGGATCGCAATGATGTCCTTCAGTTCTTTGTAACGCTGCAGCACGTACTGAACGCCGCGAGCGGTGTCGTAGTGCTCCTGGCCGATCACGTTCGGGTCCAGCTGGCGCGAAGTCGAGTCGAGTGGATCGACCGCTGGGTAGATACCCAGGGAAGCGATGTCACGGGACAGAACGACGGTGGCGTCCAAGTGGGCGAAGGTGGTCGCAGGCGATGGGTCGGTCAAGTCATCCGCAGGTACGTATACCGCTTGGATCGAAGTGATCGAACCTTCCTTGGTCGAAGTGATACGTTCTTGCAGAACGCCCATCTCTTCAGCCAGGGTCGGCTGGTAACCTACTGCGGAAGGCATACGGCCCAGCAGTGCGGATACTTCAGTACCGGCCAGGGTGTAACGGTAGATGTTGTCGACGAACAACAGAACGTCGTTACCTTCGTCACGGAACTTCTCGGCCATGGTCAGGCCAGTCAGTGCTACGCGCAGACGGTTTCCCGGCGGCTCGTTCATCTGACCGTAAACCAGTGCCACTTTGTCCAGAACGTTGGAGTCCTTCATCTCGTGGTAGAAGTCGTTACCCTCACGAGTACGCTCACCCACACCGGCGAACACGGAATAACCGCTGTGCTCGATGGCGATGTTACGGATCAGTTCCATCATGTTTACGGTCTTGCCTACACCGGCACCACCGAACAGACCGACTTTACCGCCTTTGGCGAACGGGCAAACCAGGTCGATAACCTTGATGCCGGTTTCCAGCAGGTCGTTGCCGCCAGCTTGTTCCGCAAACGAAGGTGCTGGACGGTGAATGCCCCAGCGCTCTTCGGTGTCGATCGGACCAGCTTCGTCAATCGGGTTGCCCAGTACGTCCATGATCCGGCCCAGGGTCGCTTTACCGACCGGTACGGAGATGGCAGCGCCAGAGTCGATAACGTCCAGACCGCGCTTCAAGCCTTCGGTGGAACCCATCGCAATGGTACGAACTACGCCGTCGCCCAGCTGCTGCTGAACTTCCAGAGTAGTTTCCGCGCCTTGTACTTTCAGCGCGTTGTAGATGCTCGGTACGCTGTCGCGTGGAAATTCCACGTCGATAACGGCGCCGATGATTTGAACGATACGTCCGCTACTCATAGCTGGATCCTCTGAATATTTGAACCGTTAAACCGCGGCAGCGCCGCCGACGATTTCCGAGATCTCTTGGGTGATCGCAGCCTGACGCGCCTTGTTGTAGATCAGCTGCAAATCGCTGATCAGATCACCGGCGTTATCGGTAGCGTTTTTCATCGCGATCATCCGCGCCGCTTGTTCAGCTGCGTTGTTCTCGACCACCGCCTGGTACACCTGCGACTCCACGTAGCGCACCATCAAGCCGTCAAGCAGCTCTTTGGCGTCTGGTTCGTAGAGGTAGTCCCAGTGGTGCTTGAGTTCCTGATCCGGAGTCGCCACCAGTGGAATCAATTGCTCCACGGTTGGCTGCTGGGTCATGGTGTTGATGAACTTGTTGGATACCACGGAAAGGCGGTCAATCCGGCCTTCCAGGTACGCATCCAGCATCACCTTCACACTGCCGATCAAATCATTGATCGACGGTTCTTCACCCAGGTGGCTGATAGCTGCAACGACGTTACCGCCGAAGTTGCGGAAAAAGGCCGCACCCTTGCTACCAACAACACACAGATCGATCTCGACGCCGTTTTCGCGGTTTACCGCCATGTCCTTGACCAGGGCCTTGAACAGGTTGGTATTCAAACCACCGCACAAACCACGGTCACTGCTCACTACCACATAACCCACACGCTTGACGGCGCGTTCGATCATGAATGGGTGGCGGTATTCCGGGTTGGCGTTGGCCAGATGCCCAATTACCTGGCGGATACGCTCCGCATAAGGACGGCTAGCAGCCATGCGCATTTGTGCCTTGCGCATTTTGCTGACCGCCACTTTTTCCATGGCGCTGGTAATTTTTTGCGTGCTTTTGATGCTCGCAATCTTACTGCGAATCTCTTTTGCGCCTGCCATGTAACACCTATCAGGTTAGCAAGCGGGAGCCTTGCGGCTCCCGCTGCGGCTTACCAGGTTTGGGTGGCCTTGAACTTCTCGATACCGGCTTTCATGCCAGCGTCGATATCGTCATTGAAGTCACCCTTCACGTTGATCTTCGCCATCAATTCGGCGTGATCGCGGTTGAAGTAAGCAATCAGCGCTTGTTCAAAGCTGCCGACCTTGGCGATTTCAACGTCGGTCAGGAACCCACGCTCAGCGGCATACAGCGACAACGCCATGTCAGCGATCGACATTGGGGCGTATTGCTTCTGCTTCATCAGCTCGGTAACGCGCTGACCATGCTCAAGTTGCTTACGGGTCGCTTCGTCCAGGTCAGAAGCGAACTGGGCGAATGCCGCCAGTTCACGGTACTGAGCCAGAGCGGTACGGATACCACCGGAGAGCTTCTTGATGATCTTGGTCTGAGCGGCACCACCCACACGGGATACCGAAACACCGGCGTTCACTGCAGGACGGATGCCCGAGTTGAACATGGCCGATTCCAGGAAGATCTGACCGTCGGTGATGGAAATCACGTTGGTCGGAACGAACGCGGAAACGTCGCCAGCCTGGGTTTCGATGATCGGCAGTGCGGTCAGGGAACCGGTTTTGCCGGTCACTGCGCCGTTGGTGAACTTCTCTACGTACTCTTCCGAAACGCGGGATGCGCGCTCCAGCAGACGGGAGTGGAGATAGAACACGTCGCCTGGGTAAGCTTCACGGCCTGGTGGACGGCGCAGCAGCAGGGAAATCTGGCGGTAAGCCACTGCTTGCTTGGACAGATCGTCATAAACGATCAGCGCGTCTTCACCGCGGTCGCGGAAGAATTCACCCATGGTGCAACCGGAGTACGGTGCCAGGAATTGCAGCGCAGGAGATTCCGAAGCACTGGCAGCCACGATGATCGTGTTGGCCAGGGCGCCGTTCTCTTCCAGCTTGCGAACCACGTTGGCGATGGTCGACTGCTTCTGACCGATCGCTACGTAGACGCAGAAAATGCCGCTGTTCTTCTGGTTGATGATCGCGTCGATCGCCAGAGCGGTTTTACCGATCTGACGGTCACCGATGATCAGCTCACGCTGGCCACGGCCGACTGGGATCATGGCATCGACAGCCTTGTAGCCAGTCTGTACAGGCTGGTCTACCGACTTACGCCAGATCACGCCTGGAGCAACTTTCTCGACCGCATCGGTCTCGGTGTTGCCCAGTGGACCTTTACCGTCAACAGGGTTACCCAGTGCGTCGACTACGCGACCCAGCAGTTCCTTACCAACCGGAACTTCCAGGATGCGGCCTGTGCACTTGGCGCTCATGCCTTCAGCCAGACTGGTGTACGCGCCCAATACAACGGCACCTACGGAGTCTTGCTCCAGGTTGAGGGCCATACCGTAGACGCCGCCCGGAAACTCGATCATCTCGCCGTACATAACGTCGGCCAGACCGTGAATCCGCACGATGCCGTCAGATACGCTGACGACAGTGCCTTCGTTACGGGCTTGGGAGGTCACATCGAGCTTGTCGATGCGGCCCTTGATAATTTCACTTATTTCGGAAGGATTGAGTTGCTGCATTGCTCTGCTGCCCCTTCAAACTCAAGATTTCAATGCTTCGGCAAGATTCGCGAGTTTGCCGCGAATCGAGCCATCGATAACCAGGTCGCCGGCGCGAATGACAACACCCCCAATAAGGGATGGGTCTTCCGCAACTTGCAGGCGCACTTCCCGGTCGAGTCGTGCACTGAGAACCTTGGCGAGTTTGTCTTGCTGTTCTTGGTTCAATGCAAAAGCACTGGTCACTTCAACGTCTACCGATTTCTCTTGCTCGGCCTTGTACAGGTCGAACAGAGCGGCAATCTCCGGCAAAAGCAGGAGACGGTCGTTTTCGGCGATGACATTGATGAAGTTCTGCACTTTCACATCAAACTTGTCGCCGCACACTTCAATAAAAGTGGCGGCCTTGTCTGCGCTCGTCAGTCGCGGGGCCTTGAGCACGCGCTGCATGGTGTCGTCTTGCGACACTGCTGCAGCCAGGCCGAGCATGGCTGACCAAGAGGCCAGCTGCTGGTGGGCCTGGGCGTGCTCGAAGGCTGCCTTAGCGTAAGGTCGGGCCAACGTGGTCAATTCTGCCATGATCGCCCTCGCTTAAATTTCAGCAGCCAGTTTGTTAACCAGCTCCGCGTGCGCGTTTTGATCGATTGTGGCACCCAGGATCTTCTCAGCACCGCCGACGGCCAGAGCACCCAGTTGGGCACGCAGCGCATCTTTGACACCGTTCAGTTCCTGCTCGATCTCGGCTTGAGCCTGAACCTTCACACGGTCAGCGTCGATACGGGCTTTTTCAACAGCCTCTTCAACAATCTGGTTACCGCGTTTCTTGGCTTGCTCAATGATTTCGGCTGCTTGAGCTTTCGCTTCGCGCAGTTGCTGACCCGCTTTATCTTGGGCCAACTCCAGGTCGCGAGCTGCTCGTGCGGCAGCGTCCAGTCCATCCGCGATCTTCTTTTGACGTTCGTGCAAAGCCGCGATGACCGGAGGCCATACGAACTTCATGCAGAAAACGACAAAAATCAAGAACGCTAAGGACTGACCAATAATGGTTGCATTAATGTTCACGCCAATACCTCGCTCATTCGTTGCACAACACACCAATCACTCGAAAAACGAGTGATTAACCGGCGAGTTGACCAACGAAGGGGTTCGCGAAGGTGAAGAACAGAGCGATACCAACGCCGATCATGGTCACGGCGTCGAGCAGGCCGGCAACGATGAACATTTTAACTTGCAGCATTGGAACCATTTCTGGCTGACGCGCTGCGCCTTCCAGGAACTTGCCGCCCAGCAGGCCGAAACCAATGGCAGTACCCAGGGCGCCCAGGCCGATCAACAGTGCAACAGCGATAGCGGTTAGACCAACTACAGTTTCCATCTTTCCTCCCGACTTTTACGTCGTATGGTTTAGGTTTTTTAGATTTTAAAGCGGTAAAACAAATCGTTTCATAGCCCTGGTGGGCCACCTTCCCGTTTCACCGGGAAGGACATCAGACTAGTCGAGACTGGTCTTAATGGTTCTCTTCGTGCGCCATCGACAGGTAGACGATGGTCAGCATCATGAAGATGAAGGCCTGCAGGGTGATGATCAGGATGTGGAACACAGCCCACGCCCACTGCAGAACAATGCCCAGGCCGCTAAGCCAGAGCAGGCCGCTGCCGAACATCACAGCGATCAGAATGAACACCAGCTCGCCGGCATACATGTTGCCGAACAGTCGCAGGGCCAGGGAGATCGGCTTGGCGATCAGGGTGACGAATTCCAGCAGGAAGTTCACCGGGATCAGCAGGGCTTGAACGAAGATGTTCTTGCTGCCGAACGGGTGCAGGGTCAGTTCGCCGATGAAGCCGCCGATGCCCTTGATCTTGATGCTGTAGAAAATGATCAACGCAAATACCGACAGGGCCATGCCCAGGGTAGCGTTCGGGTCAGTGGTCGATACGGCACGGAATGGAATGTGCGGGTCGCCGGAAATCGCCATGGCCAACTGAGGAATCCAGTCAACCGGGATCAGGTCGACGGCGTTCATCAGGAACACCCAGACGAAGATGGTCAGTGCCAGCGGTGCAATCACCGGGCTACGGCCATGGAAGCTGTCTTTCACGCTGCCATCGACGAATTCGACCAATACTTCAACGAAGTTCTGCAAAGCACCTGGCTGACCGGAAGTCGCCTTCTTTGCCGCCATGCGGAAAATCAGGACGAAGATCAGACCCAAAGCGACCGACCAGCCCAGAGTATCCAGGTGGAAAGCCCAGAAGCCCATTTCTTTGGCCTCTGCTGCGGAGTGGGCAAAGCCCCAGCCGCCGTTGGGAAGCTGACCGAAGGTCAGGTTCTGCAAGTGGTGCTGGATATAGCCCGAAGCGGTTGTTTCTGCCATGGTTGCCTCAAACGCCCTAAGGTTTCGAAAGTCTTGTTTTCATTAGCAGGGGAGCGAACCAGCTGACCAGTTGGGTCAACACGAAGACGCCGAATACAGCCAGCGGCGCCAATGGCTTCACACCTGCAAAGGTCAGTGCAAACAGCACTGCCGTCAAAATCAGTTTCCCCGCCTCGCCGGCATAAAAAGACCGGACGATAGCCTGGGCTGCTCGGGCGCCGGAAAACCGAAAGGCCCTGTGAGCAAAATACATATTGGGCAGCAAGGCTATCAGGCCTCCGCAAAGTCCTGAATATCCGGCTACGACTCCATGCCAATACCAGAGCGCCAATGCGGCGATCAGCAAAATGACAAATTGAGCCAATAAAACCGGAAAAACAGCCAAGCGATGGAAGGGCAACGTGTTTGGCGTGCGGGTTTCCATCACTCTTGCTCCTCAATAGTCGGCTGCCGGAAATCAATAACTTGGCATAATTTGTGCCGACAAAATGCGCGCAGAGTATAGGGGCGGTTCTGCCCCTATTCAACTGCCGGGTAGTGATTTCCGATCACGCGCTACATAAGCAAATGTTTCAGCGGATGTGGGCAAGGACACCCTGAAGCTCATCAAGGGAGTTATATCCGATAACCAATTGTCCTTTGCCTTTCTTGCCGTGGCGAATTTGTACCGCAGAGCCCAGGCGCTCGGCCAGGCGCTGCTCGAGACGCGCAATATCCGGATCAGGTTTGGCCGTTTCGACCGGTGCAGGTTTGCCGCTTAGCCACTGGCGAACCAAGGCCTCGGTCTGACGAACGGTGAGCCCTCGTGCGACAACGTGTCGCGCCCCTTCAACCTGTTGATTTTCCGGCAACCCGAGCAAAGCACGAGCGTGCCCCATCTCCAGGTCGCCATGGGACAACATGGTCTTGATGACTTCCGGCAGCGCGATCAGGCGCAGCAAGTTGGACACGGTGACACGGGATTTACCCACGGCCTCGGCGACTTGTTGCTGGGTCAGTTGGAACTCCTGCTGCAAACGCTGCAAGGCGATCGCTTCTTCGATCGGATTGAGGTCTTCACGCTGGATGTTCTCGATCAGCGCCATGGCGATGGCGGTTTCATCCGGTACATCGCGCACCATCGCCGGGATGGTGTCCTTGCCGGCCTGCTGGCTGGCACGCCAGCGGCGTTCACCGGCGATGATTTCAAAGCGGCCGCCGCCGATCGGGCGAACCACAATCGGCTGCATCACGCCCTGGGCCTTGATCGAATTGGCCAGTTCTTCCAGCGCCTGGGGGTCCATGTCCCGGCGTGGCTGGTATTTGCCCCGCTGGATCAGGTCCAGGGGCAGGTGCTGCAGCTCGCGTTCCTCGGCCTGCACCGCTTGTTCTTCAAGCGATGTGACGGTTGGACCACTCAACAGTGCATCCAGTCCACGTCCGAGACCTCGTTTCTTGACGGCCATGGGGATTCCTTAAGTTGGCTGGGCTGCAGCGGTGCGTGAGTTGCGGCGTTGACGGCGAACCATCTCGCCGGCCAGAGCCAAGTAGGCAATGGCGCCACGCGAAGTTTTATCGTACGCCAGCGCAGGCATTCCATAGCTTGGCGCTTCGGCCAGGCGGATGTTGCGTGGAATCACAGTGTCGTACAACTGGTCACCGAAGTGTTCCTTGAGCTGCGCCGACACATCGTTCATCAGGCTCAGGCGCGGATCGAACATGGTCCGCAGCAGGCCTTCGATCTGCAGGTTCGGATTGAGCAGTTCGGCGATACGCTTGATGTTATCCACAAGGTCGCTCAAGCCTTCCAACGCGTAGTACTCGCACTGCATGGGGATAATCACCCCATCGGCGGCCACCAATGCGTTAAGCGTGAGCATCGACAGCGACGGTGGGCAGTCGATCAAAATGTAGTCGTAGTTCTCGCGGATCGGTGCCAAAGCGCTGCGCAGACGGCTTTCCTTCATCTGCATTTCCAGCAACACCACTTCCGCCGCGGTCAAATCGCGGTTGGCCGGCAGCAGTTGATAACCGCCATGCTCGGAGTAGTGCATGGCCTGGGCCAGGTCGCACTCGCCAATCAGCAAGTCGTAGACCGAGTTTTCCAAGCCGTGTTTATCCACACCGCTACCCATGGTGGCGTTGCCCTGTGGATCGAGATCGATCAGCAGCACCCGGCGCTTGGTGGCGACCAGGGATGCTGCGAGGTTGATGCAGGTGGTGGTTTTGCCCACGCCACCTTTCTGGTTCGCTATCGCGAATACCTTAGCCATTCTTGCTTGTGTTCCCAATCATGCCGTGCGGCGCAGTATCAGCAGATGGCGTTGGCCTTGGCAACCGGGTACGGCCAAGGCGTGTTCGCTATCGAGGTGGAAGTCTGCCGGCAATGCTAACAGCTCATCGCTTGGATGGACGCCCTTCATTGCCAGCCAGCGGGTGTCGCGATCGCCCAGGTGACGGGTCCAGTTGCTGAAGTTCTCCATGCTGCTGAACGCCCGGGAAACAATTCCGTTGAAGGGCTGTTCAGGCGTAAAGGCTTCGACGCGACTGTGGATAACTTGCAGGTTATCCAGCTTGAGCTCAAGTTTGACCTGGGTGAGGAAACGAGTTTTCTTGCCGTTGCTGTCCAGGCAGGTCACTTGCGACTCGGGAAACAGGATAGCCAGTGGAATGCCAGGCATACCGCCACCACTGCCCACATCGAGCCAGCGGCCGTTTTCGATAAATGGCATCACGCTCAGACTGTCGAGCAAGTGACGGGAAACCATTTCGTCAGGATCACGCACGGCCGTCAGGTTGTAAGCCTTGTTCCATTTGATTAACAGGGCCAGGTAACCCAACAGCAACTCGTGCTGGGCTGCGGTCAAGTCCACACCCAATTGGCGCGCACCTGTGGATAACTCTTCGGCGTGTTGCGAGGTGACCAACGAACTCAAGCGCTTTGCTCCAACTGACGGCCCGCGCCGCGTTTTTTCAAGTGAATCATCAACAGCGAAATGGCTGCCGGGGTGACGCCGGGGATACGTGAGGCCTGGCCGAGTGTTTCGGGGCGAGTTATCCCCAGCTTGCTTTGGATTTCTTTCGACAACCCGGAAATGCCGGTGTAGTCGATATCAACAGGCAGCTTGGTGTCTTCACTGGCGCGCAGGCGAGCGATCTCGTCCTGCTGGCGGTCAATGTAACCAGCGTACTTGGTCTTGATTTCGACCTGCTCGGCAACCTGTGGATCATCTGCGCCGCCGCCGGTCACTTCGACCAGACCAGCGTAGTCGATTTCCGGACGGGACAGCAGGTTCAGCAAGTTGTACTCATGAGTCAGCGGCGTGCCGAATTTTTCGGCAATCGCGTCGCCCTGCTCGGTCCCCGGGCGAACCCAGGTACTTTTCAGGCGTTGCTCTTCGAGCTCGATGCTTTCGCGTTTTTTGCAGAAGGCGGCCCAACGGGCATCGTCGACCAGGCCCAGTTCACGACCTTTTTCGGTCAGGCGCAGGTCGGCGTTGTCTTCGCGCAGGATCAGGCGATATTCCGCTCGAGAAGTGAACATCCGATACGGTTCCTGGGTTCCCAGGGTAATCAGGTCATCGACCAACACGCCGATATACGCTTCATCGCGACGCGGGCACCAGCTGTCTTTGCCCTGTGCACGCAATGCGGCGTTGGTCCCGGCCAGCAAACCTTGGGCGCCGGCTTCTTCGTAACCGGTGGTGCCGTTGATTTGGCCAGCGAAGAACAGACCGCCGATCACTTTGGTTTCCAGGCTGTACTTCAGGTCACGCGGATCGAAGTAGTCGTATTCGATGGCGTAGCCAGGACGCACGATGTGTGCGTTTTCCATGCCGCGAATCGATTGCACGATCTGGATCTGCACGTCGAACGGCAGGGAGGTGGAAATCCCATTCGGGTAAAGCTCGTGGGTGGTCAGGCCTTCGGGCTCGATGAAGACCTGGTGGCTTTCCTTGTCGGCAAAGCGGTGGATCTTGTCTTCGATCGACGGGCAGTAACGCGGGCCAATCCCTTCGATCACCCCGGAGTACATCGGCGAACGGTCGAGGTTCGCGGCAATGATTTCGTGAGTGCGGGCGTTGGTGTGTGTAATCCAGCAGCTCACCTGTTTGGGGTGTTGCTCCTTGGAACCCATGAACGACATCACCGGAATCGGCGTATCGCCGGCTTGTTCGGTCATCACTGAAAAATCCACAGAACGCCCGTCGATGCGCGGCGGGGTCCCGGTTTTCAGGCGACCGACGCGCAGCGGCAATTCACGCAGGCGTTTTGCCAAGGCAATCGACGGCGGATCACCGGCACGACCACCCGAATAGTTCTGCATACCGATGTGGATAAGTCCGCCGAGGAAAGTACCGGTGGTCAACACTACGGATTCTGCGAAGAAACGCAGGCCCATTTGCGTAACAACACCGCGAACGACGTCCTGTTCGACGATCAAGTCATCGGCAGCTTGTTGAAATATCCACAGGTTGGGTTGGTTTTCCAGGGTTTCGCGGACCGCAGCTTTGTACAGGATGCGGTCTGCCTGGGCCCGAGTGGCGCGCACGGCCGGGCCTTTGCGGCTGTTGAGCACGCGAAATTGAATACCACCCTTGTCGGTAGCCATGGCCATCACGCCACCCAGGGCATCGATTTCCTTGACCAGATGGCTTTTGCCGATCCCACCAATGGCGGGGTTGCAACTCATGGCACCGAGGGTTTCCACGTTATGCGTCAACAACAGGGTTTTTACACCCATGCGTGCTGACGCCAGTGCTGCCTCGGTACCGGCATGACCGCCGCCGATGACGATCACTTCAAAACGGGAAGGGAAATCCACCACGCACCTCGTGCCTGCTTATGTAGGTAATTAGGAATTGATTGGTTGAGCTGGTTTTAAAGCTTTGGCGGCAAGTATAGGGACTTCGCCCTTCCTAAAGAACCCTTTGCACAAAATTTAACCAGCTGTGGATGAATCACAGACAATAGAAATTAAAAGAGAGAAAGTTATTAAATCTTTGTTTTTATGTTTATTTCTACTGAGCATGATTTCTGTGGATAGATCTCTACAGGCCTTTATTTACAATGTGTACAGCGATTCAAAAGTCTGTGGTCATGTAGCCATGAGGCCCTTGGATAAGTGCTTTAAGCCTGTGGATTAAACAGGTGGTTATCCACAGATGGGTTTTTGCTCAGGTTCCAAGCCCTGTTATCAACTGGGCACAGGGGCGGTTATTCACAGGGCTTAATCCACAGAAAAGGGGCCGCCGGGGCAAATAGCGCCCACGGGAAAGCCGCCACTGTCTCGGTGGTTATTCAGAAAAGGGAATGTGGTGCCTTGAAACGGGCAGGGCAGACAGGCACGAATGGCCTGTCTGTAAATATCAGAGGTCTATTTACCGATACAGAAGCTGGAGAATATCCGTCCCAGCAGATCATCCGAGCTGAATGCACCGGTGATTTCTCCCAACAGCTGCTGCGCCTGACGCAAGTCCTCAGCCAACAGCTCACCAGCCCCCGCCAAGGTCAATTGAGCCCGACCGTGCTCCAACGCCGCACTGGCGTGACGCAGCGCCTCCAGGTGCCTGCGACGTGCACTGAAGCTGCTTTCCGACGTCTGCTCGTAACCCATGCAGGCCTTGAGGTGGTCGCGCAGCAACTCCAGCCCATCACCAGCCGATTTCGCACTCAGGCTGATGGTGACATGGCCATCCTCGCTGGTTTCCATGGCAATGGCTTCACCGGTCAGGTCAGCCTTATTCCGGATCAAGGTGACTTTCGAGGGGTCTGGCCGCTGTTCAAGGAATTCCGGCCACAGTGCAAATGGATCTACGGCTTCCGGCGCCGTGGCATCTACCACCAGCAACACGCGGTCCGCCTCACTGATAGCCTTGAGCGCCCGCTCGACGCCGATCTTTTCCACCTGGTCGTCGGTGTCGCGTAAACCCGCGGTGTCGACCACGTGCAACGGCATGCCATCAATGTGGATATGTTCGCGCAAAATATCCCGGGTAGTACCGGCAATCTCGGTGACGATGGCCGCTTCTCGACCCGCCAGGGCGTTGAGCAGGCTGGATTTGCCGGCATTGGGCCGCCCAGCGATCACCACCGTCATGCCGTCGCGCAGCAACGCGCCCTGCCCCGCTTCACGCAGGACTGTGGATAATTCATCGCGGACTTTATCCAGCATCGCCAATACATGGCCATCGGCAAGGAAGTCGATTTCCTCTTCAGGAAAATCAATCGCTGCCTCGACATAGATGCGCAGGCTGATCAACTGTTCGGTCAAGTTATGCACACGCAGGGAAAAAGCGCCTTGCAAAGAGCGCAATGCATTACGCGCAGCTTGTGCCGAACTCGCCTCGATCAAGTCGGCAATCGCTTCAGCCTGTGCCAGGTCGAGCTTGTCGTTAAGGAATGCCCGCTCACTGAATTCTCCAGGACGGGCCAGGCGGCAACCCAGTTGCAGGCAGCGCTGCAGCAACATATCCAGAACGATTGGGCCACCATGACCCTGCAATTCCAGCACGTCTTCACCCGTGAAGGAGTTTGGTCCAGGGAAATACAGGGCGAGGCCTTCGTCCAATACTTCTTCATCAGAGCCCAGGAATGGGCCGTAGTGGGCATAGCGCGGCTTCAACTCCCGCCCGCTGATGGCCTTCGCGGCAATGCCGGCGAGCGGCCCGGAAATACGAACGATACCGACACCGCCGCGACCCTGAGCGGTGGCGACAGCAGCGATGGTTTCACGAGGAGCGCTCATCAGCAGGTTCCAGAATAAAGTGACGGAAAGCAAAACGCCCCACTAGGGGGCGTCTTGAGTGGTTATCCACAGAGTAAATTACGCCTCGGCTTTTTTGGTAGCCGCTTCGATTTTACGTGTGATGTACCACTGTTGAGAGATCGACAACACGTTGTTGACCACCCAGTACAGAACCAGTCCAGCTGGGAACCACAGGAAGAAGAAGGTGAAGATGATTGGCATCATTTTCATCACTTTGGCCTGCATCGGATCCGGCGGTGTCGGGTTCAGGCGCTGCTGGATAAACATGGTCGCGCCCATGATGATCGGCAGGATAAAGAACGGGTCCTTGATCGACAGGTCAGTTATCCACAGCATGAACGGTGCCTGGCGCATTTCCACGCTTTCCAGGAGTACCCAGTAAAGCGACAGGAATACCGGCATCTGCACCAGAATCGGCAAGCATCCACCCAGCGGGTTGATCTTCTCTTTCTTGTACAGCTCCATCATGGCCTGCGACATTTTCTGCCGGTCATCGCCATGTTGTTCTTTCAGCGCGGCCAGTTTAGGGGCCACCGCACGCATGCGCGCCATCGACTTGTAGCTGGCGGCCGACAGTGGGAAGAAGATCCCCTTGATCAGCATCGTCAGGAAGATGATCGAGAAGCCCCAGTTGCCGACGATGCTGTGGATATGTTGCAGCAGCCAGAAGATCGGCTGGGCAATGAACCACAGGATGCCGTAATCCACAGTCAGTTCCAGACCTGGGGATAACTCTTTCAGCACGGCTTGGCTTTTCGGGCCGGCGTACAGGGTAGCGCTGGTTTCAGCCTTGGCACCTGGAGCGACGGTCAATGCCGGGCCGGTGTAGCCAATGATGTAGTTGCCTTTGCTGTCCTTGCGCGCCAGGACTGCATTGTTCTGGCCAGGCTGAGGAATCCATGCGGTCACAAAGTAGTGTTGCAGCCAGGCTACCCAACCACCGTTCACGTTGTAGGTGATTGGTGCCTTGGTTTTGTCTTCGGCCACTTTATCCATGTCTTTCATGGATACTTTTTTATACGGTTCCGAACTTGTCCACAGGGCCGCGCCCAGGTAAGTCGCGGTACCGGTCGCAGTGCTGGACGATGGATCGGAGCTGGCGTCACGCTTGAGCTGTGCAAACATTGCACCGGTCCAAGGCTGAGCACTCTGGTTGTCGATCAGATAGGTAACAACGATGTCGTACAGGCCGCGCTTGAGTGTGAAGCGCTTGATGTAGTTGACGCCGTCCTTGCTGAACTTCAAGTCCACGACCAGTTGGTCTTGGCCATCTGCCAGCTGATAGCTCTTCTTCTCCGCAGAGAAAATCGGACGACCGGTAGCGCTCGCATCAGGGCCGTTGGTGCCGATCAGGCCACTTTGTGCCTGGTAGACACGTTCACCACCGTTATCGAACAACTGGAATGGAATTTCCGGGTGATCCTGACGACGCGGATACAGCGGAAGTGTCAGTTTGGCAACATCGCCACCTTGCGGGTCGATAGCCAGGTCCAATACATCCGTCTTGATCTGGATGAGGTCGGTGCTTGCGGCAACTGCAACTTCGGCAGGTGCTTTTGTTTCGCCCGCTGCGCGTGGAATGTCATCACTGGCGGCAGTATTGGTGCCACTTACTGTATCGGGAAGTCCCGCTGGAACAGCATTGGCAGCAACATTCTGAGTCGGCAGGGCAGCTTGACCATAGTCCTGGTTCCATTTAAGGACCATGACGTAGGACACGATTGCCAGGGCGACGATCAGGATCGTGCGTTTAATATCCATGATTACTCGGCCATCGAAGAAGAACGGGAGGTAGGGATAGGTGGAACCGGGTCATAACCACCGGGATTCCACGGATGACAGCGACCTAAACGACGAAAGGTCAGCCAGCCACCGCGCAGAAGACCATGATTTTCTATGGCCTCTAACGCGTAGCAGGAACAACTGGGGTAGAAACGACAGTGGCTGGCCATCAGAGGACTAATGGCATAGCGATAAAACTGGATCGGAACGAGTGCCAGTTTACGCATCGGTGCTGTCTACCCCTACAGTTTCGGTGCTGACTGCTGGTGCTGGTTTGTTGGTACGCGCCAGACGTTTCCAGAGCTTGCTGAAATGCTGAATCAATTCGGGGTTTTCTACATCCCCCAAGCCTTTGCGCGCGACGATAACAATATCCCAACCAACCAGAGTGTCCTGGTGGAGGCGAAACGATTCGCGCATCAGACGCTTGAGGCGATTGCGCTCAACGGAGAGCTTTACGCTCTTCTTGCCGATCACCAACCCGAGACGGGGGTGATCAAGATCGTTGTTACGCGCAAGGAGCAGGAGATTTTTCCCCGGAACCTTGCCGGTGGGGGAGTCAAAGACTGCCTTGAAGTGCCGGGGGGTTAGCAGACGCTTTTCCCGACTGAAGTCCTGACTCACCACCAGTACCGGATTATCAAACTGCCAGACGCGCACGACCTTTGGCGCGGCGACGCGACAGGACAGCACGGCCGTTCTTGGTAGCCATGCGAGCACGGAAGCCGTGGGTACGGGCGCGTTTGATGGTGCTTGGTTGGAAAGTACGTTTCATGGCGTTGTTACCTGGTTCGTCCACAACGGGCCGGAATGGCCCCCGTTTTAAGAGACCGGCGATTCTAGAGAAAGCAAGCCTCTAGGTCAATTTCCAACCAGCTTTTCCTTCAATTAGATCTTTACGGGCCTCCAGACCTTTGCTTTCCGTTCTGCTTCCATGAGCAATGCCATAGATATAAAAATAAAGAAGGAAGTTATTTAAAGCTTTTCTGTAAAGCTTATAAAAGCTAGGCAGGCCATCCTCTGTGGATAACTGCATTAAGGCCATATTCCACGTGCTGTACAGAGGATGACAACACGGGGGAGAAACGGTGCTCTGCCTGTGCTGCGCTGTCGGATAAGCTGTGTGTGGAATGGCATGTTATACACAGGCCAGTTACCCACAGACTTTCGACCCCACTTGTACAACGAGCTCAGGCCCGCTTATCCACAGACCTTATGCACAGACCATCTGTCGCATTTTTTGCAGTTAAGGCATTGATTTTGGCTGGCCTGTGAGCAACCTACATGTGGATAAGTGGGCTGCTGGCCGCTACAATGGCGGCTGTTTTTGCCTCACCGGCTTTCAACTTAGGGGATATCCGTGTCAGTGGAACTTTGGCAGCAGTGCGTGGAGCTTTTGCGCGATGAGCTGCCTGCCCAGCAATTCAACACCTGGATCCGCCCGCTACAGGTCGAAGCCGAAGGCGACGAGTTGCGTGTCTATGCACCCAATCGTTTTGTTCTCGACTGGGTCAACGAGAAGTACCTGAGCCGCGTTCTCGAATTGCTCGATGAACACGGTAACGGCCTCGCGCCCGTGCTTTCCTTATTAATAGGCAGTAAACGCAGCTCGGCACCTCGGGCTGCACCGAATGCTCCGCTCGCTGCAAGTGCCTCGCAGGCTCAGGCCGCTGCGGCACCTGTTAATAACTCGCCAGCGCCGGTTGCCCAGACGCCTTCGAAATCCTCGTCGCAGAAAAGCGCGCCTGTAAATGAAGAGCCGTCC
This sequence comes from Pseudomonas sp. SB113, assembly GCF_040754745.1. NCBI lineage: Bacteria > Pseudomonadati > Pseudomonadota > Gammaproteobacteria > Pseudomonadales > Pseudomonadaceae > Pseudomonas > Pseudomonas sp. SB113. Next base: position 291,296 of record NZ_JBFMHW010000005.1, read on the forward strand.
CGCGACAGCTTCGACCCGATGGCGGGTGCCAGTTCCCAGCAGGCTCCAGTCCGCGCCGAGCAGCGCACGGTTCAGGTTGAAGGTGCGCTCAAGCACACCAGCTACCTGAATCGCACGTTCACCTTTGAGAACTTCGTCGAAGGTAAATCCAACCAGCTGGCCCGCGCTGCCGCCTGGCAGGTCGCCGATAACCCCAAGCACGGTTACAACCCGCTCTTCCTTTATGGCGGCGTTGGCTTGGGTAAGACCCACTTGATGCACGCTGTGGGTAACCACCTATTAAAGAAGAACCCGAATGCCAAGGTTGTGTACCTGCACTCGGAGCGCTTCGTGGCTGACATGGTCAAGGCCCTTCAGCTCAATGCGATCAACGAGTTCAAGCGGTTCTACCGCTCCGTTGATGCATTGCTGATCGATGACATTCAATTCTTCGCGCGCAAGGAGCGTTCCCAGGAAGAGTTTTTCCACACCTTCAACGCCCTGCTCGAAGGCGGCCAGCAGGTCATCCTGACCAGTGACCGTTACCCGAAGGAAATCGAAGGCCTGGAAGAACGCCTGAAGTCGCGCTTTGGTTGGGGCCTTACCGTTGCGGTAGAGCCGCCGGAGCTGGAAACCCGCGTTGCGATCCTGATGAAAAAGGCCGATCAGGCGAAAGTCGATCTGCCCCATGATGCTGCGTTTTTCATCGCTCAACGCATTCGCTCCAACGTGCGCGAGTTGGAAGGTGCGCTCAAGCGTGTCATCGCTCACTCTCACTTCATGGGCCGCGATATCACCATCGAGCTGATTCGTGAATCCCTGAAAGACTTGCTGGCATTGCAGGACAAACTGGTGAGTGTGGATAACATCCAGCGCACCGTGGCCGAGTACTACAAGATCAAGATTTCCGACTTGCTGTCCAAGCGTCGTTCGCGCTCGGTGGCTCGTCCTCGCCAGGTCGCCATGGCACTCTCCAAGGAGTTGACCAACCATAGCCTGCCGGAAATCGGTGATGTGTTTGGCGGTCGCGACCACACCACGGTCTTGCACGCGTGCCGTAAGATCAACGAACTTAAGGAATCCGACGCGGATATTCGCGAGGACTACAAGAACCTGCTGCGTACACTGACTACTTGATGACACCAGCGCAGCTTATTAAGGCAAGGGACTAGACCATGCATTTCACCATTCAACGCGAAGCCCTGTTGAAACCCCTGCAACTGGTCGCAGGCGTCGTCGAGCGCCGACAGACCTTGCCGGTGCTCTCCAACGTATTGCTGGTGGTCGAAGGCCAGCAATTGTCCTTGACCGGTACCGACCTGGAAGTCGAGCTGGTCGGTCGCGTGCAACTGGAAGAGCCGGCTGAACCTGGCGAGATCACAGTGCCTGCGCGCAAGCTTATGGACATCTGCAAAAGCCTGCCTAACGACGCGCTGATCGACATTAAGGTTGATGAGCAGAAGTTGGTGGTCAAGGCGGGTCGCAGTCGTTTCACGCTGTCTACTTTGCCGGCCAATGATTTCCCGACTGTGGAAGAAGGCCCAGGCTCACTGACTTGCAGCCTTGAGCAAAGCAAACTGCGCCGTCTTATCGAGCGCACCAGCTTCGCCATGGCCCAGCAGGACGTGCGTTACTATCTCAATGGCATGTTGCTGGAAGTGTCGGAGGGCATCATCCGCGCCGTGGCCACCGACGGTCACCGTCTGGCGATGTGCTCGATGCGCGCCGATATCGGTCAACCTGACCGTCATCAGGTCATCGTGCCGCGTAAAGGTATTCTGGAATTGGCGCGCCTGCTCACCGAGCCAGATGGCAATGTCAGCATCGTGCTGGGTCAGCACCATATCCGCGCGACCACCGGCGAATTCACCTTCACCTCCAAGCTGGTTGACGGCAAGTTCCCGGATTACGAGCGTGTCCTGCCTAAAGGCGGCGACAAGTTGGTGATCGGTGATCGTCAGGCCCTGCGTGAAGCGTTCAGCCGTACTGCGATTCTGTCCAACGAGAAGTACCGTGGTATTCGTCTGCAACTGGCCAATGGTCAGTTGAAAATCCAGGCTAATAACCCGGAGCAGGAAGAAGCGGAAGAGGAAGTGGGCGTCGACTACAACGGCGGCACTTTGGAAATCGGCTTCAACGTGAGCTACTTGCTGGACGTGCTGGGTGTGATGACCACCGAACAAGTTCGCCTGATCTTGTCGGACTCCAACAGCAGCGCCCTGGTGCAGGAATCCGATAATGACGACTCGGCTTACGTTGTTATGCCGATGCGCCTGTAATCATGCTCAGCAGAAGCTAGATGTCCCTTAGTCGCGTCTCGGTCACCGCGGTGCGCAATCTGCACCCGGTGACCTTCTCTCCCTCCCCCCGCATCAATATCCTCCACGGCGCCAACGGCAGTGGCAAAACCAGCGTGCTGGAAGCCATCCACCTGCTAGGGCTTGCCCGTTCCTTTCGCAGTGCCCGCTTGTTGCCGGTGATTCAGTACGAACAACTGGCCTGCACAGTATTTGGCCAGGTCGAACTGGCAGAAGGTGGGCACAGCAGCCTGGGGATTTCTCGTGATCGCGGCGGTGAGTTCCAGATTCGCATCGACGGGCAAAATGCTCGCAGTGCTGCGCAACTGGCAGAGATCCTGCCATTGCAACTGATCAACCCTGACAGCTTCCGCTTGCTGGAAGGCGCGCCAAAAATCCGTAGGCAGTTCCTCGACTGGGGAGTGTTCCACGTGGAACCGCGATTCATGGCCACTTGGCAGCGCCTGCAGAAGGCCCTGCGGCAGCGGAACTCATGGCTGCGGCATGGTACACTTGACGCCGCTTCGCAAGCGGCCTGGGACCGGGAATTGTGCCTGGCCAGCGATGAAATAGATGAATACCGCCGCGCCTATATCAAAGCCCTGAAACCAGTCTTTGAGCAGACCTTGAGTGAGTTGTTGGATCTCGAGGGGCTGACGCTGAGTTACTACCGTGGTTGGGATAAAGAACGTGAGCTGAGTGCAGTGCTCGCGACGTCCCTGCAACGGGATCAGCAAATTGGCCACACCCAGGCCGGACCCCAACGGGCTGATTTGCGTCTTAGATTAGGCGCACACAATGCTGCGGATATCTTGTCCCGCGGCCAGCAGAAGTTGGTGGTGTGTGCACTGCGTATCGCCCAGGGGCATCTGGTTAGCCAAGCCCGACGTGGTCAGTGTATTTATCTGGTGGATGACTTGCCGTCCGAACTCGACGAGCAACACCGCCGTGCGTTATGCCGCTTGTTGGAAGACTTACGCTGCCAGGTGTTTATCACCTGTGTAGACCACGAATTATTGAGGGAAGGCTGGCAGATGGAAACGCCAGTCGCTTTGTTCCACGTGGAACAAGGCCGTATCACCCAGACCCACGACCATCGGGAGTGAAGGCATGAGCGAAGAAAACACGTACGACTCGACCAGCATTAAAGTGCTGAAAGGTTTGGATGCCGTACGCAAACGTCCCGGTATGTACATTGGCGACACTGATGACGGTAGCGGTCTGCACCACATGGTGTTCGAGGTGGTCGATAACTCCATCGACGAAGCTCTGGCCGGTCACTGCGACGACATCAGCATCATCATCCATCCGGACGAATCCATTACTGTGCGCGACAACGGTCGTGGCATCCCGGTAGATGTGCACAAAGAAGAAGGCGTTTCGGCGGCAGAGGTCATCATGACCGTGCTCCACGCCGGCGGTAAGTTCGACGATAACTCCTATAAAGTCTCCGGTGGTTTGCACGGTGTGGGTGTGTCGGTGGTGAACGCTCTGTCCGAAGAGTTGATCCTGACCGTTCGCCGCAGTGGCAAGATCTGGGAGCAGACCTACGTCCACGGTGTGCCACAGGAGCCGATGAAAATCGTTGGCGACAGTGAAAGCACCGGTACCCAGATCCATTTCAAGCCATCGGCTGATACCTTCAAGAACATCCACTTCAGCTGGGACATCCTGGCCAAGCGGATCCGTGAACTGTCCTTCCTCAACTCCGGTGTTGGCATCGTCCTCAAGGATGAGCGCAGCGGCAAGGAAGAACTGTTCAAATACGAAGGCGGCTTGCGTGCATTCGTTGAATACCTGAACACCAACAAGACTGCGGTCAACCAGGTATTCCACTTCAACATCCAGCGTGAAGACGGCATTGGCGTGGAAATCGCCCTGCAATGGAACGACAGCTTCAACGAGAACCTGTTGTGCTTCACCAACAACATTCCACAGCGTGACGGTGGTACTCACTTGGTGGGTTTCCGTTCCGCGCTGACGCGTAACCTGAACACCTACATCGAAGCCGAAGGCCTGGCGAAGAAGCATAAAGTCGCCACCACCGGCGATGATGCGCGTGAAGGTCTGACCGCGATTATTTCGGTGAAAGTGCCGGACCCAAAATTCAGCTCCCAGACCAAAGATAAGCTGGTGTCTTCCGAAGTGAAAACTGCGGTTGAACAGGAGATGGGTAAGTACTTCTCCGACTTCCTGCTGGAAAACCCGAACGAAGCCAAGTTGGTTGTCGGCAAGATGATCGACGCCGCGCGTGCCCGTGAAGCGGCGCGTAAGGCTCGTGAGATGACTCGCCGTAAAGGCGCGCTGGATATCGCCGGCTTACCAGGCAAACTGGCTGACTGCCAGGAGAAGGACCCTGCCCTCTCCGAACTGTACCTGGTGGAAGGTGACTCTGCTGGCGGTTCCGCCAAGCAGGGTCGTAACCGTCGCACCCAGGCCATCCTGCCGTTGAAGGGTAAGATCCTCAACGTCGAGAAGGCTCGCTTCGACAAGATGATTTCCTCCCAGGAAGTCGGCACCTTGATCACGGCGCTGGGCTGCGGTATTGGCCGTGACGAGTACAACATCGACAAGCTGCGCTATCACAACATCATCATCATGACCGATGCTGACGTCGACGGTTCGCACATCCGCACCCTGCTGCTGACCTTCTTCTTCCGTCAGTTGCCTGAGTTGATCGAGCGCGGCTACATCTACATCGCCCAGCCGCCGTTGTACAAAGTGAAGAAAGGCAAGCAAGAGCAATACATCAAAGACGACGACGCCATGGAAGAGTACATGACGCAGTCGGCCCTGGAAGATGCCAGCCTGCACTTGAATGATGAAGCACCGGGGATCTCCGGCGAGGCACTGGAGCGTCTGGTAAACGACTTCCGCATGGTGATGAAGACCCTCAAGCGCCTGTCGCGCCTGTACCCACAGGAGCTGACCGAGCACTTTATCTACCTGCCGTCCGTAAGCCTGGAGCAGTTGGGCGACCACGCACACATGCAGGAATGGCTGGCGCAGTACGAAGTACGCCTGCGTACTGTCGAAAAATCCGGCCTGGTGTACAAAGCCAGCCTGCGTGAAGACCGTGAGCGTAACGTCTGGCTGCCAGAGGTCGAACTGATCTCCCACGGCCTGTCGAACTACGTCACCTTCAACCGCGACTTCTTCGGCAGCAACGACTACAAGACCGTTGTGACCCTCGGCGCGCAACTGAGCACCCTGCTGGACGATGGTGCTTACATTCAACGTGGCGAGCGTAAGAAAGCGGTCAGGGAGTTCAAGGAAGCCCTGGACTGGTTGATGGCGGAAAGCACCAAGCGTCACACCATCCAGCGATACAAAGGTCTGGGCGAAATGAACCCGGATCAGCTGTGGGAAACCACCATGGACCCAGCGCAACGCCGTATGCTGCGCGTGACAATCGAAGACGCCATTGGCGCGGACCAGATCTTCAACACCCTGATGGGTGATGCGGTCGAACCTCGTCGTGACTTCATCGAGAGCAATGCCCTGGCTGTGTCGAACCTGGACTTCTGATCCAGACGCGACACCCCAAAAATAAAAAAGGCCAACGCTATGCGTTGGCCTTTTTTATTGCGCGGAAATCACCGTCTGCAAAATGCTCCACGTGGAACATCGTGGTTTTTATCCATGGGAAGCTGTAGCTGTAGCCACACTCTCCAATCGATACCCATACCCATAGATCGTCAACAACTGCCAACCCCTATCTGCGGTAAGCCCGAGCTTGTTGCGTAGCCGATAGATATGCGTATCCAGCGGCCGAGAGGACACCATTTCTTCATGGGTCCAGAATCGCTCATAAAGGTACTCGCGCGACAGCGGCCGAGCCAGGTTGGCGAACAAGCAGCTCGCCAGACGGTATTCGCGCTCGGTAAGGTTGATCGGTTTGCCTGCGCGTGTGACGGTCAACTCCGCGTCGTCGAAGGTCAGGTCATTGAAACTCTGCACTTCAGGGGTCGCCGATTTCTGCAGGCCATGCCGACGTAGAACGGCTGTCACTCTCGCCTTCAGTTCGTTAGGTCGAAAGGGTTTGCTGACGTAATCGTCGGCGCCACTGTTCAATGCGGTGACGATATCGCTTTCGGCGTCACGGCTGGTGAGCATGATGACAGCGGGTGGTGACTCCATGTGCTCACGGGTCCAGCGCAGCAAGGCAATACCGGTGATGTCGGGCAGTTGCCAGTCGAGTATCAGCAGGTCGAAGGTCTCCCGGCGCAATTGACGCAGCAGGTCTTCGCCGCGCTCGAAGCAATGCAGGGTCCAGGGTTGTTCGGCAGTGCTGGGGATTTGTCGCAGTGTCTGTTCTACCCGTCGCAATTCAGCGGGTTCGTCATCCAGTATTGCGACACGCATGGGTGGGTCCTTTCTTCTCGAAGAGTACGGCAGTCGTATTATTGAGGGCACGTACTGCACAGATGCCGGTCACTGAATCTGAATAATTGTGCTCAGGTTCGTTGACCCCTTGGATCTCTCGGTACGCTGGAATCAATAAGCGAATAGGCCATTGAACGTTCTCCATACCGATGTGGGAAAGATACCGGCTCCAGGCCTTAAGGAAAAGGATCAGCCGACGCGTGCGCTGTCGTAAACTTCTGTGTCCTGATAGTGGATAGCCTTTTGGACTCCCCGCCGTTATGAACATCAAGCAGGATTTTTTTCCACCGCGTCAAAAATGAGCTTCACTGGGCTCAGCGCGTCGTTCTATCACGTACGTGTGTCGGCTTACGACGTGCAACGTCTTGAGGGGGAATCCGGGGGCTATGCCATCTTCTACCGCACGCCAACAACACAGGCGCGTTGACCCGTGATGCTCTGGGGAAAGGCCGAAAAGCGTCAACCCACCCATGCCCAGCGCCTATTCCACGGTCTGGTACGTGAGTGGTTGTGGATTGGTTTGCTGTTATTGCCGATCACTGCCTATCTCTCGATGAGTCCAGGCCTGGCCTTGAACAACCCGCTATACGACAGCCTTCGCCGTCTGGCGCCACTGCCGGTGGACCCGCGCATCCTGCTGGTGACCATCGATGACCCTAGCCTGAAGAAACTCGGCCAGTGGCCCTGGCCGCGCAGTTTGCATGCCGACCTGATCGATCGTCTTAGCGCGGCGCAGCCGGCCGGTATCCTGTTTGATGTGATCTTCAGCGAGCCCGGTAACCCCATTAATGACAAACGCCTGGCCGACGCAGTGTGCAACGCCGGCAACGTATTGTTGCCCTTGGCCCGTGACGATGCCGCCAGCTACAGTCAGCCCGGGGCACAAATGCTGTCACTGCTCAAATGTGCCAAGGGCGTCGGGCATATCAATGTGGAGGCGGATAGCGATGGCGTGGTCCGCAGGCTGTATATGCGCGAGGGGCCAGCCGACGCCACGGCGCTTCAGTTAGCGTGGCTGGCCTTCGCAATGAGCGGGCAATCGGCCGAGATGCCTGGGGAGCCCCTGACATCGATCACCCAGGATTGGCACCGGGAGTATGCCGTCCGTATCCCGTTTATTGCTGCCGACACCCATTTCCCGAGCGTGTCTTATGTCAGCGTATTGCGCGGTGAGGTCCCTCCCGAGCGGTTGCGGGGCCGTCTGATTCTGGTGGGGGCGACAGCGTCGGGCATGGGCGATCGCTTTGTCACACCGCTCTCTCCTATGGCCGGCACCACCGCGGGTGTGGAGATCCAGGCCAATGTGCTCAATGGCTTGCTGCAAGGTCGAAGTATTGTGGACTTGCCCGCATGGCTGGCCGCACTGATTGCAACGTCCCTGGTGGCGATGCTGCTGGGCCTGCTGCTCTACTGTCCACGCTATGCGCTGTGGATGACCCTGGGGTGCATGTTCACGGCCTTGCTCGGTTCAGCGGGCTTGTTGCGCTTGGGCTATTGGTGGTCGCCTGCGGCCTGCTTGATCGGTTTGCTGTTGAGCTATCTGATCTGGAACTGGCGCCGTCTAAGTGTGATCCTGGCCTACTTCGGCTGGGAATTGGCGCGCCTGGATAACGAACCCAAAGTCTTGCCCGAACGCCGTCGTGCACCCGCCAACAAAGGTGACGTATTGCAGGGCCGCATCTTTGCCCTGGAGCAAGCGGTAAGTCGTACGCGGGACACCCGACGTTTTATGGCCGATGGGTTGGAATGCTTGCCGGTGGCGACACTGATCACAGACACCCAGGGCACTATCCTGTTGGCCAACCGGATTGCCCGGGAAGTGTTCGGCAATGACTTGATCAACCATAACCTTCTGGAGCAACTGGCTGACCTCGGTTATCCGCCGCTGCACAATGGCGTACGCCCCACCCTCTCAACGCTGGAACTCGTTGAGTTTCGTGATATTCACCAGCGTAGCCTGCGCATGGAACTTGCCCCGTTGCTGCCGGCCGAAGGGGATGTCGCGCTTGGCTGGCTGCTGAGCCTCACCGACCTGAGCCAGGAACGCGAGGCCCAGCAGCATCGGGAAACCATGTTGCGCTTCCTCTCCCACGACTTGCGTGCACCCCACTCGGCGATCCTCGCACTGTTGGATGTGCACAACAGTGAGTCGCCGATATTTGCCCAGATCGAGCAGCAAGTACGCCGTGCCTTGAGCCTGACCGAATCGTTTGTGCAACTGGCGAAAGCCGAGGCCGATGGCTACCAGTTCGAGCCTACGCTGTTCGCCATGTTGGTAATGGATGCCTTTGATCAGGTGGCAGTGATCGCCCAGCTCAAAGGTATTCACTTGGTCCACGATCTGGACGAGGCCGACGAAGGGATGGTGTCAGCCGATCAATCGCTGCTCACCCGCGCATTGTTCAACGTGTTGGAGAACGCGATCAAATACTCCCCGTCCGGTACCACTGTCCGGCTGCGACACAGCAGCGCGCAAGGCTGGTTGGAATGCCGCATCAGCGACCAGGGGCCGGGGATAGCCGCCGAGGATTTGCCTGAGCTGTTCAGCCAGTACAAGCGCTTTGACTCGGCCCAAGGCAGCGAAGGGTTGGGCTTGGGACTGAGCATGGTCAAGGCGGTCGTGGAGCGTCATGGGGGCCGTATCGAGTGTGAAAGCACCGTGGGCAAAGGCACTGCGTTCAGTCTGCAGCTGCCCTTGCTGGACGACGGCTAAAACGTACTTTTCTGCTGTGCATAAAAAACCGGTCTCAAGGACCGGTTTTTTAATGCGGAAAAAACTTATGCACGTTTTCCGCGATTTTATGATCTTTAGAAATATCTAAGTAAATCAACTTATTAGGATCAAAAAAAGCCAATTCGCCAACAAACCGTACACAGGTTATCCACAGATGCTCATACCACCGGCGTATCCACCACAACCGGCTCCGGCGGCAGGGAACCCATGGCCCGCTGCTGCGCTTCATTCCATGCCTGGGCACGGTCATTCAGCGCGGCAATGGCGCGTGGGCCTTCGCCTTCTGCGTACATTGGCTCGCCAATCACCACAGTGATGGTGCCCTCGCGTTTTGCCCAACCGGTCTTCGGCCAGAACTTGCCGGCGTTATGCGCAATCGGCAGCACCGGCAGGTTGGCATTGACCGCCAATGCCGTACCCCCTCGGGAGAACTTGCCCACGGTCCCAAAGGGGACCCGTGTGCCTTCCGGAAAGATCAGTACCCACACGCCATCCTTGAGCAGTTCATCGCCCTTCTTGGCGACATGCTTGAGCGCCGCCTTGGGGTTGTCACGGTCGATAGCGATCGGGCGCAACATGGCCATGGCCCAGCCGAAGAACGGCACGTACAGCAGTTCACGCTTGAGCACTTGGCTCAACGGCGAGAAGTAAGCCGAGAGGAAGAAGGTCTCCCAGGTGCTCTGGTGATTCGACAGAATCACGCAGGGCTGGTCCGGTACGTTTTCCGCGCCCTTGATCTCGAAACGAATGTTCAGGAACACCTTGGTCAGCCACAACGCGCAGCGGCACCAATAGACGTTGATAAAGCGATAGCGCGCCTTGAACGGGAGAAACGGCGCAATAAAAAAGCTCAGGGTGCACCAGAGAAACGAACTGGTGCCCAGCAGCAGGTAAAAGAAAAAGGTTCTGATGGCCTGCAAAATCGACATGGCGGCATTTACCGTTGCGGGACATGGCCCGCCTGTTAAAAGCGCACTCCCGAACAGTCCTTGGTCAGGAAGTCGAGGGCGGCTAGTTGTTGATAAGTTCTGCGGCAACCGCCGCCAGATCGTCAAAAATCAAGGTGCCTACCGGCAGGTTTTTCGCCTGGGTCTTTTCGCCTTTCCCGGTCTTTACCAAAACTGGCTGAGAGTCGACGGCTTTGGCCGCCTCCAGGTCACCGAGGCTGTCCCCGACGAACCATATCCCAGCCAAGGGCACCTTGTAATGTTCTGCAATGGTTTTCAACATGCCAGGCTTGGGTTTGCGGCAATCGCAGCCCTCATCCGGCCCGTGAGGGCAGTACACCACCAACCCCACCTCACCGCCCTGCTCCGCCACCAGCGTGCGCAAGCGCGCGTGCATGGCGTCCAGGGTAGCGATGTCGTAGTAGCCGCGGGCTATGCCGGACTGGTTGGTGGCGATGGCCACCGTCCAGCCGGCTTTGCTCAACTGCGTGATGGCCTCGATCGAACCGGGCAGTGGAATCCATTCCGCCACCGACTTGATGTAAGCGTCGGAGTCGTAGTTGATCACCCCGTCCCGATCGAGAATCAGCAGTTTCAACATGCTCAGCTCAGCGTCGAAATGTCAGCGATGTTGACGAACAAGCCACGCAGACGCGCCAGCATGGCGTAGCGGTTTTTCCGCACGCCGGCATCTTCGGCATTGATCATCACCGCTTCGAAGAACGCATCCACCGGCTCACGCAAGGTGGCCAGGCGTGCCAGGGCCTCGGCGTAATTGCGTTCGGCGATCAGCGGCTTCACCGCATTCTCTGCCTTGGCAATGGCCGAGTTCAGCGAGAACTCCTTGGCGTCGGCAAACAGGCCAGGGTCGACATCGGCGTTGCCCAGGCCTTCGGCCTTGCTCAGCAGGTTCGACACACGCTTGTTCACGGCGGCCAAGGCATCGGCTTCCGGCAGCTTGCGGAACGCCTGTACGGCTTGTACGCGTTGATCGAAGTCCAGCGCCGAACCCGGTTGCAGGGCACGTACCGACAGGTAGACGGAAACGTCCACGCCTTCATCTTCATAACGCGCACGTAGGCGGTCGAACACGAATTCCAGCACTTGCTCGGCCAGGCCGGCTTGCTTGACCTTGCCACCGAACTGGCCGACCGCGAACACCACGGCCTGGGTCAGGTCGAGGTCCAGCTTCTTGTCGATCAGGATACGCAGTACGCCCAGGGCCGCACGACGCAGGGCATACGGGTCTTTGCTACCGGTGGGCAGCATGCCGATACCGAAGATACCGACGAGGGTATCCAGCTTGTCGGCGATGGCCACGGCCGCACCGGTCAGGGTGGTCGGCAGCTCGGCACCGGCACCGCGCGGCATGTACTGCTCGTTCAGCGCCAGGGCGACATCGTTCGGCTCGCCATCGTTGAGGGCGTAGTAGTAACCGGCAACGCCTTGCATCTCCGGGAACTCGCCGACCATCTCGGTGGCCAGGTCGCACTTGGACAGCAAGCCTGCACGCGCAGCCCAGGCGGCATCACCGCCAATGCGTGGGGCAATGTAGGCCGCCAGCTTGGAAACGCGCACAGCCTTGTCGTAGACGCTGCCGAGTTTTTCCTGGAACACCACGTTTTGCAGGCGCAGGTTGAAGTCTTCGAGTTTCTGCTTCTTGTCTTGCTTGAAGAAGAACTCGGCGTCAGTCAGGCGCGGGCGAACGACTTTCTCGTTACCGGCGATGATCTGCTGGGGGTCCTTGCTTTCGATGTTGGCCACGGTGATAAAGCGCGGCAGCAACTTACCGTCCACGTCCAGCAGGCAGAAATACTTCTGGTTGTCCTGCATGGTGGTGATCAGCGCTTCCTGTGGCACCTCGAGGAAACGTTCTTCGAACGAGCACACCAGCGGAACCGGCCATTCAACCAGCGCGGTCACTTCGTCGAGCAGGCTTGGCGGCACGATGGCGGTGCCTTCCTGCAGGCGGGCGAGCTCTTCGGTGCGCTTGCTGATCAGCTCGCGACGCTCGTTGGCATCGGCCAGCACGTAAGCCGCGCGCAGATCGGCGGCATAGTTAGCCGGCGAAGTGATGCGCACCGCTTCTGGGTGGTGGAAGCGGTGACCACGGGAATCACGGCCAGCCTTCTGGGCGAGGATGGTGCAGTCGATGACCTGGTCACCGAGCAGCATCACCAGCCACTGGGTTGGGCGCACAAACTCTTCCTTGCGCGCGCCCCAGCGCATGCGCTTAGGGATCGGCAGGTCGTTCAGGGAGTCTTCGACGATGGTCGGCAACAGGCTGGCGGTCGGCTTGCCTTTGATGACCTGGCTGAACCGCAGTTTCGGGCCGCTCTGGTCGATCTCGCTCAGCTCCACGCCACATTTCTTGGCGAAGCCCAGCGCGGCTTGAGTCGGGTTGCCTTCGGCGTCGAAAGCCGCCTGGCGTGGCGGGCCGTCGAGGTTGATGCTGCGGTCCGGCTGCTGGGTTTCCAGCGCGGTCAGCAACACGGCCAGGCGGCGCGGCGCGGCGTAGACTTTTTTCGCTTCAAACTTCAGGCCGGCGCTCTGCAGGCCTTTTTCGATACCGGCCAGGAACGCATCGGCCAGGGTATTGAGTGCCTTGGGTGGCAGCTCTTCGGTGCCCAGTTCAACCAGGAAATCTTGAGCACTCATTGTGCAGCCTCCAGCTTAGCCAACACTTCATCACGCAGGTCCGGGGTGGCCATCGGGAAGCCCAGCTTGGCGCGAGCCAGCAGGTAGGCTTGGGCGACGGAACGTGCCAGGGTGCGTACACGCAGGATGTATTGCTGACGCGCGGTTACCGAGATGGCACGGCGGGCGTCCAGCAGGTTGAAGGTATGGGACGCCTTCAACACCATTTCATAGCTTGGCAACGGCAGCGGCTGGTCGAGTTCGATCAGGCGCTTGGCTTCGCTTTCATAGAAGTCGAACAGTTCGAACAGCTTCTCGACGTTGGCGTGTTCGAAGTTGTAGGTCGATTGCTCCACTTCGTTCTGGTGGAACACATCGCCATAGGTCACTTTGCCGAACGGGCCGTCAGCCCACACCAGGTCGTAGACCGAATCCACGCCCTGCAGGTACATGGCCAGGCGCTCAAGACCGTAGGTGATCTCGCCGGTCACTGGGTAGCATTCGATGCCACCGGCCTGCTGGAAGTAGGTGAACTGCGTGACTTCCATGCCATTGAGCCAGACTTCCCAGCCCAGGCCCCAGGCGCCGAGAGTTGGCGATTCCCAGTTGTCTTCGACGAAACGGATGTCGTGTACCAGAGGGTCCAGGCCCACGTGCTTGAGCGAGCCCAGGTACAGTTCCTGGAAGTTGTCCGGGTTCGGCTTCAGGACTACCTGGAACTGATAGTAGTGCTGCAGACGGTTCGGGTTTTCGCCGTAGCGGCCGTCAGTCGGTCGACGACTGGGCTGCACGTAAGCGGCGTTCCAGGTTTCCGGGCCGATGGCCCGCAGGAATGTAGCGGTGTGGAAAGTGCCGGCGCCTACTTCCATATCGTAGGGCTGAAGTACCACACAACCTTGCTCGGCCCAGTATTGCTGGAGGGCGAGGATCAAGTCTTGGAAGGTACGCACGGCTGGCGTAGGCTGGCTCACGAAATTCACCTGTTACTTGGGCTGCGATTTAAAGAGCGGGAGTATACCCGATTCGGCCGCGCCACCATCCCCTGGAGCCTTATGCCACGCTGCTTTTGGTGTTCTGAAGATCCGCTGTACATGGCTTATCACGATCAGGAGTGGGGAACGCCGCTGCGCGATGCGCAGGGTTTGTTCGAGTTGCTTTTACTGGAAGGGTTCCAGGCGGGCCTGTCCTGGATCACCGTTTTACGCAAACGCGAGCATTATCGAAAGGTCTTGTTTGGTTTTGATGCCCGGCGTCTGGCACAGCTGACCGACGCTGAGATCGAAGCACTGATGCTCGATCCAGGCATTGTGCGTAACCGCCTCAAGCTCAACGCGACCCGGCGCAACGCCGCGGCCTGGCTGGCGCTGGAGGACCCGGTGGGGTTGCTCTGGTCGTTTGTCGGCGGAGTGCCCAAGGTCAACCATTTCAAGGATCGCAGCGAAGTGCCGGCGATTACGCCGGAGGCTGAAGCCATGAGCAAAGCACTCAAGACAGCCGGCTTCACCTTTGTCGGCCCGACCATTTGTTACGCGTTCATGCAGGCCTCGGGCATGGTCATGGACCACACTCAGGACTGTGACCGTTACGCGGACTTGGCCAACGCCGGTTAGAATGGCGGCTTTGCGCACCACACACGATCAGGAGTGACCTGTGGAAAAGTTTAAAGGCGCCTTGCTGGTAGGTGCTCTTCGGTTGTTTGCCCTGCTGCCATGGCGCGCGGTGCAAGCCGTGGGTTCGGCCATCGGCTGGATCATGTGGAAAACCCCCAACCGCTCCCGTGACACGGTGCGGATCAACCTCTCAAAATGCTTCCCCGACATGGACCCCGCCGCGCGCGAGCGCCTGGTCGGCCAGAGCCTGAAGGACATCGGCAAGTCCCTGACCGAAAGCGCCTGCGCCTGGATCTGGCCGGCCCAGCGCTCCATCGACCTGGTGCGCGAAGTCGAAGGCCTTGAGGTGCTGCACGAAGCCCTGGCCTCGGGCAAAGGTGTGGTCGGCATCACCAGCCATCTGGGTAATTGGGAGGTGTTGAACCACTTCTATTGCAGCCAGTGCAAGCCGATCATTTTTTACCGCCCGCCCAAGCTCAAGGCAGTGGATGAATTGCTGCGCAAGCAGCGTGTGCAACTGGGCAACCGCGTGGCGGCGTCCACCAAGGAAGGCATCCTCAGTGTGATCAAGGAAGTACGCAAAGGCGGCCAGGTGGGCATTCCGGCGGA
This sequence comes from Pseudomonas sp. SB113, assembly GCF_040754745.1. Lineage (NCBI taxonomy): Bacteria > Pseudomonadati > Pseudomonadota > Gammaproteobacteria > Pseudomonadales > Pseudomonadaceae > Pseudomonas > Pseudomonas sp. SB113. The sequence continues at coordinate 306,495 of NZ_JBFMHW010000005.1, forward strand.
CCCGGAGCCGGCCGAATCCGCCGGGATCTTCGTGCCGTTCTTCGCCACCCAGGCACTCACCAGCAAGTTCGTGCCAAACATGCTCGCCGGCCACAAGGCCGTGGGGGTGTTCCTGCACGCACTGCGGCTGCCGGACGGTTCGGGCTACAAAGTGATCCTGGAGGCGGCACCGGAAGACATGTACAGCACCGACACCGCCACCTCCTGCGCGGCAATGAGCAAGGTAGTGGAGCGCTATGTCGGCGCTTACCCGAGCCAGTACATGTGGAGCATGAAGCGCTTCAAGAAACGCCCGCCGGGTGAGGAGCGGTGGTATTGACCCACTGCTGACCCAAAAACAACGCAAAACCAAATGTGGGAGGGGGCTTGCTCCCGATAGCAGTGTGTCAGCCAATGCATATTTGACTGATCCACCGCTATCGGGAGCAAGCCCCCTCCCACATTTTCGATCTGCTTAGACCTGGCGGTCGAGTTTCTTCAGGAACACCGTCATCTCTTTCTCGGCCTGCTTGTCACCATGGGCCAAGGCCGCTTCGATGCCCTTCTCCCACGCCTGTCGCGCTGCGGCGTTATCACCCTGCCCCAATTGCGCCTTGCCCAACAACTTCCATGCCGCCGAATACTTCGGATCGAACTCGACGCATTTCTGCAAATGCTCCGCCGCCTTGGCGTTGTCCTTCAGGTCCAGGTAACCCTTGCCCAGCCCAAAGCGCAGCAGCGAGTTATCCACACCCTTGGCGAGCATTTTTTCCAGGGATTCGAGCATGTCGGTCACTCCGTTTGATCAGAAAAAGCTCAATCCCACGTGGAACAACTTCTCCACATCGCGGATATGTTTTTTATCCACCAGGAACAGGATCACGTGGTCACCCGTGGCGATCACCGTGTCGTCGTGGGCGATGATCACTTCCTCATCACGAATGATTGCGCCAATGGTGGTGCCCGGCGGCAGGCCTATATCGCGGATGGCCTTGCCGATCACTTTGCTCGACTTCGAATCACCGTGGGCAATTGCCTCGATGGCCTCCGCCGCACCCCGGCGCAGGGAGTGCACGCTGACTATGTCGCCACGGCGTACGTGGGCGAGCAAGGTACCGATGGTGGCCAGTTGCGGGCTGATAGCGATGTCGATATCGCCGCCCTGGATCAGGTCGACATAGGCCGGGTTGTTGATGATGGTCATCACCTTCTTCGCCCCCAGCCGCTTGGCCAGCAGCGACGACATGATGTTGGCCTCGTCATCGTTGGTCAGGGCCAGGAAGATGTCGGCGTCGGCGATGTTTTCTTCCATCAACAGGTCGCGGTCCGAGGCGCTGCCTTGCAGTACGACGGTGCTGTCCAGGGTGTCGGACAAATGCCGGCAGCGTGCCGGGCTCATCTCGATGATTTTCACCTGGTAGCGACTCTCGATCGCTTCGGCCAGGCGCTCGCCAATCTGCCCGCCGCCAGCGATGACGATGCGTTTGTAGTTCTCATCGAGCCGACGCATTTCACTCATGACTGCACGAATATTCGCTTTGGCAGCGATGAAGAATACTTCGTCGTCTGCCTCGATCACCGTATCGCCCTGGGGAAGGATCGGTCGGTCACGTCGGAAAATGGCGGCTACGCGGGTTTCCACATTCGGCATGTGTTCACGCAGTTGACGCAATTGCTGACCCACCAGCGGCCCACCGTAATAGGCCTTCACGGCGACCAATTGCGCCTTGCCGCCAGCGAAGTCGATCACTTGCAAGGCGCCCGGAATTTCAATCAGGCGCTTGATGTAGTGGGTCACCACTTGTTCCGGGCTGATCAGCACATCAACCGGAATAGCGTCGTTATCGAACAGACCGGCACGTGTCAGGTAGGCCGCTTCACGCACCCGGGCGATCTTGGTCGGGGTGTGGAACAGGGTGTGGGCGACCTGGCAGGCGACCATATTGGTCTCGTCACTGTTGGTGACCGCGACCAGCATGTCGGCATCGTCGGCACCCGCCTGACGCAGCACGGTAGGAAACGACGCACGACCTTGTACGGTGCGGATGTCCAGGCGGTCACCCAAGTTGCGCAGACGCTCGGCATCGGTGTCGACCACGGTGATGTCATTGGCTTCACTGGCCAAATGTTCGGCCAGTGTGCCGCCAACCTGCCCTGCTCCAAGGATGATGATTTTCATCCGGTCACTCCCTTAAACCCGTTCAGCCGCGCGCGGCGGCGATCTTGATCAGTTTGGCGTAGTAGAAACCATCATGCCCGCCTTCCTGCGCGATTAACTGGCGGCCATGGGGCTGCTTGATACCGGCTGCCGTGGCGAGGTCCAGTTCCCGGGCGCCGCTGGTGCGGGCAAGAAAGGCTTCGATCACCTCGGTGTTTTCGGTGGGCAAGGTGGAGCAGGTGGCGTAGAGCAGGATGCCGCCGACTTCCAGAGTCGGCCACATTGCATCGAGCAGTTCACCTTGCAGCACCGCCAGGGCCGCGATGTCGTCGGGTTGGCGAGTGAGCTTGATGTCCGGGTGGCGGCGGATCACACCGGTGGCCGAACACGGCGCGTCGAGCAGGATGCGTTGGAACGGTTTGCCGTCCCACCAAGTGGCGGTGTCGCGGCCGTCGGCGGCGATCAGTTCGGCGCTGAGGCCCAGGCGTGCGAGGTTTTCCCGCACACGCACCAAGCGCTTGGCTTCCAGATCGACAGCCACTACACCGGCGAGGTCCTTTTCGACTTCGAGGATGTGACATGTCTTACCGCCCGGAGCACAGCAGGCGTCCAGCACACGCTGGCCGGGAGCCAGGTCGAGCAGGTCGGCGGCCAGTTGCGCGGCTTCATCCTGCACACTGATCCAACCTTCGGCGAAGCCCGGCAGGCTGCGTACGTCGGCGGCCGCTTCCAGCACGATGCCGTCGGTGCTGTACACGCATGGCGTGGCGTCGATGCCTGCGTTCGTCAGCAATTGCAGGTACGCATCACGGCTGTGATGTCGACGGTTGACCCGCAGGATCATCGGCGGGTGCGCATTGTTGGCTGCGCAAATGGCTTCCCATTGCTCGGGCCAGAAGGCTTTCAGGGATTTTTGCAGCCAGCGCGGATGAGCGGTGCGCACCACCGGGTCATGTTCCAACTCGGCCAGCAGCGCTTCGCCTTCGCGCTGGGCGCGGCGTAGTACCGCGTTGAGCAGGGCCTTGGCCCAGGGCTTTTTCAGCTTGTCGGCGCAACCGACGGTCTCACCAATGGCGGCGTGGGCCGGTACGCGGGTGTAGAGCAACTGATAGAGCCCGACCAGCAGCAGCGCCTCGACATCCGCATCGGCCGCCTTGAACGGCTTTTGCAGCAGCTTGGCTGCCAGCGCCGACAACCGTGGTTGCCAGCGGGCGGTGCCGAAGGCCAGGTCCTGGGTGAAACCGCGATCGCGGTCTTCGACCTTGTCCAACTGCGTGGGCAGCGAACTGTTCAGCGAAGCCTTGCCGTTGAGTACGGCGGCGAGAGCCTTGGCGGCGGCCAGACGTGGGTTCATTGAGTTGCCACCCCGAGGATCGTGCCCTGGGAAAATTTCTCACGGCGACTGTTATACAAATCGCTGAAATTAAGCGCCTTGCCACCGGGCAATTGCAGACGGGTCAGGCACAGAGCCTGTTCGCCGCAAGCGACCAGCAGGCCGTCCTTGCTGGCGCCGATGATTTCACCGGGTGCGCCTTTGCCGTCGGCCAGGGTCGCGGCCAATACCTTCAAGGCTTCGCCATTGAGGGTGCTGTGGCAGATCGGCCATGGGTTGAACGCACGTACCAGACGTTCCAGCTCCACCGCCGGGCGGCTCCAGTCAATGCGGGCTTCATCCTTGTTCAGTTTGTGGGCGTAGGTGGCCAGGCTGTCGTCCTGCACCTCGCCTTCCAGGGTTCCGGCAGCGAGGCCGGCGATTGCCTGGATCACGGCGGGCGGGCCCATCTCGGCGAGACGGTCGTGCAGGCTGCCACCCGTGTCTGCGGCCGTGATCGGGGTGGTCACTTTGAGCAGCATCGGGCCGGTGTCCAAACCCGCCTCCATGCGCATCACGGTCACGCCGCTTTCGCTGTCGCCTGCCTCCACGGCACGCTGGATCGGCGCCGCACCGCGCCAGCGTGGCAGCAGTGAGGCGTGGCTGTTGATACACCCCAGGCGCGGAATATCCAGCACGACCTGGGGCAGGATCAAACCGTAGGCCACCACCACCAGCAAGTCCGGTTGCAGCGCCGCCAGTTCAGCCTGGGCCTCGGCGTTGCGCAGGGTCGGCGGTTGCAGCACGGGGATGTTGTGCTCAAGCGCCAACTGCTTGACCGGGCTCGGCATCAGTTTTTGCCCGCGACCGGCCGGGCGATCCGGCTGGGTGTACACCGCGACGATGTCATAAGGGCTGGCAAGCAGGGCCTTGAGGTGTTCGGCGGCAAATTCAGGAGTGCCGGCAAAAACAATGCGCAGTGGCTCGGTCATGGGAGTTCTCGGTTAAAAACAGTCACAAAAGAAAAAGGCTTGCCGCAGCAAGCCTTTGGAAGGAGGGCATCAAGCTTGCTGGCGATGCTTTTTTTCCAGCTTCTTCTTGATCCGGTCGCGTTTGAGCGTGGACAGGTAATCGACAAACAGCTTGCCGTTGAGGTGGTCGCATTCGTGCTGGATGCACACCGCCAACAGGCCTTCGGCGATCAGTTCGAACGGCTTGCCGTCGCGGTCCAGCGCCTTGATCTTCACACGTAGTGGGCGTTCGACGTTTTCGTAGAACTCCGGCACCGACAGGCAACCTTCCTGGTATTCGCCCATCTCGTCGGTCAGCGGTTCGAACTCGGGGTTGATGTACACCCGTGGTTCGCTGCGGTCTTCCGACAGGTCCATGACCACGACGCGCTGATGCACGTTGACCTGGGTGGCGGCGAGGCCAATACCCGGGGCTTCATACATTGTTTCAAACATGTCATCGACCAACTGACGAACCTTGTCGTCCACTACGGCCACCGGTTTGGCGATCGTGCGCAGGCGCGAGTCGGGGAATTCGAGGATGTTCAAAATAGCCATAAGCGTAATTGCTGCACATGTGAGGTAGAGGCAAATCGGCGGTGGGAATGGACCCATACGGCCGGTGTGAAACGCCCGAAAGCCGCGAAGGCTCTGGCATTTCACGCGAACGCACATAATAAAGGAGATTCACCCCATGAGGAAATCGCTACTCGTCTTGCTGCTATGGGCCCCGTTTGCCATGGCCCTGCTTCCCCAGCCCGGCCGGCACCTGGATCAACCGACGCAACAGGCCATCCAGCGCTTTTTACTGCATAACCGCATTCTCGATTCGCCCCTGGACCTGGACAACGCGCCGTACATTGTCGCCGCAGAGGCAGGGCGGGTGTTGGGTGCCCAAGGTGAGCGCGCATACGCCAGGGGCGTGTTGGACCCGGCCCAGCCAAGCTATGGGATCTTTCGCCGAGGCAAGGTCTACACCGACCCGCAAACCCAGGAGCTGTTGGGGATTAACGCCGACGACATCGGCACCGCACGGTTTGTGACAGCAGGCGACCTCAGCACCCTGGCCCTGCAGCGCGTTACCCAGGAGGTACGTCCCGGCGACCGTTTGCTCCGTGATCAACCGCCCGTTGCACTGGATCACCTGGAACGGGCGAAGCCCGCGCCTTTTATACAAGGACATATCATTGACGTCCCCAGGGGTGTTACCCAGATCGGCGTACTGGACGCCGTGACCCTGAATAAAGGTCGTCGCGATGGCCTGGTCGAAGGCCAGTTGCTGACCGTTATCAAAACCGGCGCCACCGTGCGCGATACCCTCGCCGGCAACCAGGTGAAGCTTCCCGATGAGCGTGCCGGCACCCTGCTGGTGTTTCGCACCTACGAAAAACTCAGCTACGGTCTGGTCCTGACTGCCTCGCGCCCACTGGCGGTAAAGGACCGTTTCGAGACTGTCCCTCAATCGCAATAAATAGCCTGCTAAATAAGTTACCAACAGAGTTATCCACAGCTTGTTCCGGTCAAGGATGATCAGATGTTTCCGATAAACAGCAATGAAATTTCCCCTTCAGAACTGGAAGCCCGCCTACGCTTGCACAGGCTGCCGGAAGTAGGCCCGAAGCGTTTTCGCTTGTTGATCGAAGCGTTCGGCAGTGCTTCAAAGGCCATCAGTGCCCCTGCCGGCGCGTGGCGCTCCTTGGGATTGTCACCGATCAGCGCCGATGCCCGCCGTAGCCATGAAATCCGCGACGGTGCCAGTGAGGCATTGGCTTGGTTGGAACGTCCGGCCCAGCATTTGCTGATGTGGGACCAACCTGAGTACCCGGCACTGCTCGCCCAGATAGATGACGCCCCGCCGCTTTTATTCGTCGCCGGTGACCCCGGGATCCTGGAAAAACCGCAACTGGCGATGGTCGGCAGCCGCCGTGCGTCCCGCCCGGGCATGGACACTGCGGCTGCATTTTCCCGCAGCCTGGCGAGCGCCGGTTTTGTCATCACCAGTGGCCTTGCGCTGGGTATTGACGGTGCGGCCCATCAAGCAGCGTTGGATGTTGGGGGGCATACAATCGGCGTGCTTGGCACGGGCCTGGAAAATCTTTATCCACAGCGTCATCGGCGGCTCGCAGCGGCGATGATTGCCCAAGGCAGCGCCGTGGTTTCCGAGTTCCCGCTGGACGCCGCGCCGCAGGCCGGTAACTTCCCGCGGCGCAACCGCATTATCAGCGGCCTGTCCCTGGGCGTGCTGGTGGTGGAAGCCAGCATGGCCAGCGGCTCGCTGATCACCGCCAAGCTCGCGGCCGAGCAAGGGCGCGAGGTGTATGCAATCCCGGGCTCCATCCATCATCCTGGGGCCAAGGGTTGTCACCAGTTGATCCGTGATGGCGCGATGCTGGTGGAGACCATTGAACACATCCTCGAAGGTTTGCGTGGCTGGCAGGCGTTGTCGCGCCCGGTGCCGACGCCCGTCATACATCCGTTGGTGGCGCTGTTGCACGCGGCCCCCCATACCAGCGAAGCCTTGGCGCTTGCCAGCGGGCGGTCGTTGGCCCAGGTGCTGGCGACCCTCACGGAGTTGGAGCTTGAAGGCCAGGTGATCTGCGAAAGCGGGCGCTGGCTTGCGCGCGGCCAGCTTTTGTAGCTGCCAGTTTTTTGGAACTAGGTTTTGTAAAGAAGATCGGTAAACTGCCCAGAGCTTTAGTCCGGAGAGTAAACAATGGTCAATAGGTGGCGTGTGCTGGAAGCCGCACGAGAAATTCGCGCAGGCGCGGTGATTGCCTATCCAACCGAAGCGGTCTGGGGCCTGGGCTGTGATCCTTGGAACGAAGAGGCGGTGGATCGGCTGCTGGCGATCAAGAACCGTTCGGTGGACAAGGGCCTGATCCTGGTGGCAGACAATATTCGCCAGTTCGACTTTCTGTTTGAAGACTTCCCGGATACCTGGATCGAACGCATGGCCAGCACCTGGCCTGGGCCGAATACGTGGCTGGTGCCGCATCAGGATTTGTTGCCGGAATGGGTCACCGGTGTGCACGACACGGTGGCGCTGCGGGTGAGCGATCATCCACTGGTGCGGGATTTGTGCGCGCTGGTGGGACCGTTGATTTCTACCTCAGCCAACCCTCAGGGCCGCCCGGCGGCACGCACGCGGATTCGTGTGGAGCAGTATTTCCGCGGGCAGGTGGATTTGGTTTTGGGTGGTGCCCTGGGTGGACGCAAGAACCCCAGCCTGATTCGCGATTTGGCAACGGGTGAGGTGGTGCGGCCTTCCTGAGACCGTGTCGCACCCATCGCGGGCAAGTCCCCTCCTACATTTGAACCGTGTCCGTCATGAAACAGGGTCAAATGTAAGAGGGGCTTGCCCCCGAAGAGGCCCTCAAGGCAACAGAATTGTCGACCCGGTGGTACGCCGCCCCGACAACTCCGTCTGTGCCTTCGCCGCGTCCGCCAGCGAATACCGCTGGTTGATATCAATGCGCACTTTGCCGCTCTTGATCATCGAAAACAGGTCATCCGCCATTACCTGCAAGTTCGCCGGATTGTTGGCGTAGGTCGCCAGGGTCGGCCGTGTCACGTACAGCGAGCCTTTGGCCGCGAGTATCCCCAGGTTCACCCCATCCACCGCGCCCGAAGCATTGCCAAAGCTCACCACCAGACCACGTGGCGCCACGCTGTCCAATGAGGTCAGCCACGTGTCCTTGCCGACGCCGTCGTACACCACGGACACCTTTTTGCCGTCGGTCAATTCCAGCACGCGTTGTGCGACGTTTTCCTTGCTGTAGTCGATGGTTTCCCACGCGCCGAGGGATTTGGCCAGGGCGGCTTTTTCTGGCGAGCTGACGGTACCGATCAGCTTCACACCCAATGCCTTGGCCCATTGGCAGGCCAGGGAGCCCACGCCGCCGGCGGCGGCGTGAAACAGGATGGTCTCGCCACCTTTCAACTCATAGGTCTGGCGCAGCAGGTATTGCACGGTCAGGCCCTTGAGCATGGCGCCGGCGGCTTGTTCGAAGCTGATGTCGTCCGGCAGGTGCACCAGGTTGGCGGCGGGCAGTACATGCAGTTCGCTGTATGCACCCAGTGGGCCACTGCCGTAGGCCACGCGGTCGCCAACTTTAAATTGCGTGACTTCGCTGCCCACCGCATCAACCACACCGGCGCCTTCTGCGCCCAGCCCCGATGGCAGGGCAGGCGGCGCGTAAAGGCCGCTGCGGAAATAGGTATCGATGAAGTTCAGGCCAATCGCCTCGTTACGCACTCGAACCTGCTGCGGGCCCGGCTCCGCCGGTGTGTAGTCCACATATTCAAGTACGTCGGGGCCGCCATGGGCGCTGAACTGGATACGTTTGGCCATCTGCACATCTCCTTGGGTCGATCTCGCGTAGCTCCCTATCGGACTCCTAAGCGTGATCTTCGTCAACTGTGGCGACATGGAGTGCAGTGGTATCCTGTGCGCCCATTTGCCGCCGACGCCCTGTGGCCTCGCGTAGCTTTGCCCGATTCAAGGTGATGTCATGACTACTCGCACCGAGGCTGTCAAAGCCTACCTGCTCGACCTGCAAGACCGCATTTGCAGCGCCCTGGAAACCTTCGAGACGGACACTCGCTTTATCGAAGACGCCTGGACCCGGCCTGCCGGCGGTGGCGGTCGTACCCGTGTGATCGAAAACGGCTCGGTCATCGAAAAGGGCGGCGTTAACTTTTCCCACGTGTTCGGCAGCGGCCTCCCACCGTCAGCCAGTGCGCATCGCCCCGAGCTGGCCGGTCGTGGGTTTGAAGCCCTGGGCGTGTCGCTGGTGATTCATCCGCACAACCCACATGTGCCGACGTCCCACGCCAACGTACGTTTTTTCATCGCCGAAAAAGAAGGCGAAGAGCCGGTGTGGTGGTTCGGTGGTGGCTTCGACCTCACGCCCTACTACGGCAACGCAGAAGACTGCATCCACTGGCACCGCGTGGCCGAGCAGGCCTGCGCGCCCTTCGGCCCGGACGTGTACTCGCGCTACAAGGCCTGGTGCGACACCTACTTCCACATCAAGCATCGCAACGAGCCCCGAGGTATCGGCGGCCTGTTCTTCGATGATTTGAACGAGTGGGACTTCGACACCTGCTTCGCGTTTATCCGCGCCATCGGCGATGCCTACATCGACGCCTACCTGCCGATTGTGCAGCGCCGCAAAGCCAGTGCTTACACCGAACAACAACGCCAGTTCCAGGAATTCCGTCGCGGCCGCTACGTTGAATTCAACCTGGTCTACGACCGTGGCACCCTGTTCGGCCTGCAATCGGGCGGGCGCACGGAGTCGATCCTGATGTCGCTGCCGCCCCAAGTGCGCTGGAGCTACGACTGGAAAGCCGAGGCCGGCAGCGAAGAAGCGCGCCTCACCGACTACTTCCTGCAAGACCGCGACTGGCTTGGCGTCGCCGCGCCCAAGGCGGCTGTCTGATGGATCGTTATGTGGTGTTCGGCAACCCCATCGGCCACAGCAAGTCGCCGCTGATTCACCGTATGTTCGCCGAGCAGACCGGCGAGCAACTGGACTACAGCACCTTGCTCGCGCCTCTGGAGGATTTCACCGGCTGTGCCCGTGAGTTTTTCCAACAGGGCCGAGGTGCCAACGTCACCGTGCCGTTCAAGGAAGACGCTTACCGCCTGGCCAACAGCCTCACCGAACGCGCCCAGCGTGCTGGGGCGGTGAACACCTTAAGCAAACTGGCTGACGGCACACTGCTCGGCGATAACACCGATGGTGCCGGCCTGGTACGCGACCTGACGGTAAACGCCGGCTTGAATCTGCAAGGCAAGCGCATCCTGTTGCTGGGCGCGGGTGGCGCGGTAAGGGGCGCGTTGGAGCCGTTGCTGGCTGAACGACCCGCCTCGTTGATCATCGCCAACCGCACCGTGGAAAAAGCCGAATTGCTCGCCGAGCTGTTCGACGACCTGGGCCCCGTGTCTGCCAGTGGTTTCGACTGGCTGCGTGAGCCGGTGGACGTGATCATCAATGCCACGTCCGCCAGCCTGTCAGGCGATTTACCGCCGATTGCCGGCAGCCTGATCGAGCCGGGCAAGACGTTTTGCTACGACATGATGTACGCCAAGGAACCGACTGCGTTCTGCCGTTGGGCCGCTGAACAAGGCGCTGCCGTGACGATGGACGGCCTGGGCATGCTGGTGGAGCAGGCGGCAGAGGCGTTCTTCCTGTGGCGCGGCGTGCGCCCGGATTCGGCGCCGGTGTTGGCTGAACTGCGCCGTCAGTTGGCCTGACACTAAACAAAATGTGGGAGGGGGCTTGCCCCCGATGGCGGCCTGGCAGCTATAAATATGCTGGCTGACACACCATTATCGGGGGCAAGCCCCCTGCCACATTTTGACCGTATTCAGTCTTCGAAATGAATGGGGCATTTGTCGGCCCCTTCCAGTTTTTTCAACTCTTCCACCACCTGCGGCCTGGCGCGGCGCAGTGTCAGGCTACGGCCCAGCCCCCTTAAGCGACGCGCCTCCTGGTGCAGCATCTCCACCCCGGAATAGTCGATAAAATTGATCTGCTGCGCCTCGATCACCACCCGCTCACCTTGCAAGCTTTGCAGGCGCACTTGCAGGTAGTGGCTGGCGCCAAAGAAGATCGACCCACCGACGCGCAGCACATCCTCTTCCCCATCACGCCATTGCTGTACCCGTGGCTGCGACGTGCGCTTGAGGTAGAAAAACAACGACGCCAACACGCCCGCATAAATCGCCGTTTGCAACTCCAGCAGCAAGGTGGCGATGCAGGTCAGGCTCATCACTACGAACTCTGCGCGGCTCACGCGGAACAACGCACGAATACCCCGGCGATCCACCAGGCCCCAGGAAATCAGCAAGATGCTGGCGGCCATGCTCGGGATCGGAATGTGCGCGATCAGTGCGGCGCCAAACAGCGCAAACAAGGCCACCCATACTGCGGAAAACACTCCTGCCAACGGTGAGCAGGCGCCCGCTTCATAGCTGAGGCCGGAGCGAGTAAACGAACCAGCTGACAAGTACCCGGAGAAAAATCCGCCAACGATATTGGATAAACCCTGTGCACGAACTTCCTGGTTGGCGTCGAGCAATTGTTGCGAGCGGGCTGATAGCGAGCGGGCAATCGACAGGCTGGTTACCAGCCCCAGCATGCCCACCGCAACAGCGCTGGGCAGCAGGCGCAGGATCATGTCCGGATCCAGCGGCAACGGGCTGAACGGCGGCAGTTTGCCGATAAACGAACTGACCAGGGCTACATGCCCGAACATCACCGGCCACAGCCACGCCGCCAGGCTACCCAAGGCGAGCGCGATCAGTAGCGTTGGCCAGCGAGGCACAAGGTATTTGAGCAACGCGCCCACCAGCAAAGTACCGAGCCCGAGGGTGAGGGAGGCGTGGTCCCACTCACCACTATGGTGGATCAGCGCCAGCAGACTATTGATCGCTGTGGCCTGGCTCGGTAAATCCAGGCCCAGCAGATTAGGCAACTGCCCCAGGGCAATCACCACGGCGGCGCCCAGGGTGAAACCCAGCACCACCGAATGTGAGACGAAGTTCACCAGCGCGCCAAAGCGCAGCATGCCCAGTAGCCACTGGAACACCCCGGCCAGGAATGTCAGCAATAGGATCAGGGTGATGTAGTCCTGAGACCCGGGCACGGCCAACGGACTGATGCTGGCGTACAGCACGATGGAAATCGCCGCCGTAGGGCCACAGATCAGGTGCCAGGATGAACCCCACAGGCACGCGATCAGCACCGGGAGGATCGCGGCGTACAGACCGTATTCCGGTGGGAGACCGGCGATCAGCGCGTAGGCAATCGACTGCGGCAAAGCAAGCACGGCGCCGCTGAGGCCGACCAGCGCGTCCCGGCCGACGCTGGCGCGCGTTTGGCGCGGGAGCCAACTGAGGAAGGGGAAGAGTGTATGGCGGTTGGGCCGGGGCATTTATAACTCGGCTGAAAAGGTTTGACTCAGGGTATCAGTACACACTGGTCCTTGTGGGAGGGGGCTTGCTCCCGATATAGGTGGACCCGTCTAAATCTCTCTGACTGGCACTCCGCTATCGGGAGCAAGCCCCCTCCCATATTGGAATAGCGCAAGGCCCTAGAGTTTGGCTTTTACTGCCGGCAACGCGTCCTTGCCATCCACGGTTTTCACACCGTCCAACCATTTATCCAGCACCGCCGGGTTCGCCTTGATCCACGCCTTCGCCGCCTCGGCATTGCTGACTTTTTTGTTGACCACCTCAGCCATGATGCTGTTCTCCATCTCCTGGGTAAAACTCAGGTTGGTCAGCAGTTTTCCTACGTTAGGGCAAGCCTGCGCATAACCCTTGCGGGTCAAGGTATACACGCTGCCGGTGTCACCAAAGTATTTCTCGCCGCCTTTGAGGTAGTGCATTTTCAACTGCACGTTCATTGGGTGCGGTGTCCAGCCGAGGAAGGTGACGAATTTCTGCTTCTTCACCGCCCGTGACACTTCCGCCAGCATCGCCTGTTCGCTGGACTCGATCAGCTTCCACTGGCCAAGGTCGAAGTCATTCTTCTTGATGATCTCCTGCAGCGAGATATTCGCCGGCGCGCCGGAGCCGATGCCGTAGATTTTCTTGTCGAACTTATCGGCGAATTTGTTCAAGTCGGCAAAGTCATGCACCCCCGCATCCCAGACATAATCCGGCACGGCGAGGGTGAACTCGGTGCCGTCGAGGTTCTTCGCCAGTTGCACCACATCGCCATTGGCGACGAACTTGTCGTAGAAGCCCTGCTGCGCCGGCATCCAGTTACCCAGGAACACATCCACCTGGCCGTCCTTGAGCCCGCCAAAAGTGATCGGCACCGCCAGGGTGTCGACCTTGGCCTTGTAGCCCATGCCGTTCAGCAGAAAACCGGTGATGGCATTGGTGGCGGCGATATCGCTCCAGCCTGGGTCAGCCATTTTCACCGTGTCACAGCGGGTGTCCGCATACGCATTGGCGCTACCCAGCACTAACAAGCCCACTACCGCAGTTAACTTTTGCATGGCCTTCCCTCAGTGTTATTGGTTTTGGCAGGGTTGTGGATAACGTGCCTTGCGCTCCAGGTCGTCGAGGTCGATATGGTTGCGCATGTATTGCTGACTGGCGTCTACCAGTGGCTGGTGATCCCAGCTCTTCAGCTTGCCTTCGGTCAGCGCCTCGAACACCAGGCGACGACGGCGTTGGCTGGCGAGCACCTGCTGGTGGATCGCCGGGATGTCCCATTTGGCCCGCGCTTCATTCAAAAACGCCTCGAACAGTGGCCGGTGTTCCGGTGACTGGCTGAGGTCTTCCCGCTCGTGCGGGTCGTTGTGCACATCGAACAGTAGACAAGGGTCGTCTTCGCTGTAGATGAATTTGCAGGCGCCACGGCGAATCATCATCAATGGGCTGATGGTGCCTTCGGCCATGTATTCACCAAAGACTTCGTCGTGCCCGCCCTGCCCCCGCAAGTGCGGGACCAGCGAGCGACCGTCCAGTGGCAGGCGCGGGTCCAGCTCGCCGCCGGCCAGTTCCACCAGGGTCGGCAGCAGGTCGGCGGTGGACACGGCCTTGGTCACGCGGGCCGGCGCAAATTGTCCCGGTGCGATGACCAGCAGCGGCACGCGGGCGGCCATTTCAAACCAGTGCATTTTGTACCAGAGGCCGCGTTCACCGAGCATGTCGCCGTGGTCGCCGGAGAAAACGATGATGGTGTCGTCGGCCAGGCCGGTGTCTTCCAGGGTTTGCAGCAGCTTGCCGACATTGCTGTCGATGTAGCTGCACGCGCCGAAGTAGGCGCGGCGGGCGTCGCGAATCTTATCCACCGGCAGCGGTTTGTCCCACAGGTCATAGACCTTGAGCAGGCGCTGGGAATGCGGGTCGAGGTCTTCCTGGTTCGGCGTTGCAGGCAAAGGGATGTCGTTGTCGTCGTACAGGTCCCAGAACGGCTTGGGAATGGTGTAAGGGTCGTGGGGATGGGTCATCGACACGGTCAGGCAGAACGGCTGGTCGCCGTCTTCGCGGATGTGGTCGAACAGATACTGCTGGGCCTTGAACACCACCTCTTCGTCGAAATCCAGCTGGTTGGTGCGCACGCACGGGCCGGCTTGCAGCACCGAGGACATGTTGTGGTACCAGGTGGGGCGTACGTCCGGCTCATCCCAGTTGACTGCCCAGCCGTAGTCGGCGGGGTAGATGTCGCTGGTCAGGCGTTCTTCATAGCCGTGCAGTTGGTCGGGGCCGCAGAAGTGCATCTTGCCCGACAGCGCGGTGCGATAACCGAGGCGCCGCAGGTAGTGGGCATAGGTCGGCACATCGGCGGGGAAATCTGCCGCGTTGTCGTAGGCGCCGATCTTGCTCGGCAGTTGGCCGCTGACCAGGGTGAAGCGTGAGGGTGCACACAGCGGGCTGTTGCAATAGGCGGCGTCGAACACCACGCCCTGTTCGGCGAGGCGGCTCAAATTCGGCAGCTTGATCGGGGAAGGTCCGTAGAACGGCAGCATCGGCGCGGCCATTTGATCGGCCATGATGAAAAGAATGTTCTTGCGCTTCATGGGTCTTCGGCATTCCATAGGCGGTGTTTATGCGAATGAGCATGCAGCCCATGGAAAATGGGGTAAAGCCCATCACCGGCAATGTCTAGGATAAGCACAGCTTATGTATGAAGCCCTTGGCGATGTATCCCTCGATTTGCTGCGTGCGTTTGAAGCCGCCGCCCGTCACCGCAGCTTTACCGCCGCTGCGATGGAGCTGGGCACCACTCAGCCGGCGATCAGCCAGCAGATCAAGCGTCTGGAAGAACAGTTGGCGATCCGCCTGTTTGATCGCATCTATCGCGGGATCGAGCTGACCGACGCCGGGGCCTTGCTGTTCGAGCATGTGCAGGGCGGTTTGCAAGCCATTAACCACGGCTTGAGCGTGATCACCCAGCAGGACCAGCATGAAGTGCTGCAAGTGGCCACCGACTTCGCGTTCGCCGCCTACTGGCTGATGCCGCGCTTGCATCGCTTCCACGCCGCCAACCCCCAGGTGGACGTGAGCCTGGTGACCAGCGAGCGCAACCACGCGACACTGCGCAGCGACATCGACGTGGCGGTGCTGTTTGGCGATGGCCGTTTCAAGCAGGGCGACAGCCTGTGGCTGTTCAACGAGGAAGTGTTCCCGGTGTGCAGCCCGCAGTGGCTCAAGGACCAGGCCAAGCCATTGACTGTGCAAACCTTGCACGACTGCCCGTTGCTGCACCTGCGCCAGGAACACAACAGCCAGTGGTTCGACTGGAGCGGCGTGTTTCGCGAGCTGGGTATCGCTGCCGCGCCCACCCCCGGCCAACTGCGCTTCGACAACTACACCCTGCTGATCCAGGCCGCGATTGCTGGCCAAGGTGTGGCGATCGGCTGGCGCCATCTGGTGGATAACCTGCTGCAACAGAACTGGTTGTGCCGGCCGATCAGCGACACCGTGATCTCGCGCTTCGGCTATTACGTGGTGCAGCCCCAGCGCAAACGCCGGGGCCAGCTGGTCGAGCGTTTTGTCGATTGGCTGGTGACCGAGCAGGCCAGCAGCGCGCAATCCCTGACCGGACTGGCCCTGCCGTCAATTGCGGTCTAGGATTTGCCGCACATTGGATCCGGAGTCCGTCATGCAGCGTATCAAGGGTTACCACGCCCATATTTACTTCGACGCCAGCACCCTCGAGCAGGCGCGTGCCTTGTGCGAAGACGGCGCGAAACTGTTTCCGTTGCGCATGGGCCGCGTGCATGAACGTCCTGTAGGCCCGCACCCGGACTGGAGCTGCCAGCTGGCATTCGACCCCGAATACATCGGGGTGGTGCTGCCGTGGCTGGCCTTGCATCGCAATGGGCTGGTGGTGTTCCTGCACCCCGAAACCGGTGACGACCTGAAAGATCACACCGACTATGCGATCTGGATGGGTGCGATGCGCGAACTGGACCTGTCTGCTTTTTAACCACCCTGTCTAATCCGCAATCCTCCACGGTCCTGAAACTTTGTAGGGATTTGCGCATTTCTCTCCCAATATATGGGACTGTTATTTATATATTGAGATATATCCGACCATAGGTTTATATTCGCCCATCTGCTTTTTTCAGCACCCACTCATTTCAGGTGAAGCGATGCAGGCGCAATTGATCGCGCTCGATTGGGGAACCAGCTCCCTTCGTGCTTACAAACTCGGCCCCGCAGGCGCAGTGCTGGAACAGCGTTCGCTGGCGTCGGGCATCATGCACTTGCCCTCTGAGCCCCGGGACATCGCCGGTGTGCGCTGCAGCGATGGCTTCGAGCTGGCGTTCGATGCGGCGTGCGGCGATTGGCTCGACGCCCAACCCGGTCTTCCGGTGATCGCCTGTGGCATGGTCGGCAGCGCCCAGGGCTGGAGCGAAGCGGCGTATCGCAGTACGCCGGTCGATGTCGCGAGCCTGGGCAAGGCGTTGCACACGGTGCGCAGCCTGCGCGGTGTCGATGTGCATATCGTGCCCGGCGTCATCGAGCAGGTCGGCTTGCCCAACGTGATGCGCGGTGAAGAAACCCAGGTGCTGGGTGTGCTGCAAAGCCTGTCGGCCAGCGGCGAATTGCTGATCGGCCTGCCCGGCAGCCATTCCAAATGGGTCGAGGTGGTGGAAGGTTGCATCACCCACTTCGATACCTTCATGACCGGTGAACTGTTCGCGGTGCTGAGCAAGCACAGCCTTCTGGGGCGTACGCAAAAGGTATCCGAGCTGTTCCAGGCCGAGGCCTTTGACCGCGGCGTTCAAGTGGCGCTGTCAAAAGATGGCCAGCGCGGCGTGCTCTCGACCTTGTTCAGTGCGCGCACCCTGGGCCTGACGGCCGAACTCACCCCTGAGCAGCAGCCTGATTACTTGTCCGGCCTGTTGATCGGCCATGAACTGGCTGGCTTGCCAGCCAGTGCACGGCACATCCCCATCATCCTGGTGGGCGCCGGCCCGCTTTGCGCGCGCTACCAACGCGCCCTCGCCCTCTGCGGTTTCGCCCACGTCAGCCTGGCGCAAGAAGCGACCGAGCGCGGCCTGTGGCAACTGGCAGTGGCCGCCGGGCTCACTCAACCTGCAACGGAGGCCTGACATGCTCAAGCAAGCACTCGCACAAAACGGTTTGATCGCCATTCTTCGCGGCATACGTCCGGACGAAGCCCAGGCGGTCGGCCAGGTGCTGTACGACGCCGGGTTTCGCGTGATCGAAGTCCCGCTCAATTCACCGGACCCTTACACCAGCATCCGCATCCTGCGCGACAGCCTGCCCGCCGATTGCCTGATCGGCGCCGGTACGGTATTGACGCCTGCGCAGGTCGAACAAGTGAAAGCCGCCGGTGGCCAAGTGGTCGTCATGCCCCACAGCGATGCCAAGGTCTTGCGCGCCGCGAAAGCCGCTGGCCTGTACCTGTCGCCGGGTGTGGCCACGCCCACCGAAGCGTTCGCCGCGCTGGACGAAGGTGCCGACGTGTTGAAGCTGTTCCCGGCCGAGCAAATGGGCCCTTCTGTGATCAAGGCATGGCTGGCGGTATTGCCGGCAGGCACGTTGCTGCTGCCGGTGGGCGGCATTACCCCGGACAACATGCAGGTGTTTATCGACGCCGGCGCCAAGGGGTTCGGGCTGGGTTCCGGGTTGTTCAAACCGGGTATGACAGTGGATCAGGTAGCGAGCCGCGCCCAGGCTTATGTCGCCGCCTGGAAAGCCCTGAGCTGAGATCAAGTTCCGCGCCCACAGGCGCTGCATCTATAAGAGAGATAACAGATGAAAATCACCAAACTGACGACCTTTATCGTCCCGCCGCGCTGGTGCTTCCTCAAGGTCGAAACCGACCAGGGCGTGACCGGTTGGGGTGAGCCCGTGGTCGAAGGCCGCGCTCACACCGTGGCCGCTGCGGTCGAGGAACTGTCCGACTACCTGATCGGCAAAGACCCACGCAATATCGAAGACATCTGGACCGTGCTCTACCGCGGCGGCTTCTACCGTGGCGGCGCCGTGCACATGAGCGCCCTCGCCGGCATCGACCAGGCGCTGTGGGACATCAAGGGCAAGGCCCTTGGCGTATCGGTCAGCGACCTGTTGGGTGGCCAGGTACGTGACAAGATCCGTGTGTACTCGTGGATCGGTGGCGACCGCCCGGCCGACACCGCCCGCGCCGCCAAAGAGGCCGTGGCCCGTGGTTTCACTGCGGTGAAAATGAACGGCACCGAAGAGTTGCAGTTCGTCGACAGTTTCGAAAAAGTCGACCTGGCCCTGGCCAACGTAGCGGCCGTGCGTGATGCGGTCGGCCCTAACGTCGGCATCGGTGTCGACTTCCATGGCCGTGTGCACAAGCCCATGGCCAAGGTCCTGATGAAAGAGCTGGACCCGTACAAACTGATGTTTATCGAAGAGCCGGTGCTCAGCGAAAACTACGAAGCCCTCAAGGAACTGGCGCCGCTGACCAGCACCCCGATTGCCCTGGGCGAGCGCCTGTTCTCGCGCTGGGACTTCAAGCGCGTGCTCAGCGAAGGCTACGTCGACATCATCCAGCCGGACGCTTCCCACGCGGGCGGTATCACCGAAACCCGCAAGATCGCCAACATGGCCGAAGCCTACGACGTGGCCCTGGCCCTGCACTGCCCGCTGGGCCCGATTGCGTTGGCGGCGTGCCTGCAACTGGATGCGGTTTGCTACAACGCGTTTATCCAGGAGCAAAGCCTGGGCATTCACTACAACGAGAGCAACGACCTGCTCGACTATGTGCGCGACCCGGGCGTGTTCGACTATGACCAAGGCTTTGTGAAGATCCCCAACGGGCCGGGCCTGGGCATTGAGATCAACGAGGAATACGTGATCGAACGCGCAGCTATCGGCCACCGCTGGCGCAACCCGATCTGGCGCCATGCCGACGGCAGCTTTGCCGAGTGGTGATTTCTGCCTGAAAGAACACGGTCAAAAATGTGGGAGGGGGTAAGCCCCCTCCCACATTTTGATCAGGTTTCTTCAGAAGGCCCACCTCAATAAACATAAGAAGAGGCAACCCCCATGCACCCTGAATCCCTCACCGGACAGGCATCTTTAGTCACGCCTACCCGAAAGCGCTTCTTCATCATGGTGCTGCTGTTTATCACCGTGGTGATCAACTACCTCGACCGCAGCAACCTGTCGATTGCCGCCCCGGCGCTGACCAGCGAGCTGGGCATCGACCCGGTACATGTCGGGCTGATTTTCTCGGCGTTCGGCTGGACCTATGCCGCCATGCAGATCCCCGGCGGCTGGCTGGTGGATCGGGTGCCACCGCGCATCCTCTACACCGTTGCCTTGCTGCTGTGGTCCATCGCCACCGTGATGCTCGGTTTCGCCGCCAGCTTTATCGCGTTGTTCGTGCTGCGCATGGCCGTTGGTGCCCTGGAAGCTCCGGCCTATCCGATCAACAGCCGCGTAGTCACCACGTGGTTCCCTGAGCGCGAGCGCGCCACTGCGATTGGCGTCTACACCTCCGGGCAGTTTGTCGGGCTGGCGTTCCTGACGCCGGTGCTGGCGTGGCTGCAACACCATTACGGCTGGCATATGGTGTTTGTCGTCACCGGTGGCGTCGGCATCCTGTGGGCGGCGATCTGGTACGCGGTGTACCGCGAGCCGAAGGATTTCAAAGGCGCCAACGCGGCCGAAATCGAGCTGATCCGTGAAGGCGGCGGACTGGTGGATATGCAGGCGAAAACGGTCAAGGCGCCGTTCAGTTGGGTCGACCTGGGCATTGTGCTGAGCAAGCGCAAACTCTGGGGCATCTACCTGGGGCAGTTCTGCCTGAACTCCACCCTGTGGTTCTTCCTGACCTGGTTCCCGACCTACCTGGTGAAATATCGCGGCATGGACTTCATCAAGTCCGGCTTGCTGGCCTCGTTGCCGTTCCTTGCGGCGTTTGTCGGCGTGCTGTGTTCCGGAATTTTTTCCGATTGGCTGATTCGCCGTGGCGCGTCGGTAGGTTTTGCGCGCAAGTTGCCGATCATTGGCGGGCTGCTGATCTCCACGGCGATCATCGGCGCCAACTATGTGGACTCGACCGCGTGGGTGATTGCGTTCCTGGCGGTGGCATTCTTTGGTAACGGCCTGGCGTCGATTACCTGGTCGCTGGTGTCGACCCTGGCGCCCGCGCGTTTGCTGGGTTTGACTGGCGGGGTGTTTAACTTCATCGGCAACCTGGCGGCGATTGCCACGCCGATTGTGATTGGTTTCCTCGCCAGCGGTGATTCGTTTGCGCCGGCGATTACCTATATCGCAGTGCTGGCGTTGCTTGGGGCGCTTTCCTACATATTGCTCGTAGGCAAGGTCGAACGCATCGAGCTGTAAAATCGGGCGACCTGATGGTCGCCCTTTATTTACGGCAATTACGGCACGGACATCTCGTTGCGAAACACGTTCAGCGGGTCCCAGCGCCGCTTGGTGCGCCGTAGACGGCTCTCGATGATGAGGTCGGGGAAGAAGATCCTGTACCAGTAGGGGTTTTTGGCATGGGTTGGATCGCCATCAACGTACGTCATGTCGAGGTCGGGGTAGTTGATATAGCAACCTTCGAACTCGGCGTTGATCGGTACGCCCTGATCATTGGCGAAGGCCTTGGCAAATAGTCCCTGGATCCAGCGCGCATGGGCCTGGTCCGAAACCTCGCTGGTATCGCGCCAGTAACATTGCGGTTGCCATTTCAAGTAAGAGGAACGCTGTGCAGCCGATGACTCACGGCGTACTGCCGGTGTCGGCTCATTAATGCGACCGCCAAACGATTGGATCTGTATCAGGCTCTGGGTCAGGTGTTTATCAGGATCCTCCAAGGTCAACGTATCCCAGATCGCCTGTAGTACCTGAGGGGTGAAAACACCCTTCTGATAGGCCGACTTATAGCGCCCCCGCTGGTTATCCCCCGAACCGTTCAAGGTTTGCTGGCACACCAGCCAATCCAGGCGCCGAGTGGCGGCTAATGCGGCGTTTAACGTGTTGATGGTGCGCCCGCTGGTGCTGCCTCGGGGCATATGCGCCACGTAAAACGGCACTATGCATTCGGTAGCGGGCAGGCCAATGGCGTCCAGCATCTGGGTAACGAAGTCGTCGAAGGGCGCCCGGTCGTTCAGTTCGCCATCCTTATCCACATAGTGAATACCCAGCGTTACATTGCCAGTGTGCTGGTGACGCATCTCCAGCTTGGTTGCCAGGCCCCACGTGTCAGGGTTGCTTTGATTGCGGACAAACCAGGCCTGGTAGGCTGTCAGCAAGTTATCGAGCCTGGATTTATCGGTCAGCAGCGCCCAATCCCATTCCAGCACCAGCCAGAGCACTTCCTTCGGCGCATCCGGCAATGATTTGAAGTAGTAGCTGGTGATGATACCGAACTGCCCTCCGCCCGCACCGCAGCAAGCTGCGAACAGGTTGAGCTCATCGGGATCGCTGCTGTCACGCGAGACATGCACCGGTTCCAGGCCGTTGCCCTGCGCATTCGGCACCAGCATATCGACACCGTCCAACCAGTCGCAGACCAGGCCGTATTTGCGCGACAGCAACCCGTAGCCTCCGCCACAGATATGCCCGCCCAGGCCCACCGAATAACACGAGCCGCCGGGCAGGGTCTTGCCGGCCAGTTTATACAGCGCGACATAGGCATCCCAATTCTGGCCGCCCGCTTCCAGGCGAAAAGTGTAGCGATAGGGTAAGCCTGCCACCCGTTGGGGTTCTATTTGCCCATTGGCGTCATAGGCCACTTGGTTCATTTGTCCGACATCCAGAATCGACAACACTTCGCCTTGGGTATCGGGCATTTTGTTGGCGACAAAGCCCTCATAACAGTGGCCACCGCTGCGCACGGTGATCCGGCCGTTGGGGGTGGCCAGTGCCTGCGCGGCGGCATCGATGATGTCTTGGGGGCTGTGGCAGATGTAGATGAAGTCGGCGCCATTGGGCGACGACTCGCCTTGCACATTGCCCAACGGCCAGCGCAGGTTGAAACCTTTTTGCAACGTTGAGTGACGGCGCTCTGCCGGGGTGATGAGATCAAATGCCATGATGTACTCCTAAGAGCCAAGGATGACTTCTGATGCAACTAACTTAACGACCGGAGGGCAAGAACTGCAGGGGCTTGCAGAGGTGGTTAGACGACAATAGGCACGAAGTGTGTTGGGGGGACGGAATGTCCCCCTCTCAAGCCTAGCGGAAAAATCGAAATATTGAGGGCTCACTACAACGCGATCCACACTCCGGCCGGGATGGAACATATTGACTGCCGGTATACGGTGGAGCTTGGATAATCACTCACTATAATTCTGTGAGTGGTGGCACGCCAGATTCACGCAGTTTTACATGGGTTGTTCCGTTTTCGCGAATGACGGATTCGACAATAAAGGGCGTCCCTCTCTTGAAGACATTATCGGCGCCATCATGCGTCTTTACCTCGTACGGTTTTCCGACGATAGTAAATACCGTATTGAGGGGTTGATTACCTTCGACCGCGCTGTTGTTACTCAATGATGCGGTGATAAAGCCGGCGGGCTTGTAGTGTTTTTTAGTGTGCTCAAGCTTTACAAGATTTGTGATCTCTGTCTCGGGCAAAGAAGTCGTATGCGTATATATATTTGCCTTGTCCGATTGAGTATTCAGTGCGGCATTCATATAAGTAATGATGCCTTCGCGGGAATGAGCCCATATTTTTGCCATACTCGGATCTTCAGTGTTTTGCAATGTGGGCTGTTTGTTGGAACGCTCGGGCGTGGCTTTTTTGTTTACATAATCCATAGCCGGCCCGTCGTTAAAGATTTTTAGAGCGCCCTCCCTCAAATGTCTGGCTGCCTCTTGTTTTGCACTGTTCTTGTCAAGCTTTTTCTGGTTTCTGCCCTGTTTTTCCTCATAAATAGCTTTCTCTTTTTGGCGTACATCGAGTACTTCTAATTGCTTAATGGCATCTACGGCAAGTTTCAAGTCTAAAACTGTAATTCGTGATGACGTGTCAATCATCCGTTCGGCAATGTTTTCGTCAAGCGGCATTAATTTATGCTGTGCTTCTTTAAAACCGCCGTTGCAAGATTTGTGTTTTAACGTCAACTGGGTATTGAACAACCCGTCAAACTTTTCAGCCCAGTACACTCGCACACCTTTGTGCGCGGAGAGGGTAAATTTGCCATCTTTTATCCTGGGATAGCCCTCCGTCCTGGATTCGGTGCTCCAAGGCGATGTGTACTTGGTGAAGTGTGCCAGCTTTCTCTCGCTACTTGCAGCAGCACTGGAGAGCTCCGATGCCAAAACAGGATATCTAGCCAGATGCTCCATTTTTTTCGTTCGAAGCTCAGTGCTGTTTTCTGTCAGCTTAATTTGGTCCTTGAGTCGCTCTTTTTTATTTTGGAGTTTTTCAGAATCGTCTTTTGGGTGCAGCACACTGTGCGCAATGTGCTGTCTAATGGCGCTAAACATAGGTTGACCTATTTTTCAGGTTAATTAATCTCTGGTTAATTACGGCATTCCCACTCTTTCGCACGCTCCTTGACGGACAACTTACCCACCTCGACCGGGGCGCTGGATGAGGCTGGCGAATCTAAATAATTGTTCATTACCTTTTGATGCTTTTGTAAATCCAGACGTGGTGAGGGGGTCGGTGTTTCAGTCGGTGTAGCGTTTGAGAAAATCGTACGAGGGAGTGGAGTAGGCTTTGCGAGCTTCGCAGCGAATGATCCCAGCGTGACGGGGTAGCTGTTTATTTTCGTGTTCAGCCGTTGCAAAAGGTTGTAAAGCGCGATTTCTTCGCCCGGTTTTACGAGCCCCATATCGGCGGGGTTGATAGGGGCCTTTGAAAACCCGGCATCCCGCATATGAAGGCTGTCGCGCCAGCTTTTATTGGGGCTGAACTTCCACCCTGCGTCCTCGGAGAAGCGTAAGTAGCCGTTTTTATGCGGGGACTCTTTAAGGTATGTCGACAGGTTGTCGAGATTTTTCAATTCATCGTAAACATGTGAGCTGAATTTTTTTTCAGGGGGGACTGGCGTAGGCATGGTTGACGCTAGAGAAACGTCGGCCTGGGAACGGGTGGGGGGAAGAGAATTTACCGGCATGATCAAAGTATCCTTTCTGGCGTTTATAGAACCAAAATTCGCCGAAGGATTATCAGTGAAGGATGAAAGTATTGGTGAAGCCTGCGTCGTGTTTTGCCGTAAGACAAGACGCCAGAAAATGCAGTCCATTAGTTGATGACGCGATGGGAAAAACTTAAGGAAAGAGGGCTCAACGTTGCTGTTGAACCCTTTTTATATAAGCGGCCTAACTGACGCGTGCGTTACGTACGCCTTCCGACAACGCCGAGCACAGGTTCAATACCCCGTCGATGGCTTGTTGGTCATTGCTGGCATTGGCGATGTGATCGATCAGCGCCGAACCTACCACTACACCGTCCGCCAGGCGCGCGATGGCTGCCGCTTGTTCAGGCGTACGGATACCAAAACCGATGCTGATCGGCAGGTCGGTATGCCGGCGCAGGCGGGTCACGGCTTCTTCGACGTGTTCCAGGGTCGCGGCGCCGGCACCGGTCACACCGGCCACGGATACGTAGTACACAAAGCCGGAACTGCCGTTAAGCACGGTCGGTAGGCGCACGTCATCGGTGGTTGGTGTGGTCAGGCGGATAAAGTCGATACCTGCAGCCTGGGCCGGGTCGCACAGCTCGCCATTATGCTCGGGCGGCATGTCGACCACGATCAGGCCGTCGACGCCGGCTTCTTTGGCGTCAGCGATGAACTTAGGCACGCCGTATTTGTGGATCGGGTTGAAGTAGCCCATCAACACCAGCGGCGTGTCGTTGTTGTCCTTGCGGAACTCACGCACCATCTGCAGGGTTTTCAGCAGGTTCTGCTTGGCTTCCAGCGCACGGATGTTGGCCAGTTGGATGGCCGGGCCGTCGGCCATTGGGTCGGTGAAGGGCATGCCTAGTTCGATCACATCGGCGCCAGCAGCAGGCAAGCCTTTGAGGATCGCCAGGGAGGTCTCATAGCCAGGGTCGCCGGCAGTGACGAAGGTCACCAGGGCGGCGCGGTTCTGTTCTTTGAGTTGCGCAAAGCGGGTTTGCAGGCGGCTCATTTAGTGTTTCTCCTGCTGAGACTGTTCCATGTGGTGCATCACGGTCTGCATGTCTTTGTCGCCACGGCCGGACAGGTTGACCACCATCAGGTGATCCTTCGGCAGGGTCGG
Organism: Pseudomonas sp. SB113; assembly: GCF_040754745.1. Lineage (NCBI taxonomy): Bacteria > Pseudomonadati > Pseudomonadota > Gammaproteobacteria > Pseudomonadales > Pseudomonadaceae > Pseudomonas > Pseudomonas sp. SB113. The sequence goes on from NZ_JBFMHW010000005.1 coordinate 332,147, forward strand.
TGCGCGCTTGAACACTTCGGCCAGGGCGTGGGCGCTTTCCAGGGCAGGAATGATCCCTTCCAGGCGGCAGCATTTGTGGAAGGCATCCAGGGCTTCGTGGTCCGTTACCGAGGTGTACTGGACGCGGCCGATATCGTGCAACCAGGCGTGTTCCGGGCCGATGCCGGGGTAGTCGAGGCCGGCGGAAATCGAGTGGGCGTCGATGATCTGGCCGTCGTCATCCTGCAGCAGGAAGGTGCGGTTACCGTGCAGCACGCCCGGTACGCCGCCGTTGAGGCTGGCGGCGTGCTTGCCGGTTTCGATGCCGTGGCCGGCGGCTTCAACGCCGATGATCTCGACGCTGGTGTCATCCAGGAACGGGTGGAACAGGCCCATGGCGTTGGAACCGCCGCCGATGCACGCCACCAGGCTGTCCGGCAGGCGGCCTTCCTGGGCTTGCAGCTGAGTGCGGGTTTCCTTGCCGATCACGGCCTGGAAGTCGCGCACCATCGCCGGGTACGGGTGCGGGCCGGCCACGGTGCCGATCAGGTAGAAGGTGTCGTCGACATTGGTCACCCAGTCACGCAGGGCTTCGTTCATCGCGTCCTTGAGGGTGCCGGTGCCGGCGACCACCGGGATCACTTCAGCGCCCAGCAGCTTCATGCGGAACACGTTGGCCTGCTGGCGCTCGATGTCGGTGGTGCCCATGTAGATCACGCATTGCAGGCCGAAACGCGCGGCCACGGTAGCGGTAGCCACGCCGTGCATGCCGGCGCCGGTCTCGGCGATGATGCGTTTTTTGCCCATGCGCCGCGCCAGCAGGATCTGGCCGATGCAGTTGTTGATCTTGTGCGCGCCGGTGTGGTTCAGCTCTTCGCGCTTGAGATAGATCTTGGCGCCGCCGCAGAACTCGGTCAGGCGCTCGGCGAAATACAGCGGGCTTGGGCGGCCGACGTAGTCGCGCTGGAAGTAGGCCAATTCTTCATTGAACGCCGGATCGATCTTGGCCGCTTCGTATTCGCGGGCCAGGTCGAGGATCAACGGCATCAGGGTTTCGGCGACGTAGCGGCCGCCGAACGCGCCAAACAGGCCGTTGGCGTCAGGGCCGTTGCGCAGATCGGTCTGGGACTGAGTCATGGGACGCTCCAGGTAGGAAATTTGTGTGAGAAGCAATGACGGCCACTCTACCCCTCACATCCGGTGCTGAAAACCGATAAGATCGCTGCAACCTGTCAGGAAAACTCACATATGAGCCGAGACCTTCCGCCCCTCAATGCCTTGCGCGCGTTTGAAGCCACCGCTCGCTTTAACAGCGTCAGCCAGGCTGCCGAGCAATTACACGTGACCCACGGCGCGGTCAGCCGCCAGTTGAAGGTATTGGAAGAGCATTTGGGTGTCAGCTTGTTCACCAAGGATGGGCGCGGCCTTAAACTCACAGATGCAGGTGTGCGGTTGCGAGATGCCAGCGCCGAGGCGTTCGAGCGCTTGCGGGACGTGTGCGCCGAACTCGCCCAGGCCAGCGCTGATGCGCCGTTCGTGCTCGGCTGCTCAGGCAGTTTGCTGGCGCGCTGGTTGATCCCGCGCCTGGGTCGCTTGAATGCCGACCTGCCGGACCTGCGCCTGCACCTGTCGGCAGGCGACGGCGACCTCGACCCCCGACGTCCCGGCCTAGATGCCCTACTGGTCTTCGCCGAACCGCCGTGGCCGGCGGATATGCAGGTGTATGAGTTGGCGAGCGAGCGTATCGGCCCGGTGATGAGCCCGCGTTTTTCCGGTTACGAGCGCCTGCGCCAGGCGCCGCCGCAAGCCTTGTGTGGCGAAGTCCTGTTGCACACCACTTCACGCCCGCAAGCCTGGCCCAGTTGGGCGCAACAGCACGGCATCGAGCCCGGCGCGTTGAAACACGGCCAGGGTTTTGAGCATTTGTATTATTTGCTGGAGGCGGCAGTGGCGGGGTTGGGCGTGGCGATTGCGCCGCAGCCGCTGGTGGCAGAGGATCTGCGCGCGGGTCGCCTGGTGGCGCCGTGGGGTTTCAGTGAAACCCCGGCGCACCTGGCGTTGTGGCTACCCAAGCGCGCCGCAGACGGGCGCGCGGGTCAGTTGGCGCAGTGGCTCAAGGCTGAGCTGGTGCGCGAGCCGGCTTAATCACCACGTTTGCACAGCAGATAAGCCGCCAGCAGGCCCAATGCGCCAACGGCGACGCCGGCGGTAGTCCATGGGTGCTCTTGTGCGTAGTCACGGGTGGCGACGCCGGTTTCGCGGATTTTGACTTTGCTTTCTTCGTAGGCATCGCTGATCAGATGACGGGAGTGCTTGAGGGCATTCTCGGCATTGCTTTTCAGGGCCTTCAGCGTTTTGCGCGACTCATCGGACGCATCGTCCTTGAGGCTCTCAAGGGACTTGAGCAGACTCGAAATCTCGGCTTCCATGCTTTCCAGCGACGCTTTGCGTAAAGAAGTGTTGGCCATTTGGACTCTCCTGAAGTGATTGAGTGGCGTGTGTAGATACCGACTGCGGCCGTTTCAGAAAGTGCAGTAAATCTGAACTTTCAGGTAGGAACGGTCGCCAGAAGCAGTATGAACAATGACTGCTAGGCTTTATTGACGACCCTCAGGAGAAACACCATGTCTGATCATCACACCTACAAGAAAGTCGAATTGGTGGGTTCATCCACCACCAGCATCGAAGAGGCGATCAACAACGCCCTGGCCGAAGCCAGCAAGAGCATCAAGCATCTGGAATGGTTCGAGGTGACCGAAACCCGTGGCCACATCAAGGACGGCAAGGCCGCGCACTTCCAGGTAACTCTCAAGGTGGGGTTCCGAATTGCCAGTAGTTGATCCGGTGGGTTGAACTTGCTGGCTGGCCGATTGCCATAACCTGCGCTACAAACAATGGGTGCCGATGCGATAAGCCTCGGCACGCTTTTTTCGATCAGCGCAAGGAAAGTAACGGATGAAGAAGCTCCTGTTAGCGGTAGGTTTGTTGAGCATTGCGGGCACAGCCCTGGCGGCGGGCAAGCCTTGTGAAGAGCTGAAAAGCGAAATTGCAGCGAAAATCGACGCCAAGGGCGCTTCGGGTTATTCGCTGGAAGTGGTGGATAAAGGCGCCTCGACTGACGCTAAAGTGGTCGGTACCTGCGAAGGCGGCACCAAGGAAATTGTCTACAAGCGCGGTTAATCCCGTGTGGCAGACATAAAAAACCGACGCAGGTGCGTCGGTTTTTTTTCGCCTGCGGGTTTAGCCCTTCATCAACTGCGCCAGCAGTTCGTAGGAATGAATCCGGTCGGCGTGCTCGTACAGGTCGCAGGTGAAGATCAATTCGTCGGCGCCGGTCTGTTCGATCAACACTTCCAGCTTGGCACGGATCTTCGCCGGGCTACCCACCATCGCCAGGCCGAGGAAGCTGCCGACCGCGTCTTTTTCATGAGGCAGCCACAGGCCGTCCATGGTTTTCACCGGAGGGCGCTGCACCAGGCTCTGCCCGCGCATCAAGGCGAGGATGCGTTGGTACACCGAGGTGGCCAGGAAGTCGGCGTGCTCATCGGTGTCTGCCGCCACCAGCGGGATGCCGAGCATCACGTAAGGCTTGTCCAGCACGGCCGAAGGCTTGAAGTGATTGCGGTACACGCGAATCGCCTCGTGCATCAAACGCGGTGCGAAATGGGAGGCGAAGGCGTAGGGCAAACCACGCTCTCCCGCCAGTTGCGCGCTGAACAGGCTGGAACCGAGCAGCCACACCGGTACATTGGTGCCGGTGCCGGGCACCGCGATCACCCGCTGGTCCGGGGTGCGTGGGCCGAGGTAGGCCATCAGTTCGGCCACGTCTTCCGGGAAATCGTCGGCGCTGCCTGAACGTTCACGGCGCAGGGCGCGGGCGGTCATCTGGTCGGAGCCGGGCGCGCGGCCCAGGCCCAGGTCGATACGGCCGGGGTAGAGGCTTTCCAGGGTGCCGAACTGCTCGGCGATCACCAGGGGGGCGTGGTTGGGCAGCATCACGCCGCCGGAGCCGACACGAATCGTCGAGGTGCCGCCGGCCAAGTAACCCAGCAATACCGAGGTGGCCGAACTGGCGATGCCATCCATATTGTGGTGCTCGGCCACCCAGAAACGGTGGTAGCCAAATTTTTCCACATGCTGGGCCAAGTCCAGGGAATTGCGCAGCGACTGCGCCGGGCTGCCGTTGGCGCGCACGGGCACGAGGTCGAGGGTCGAGAACTTTACGGCGGACAGCGATTTCATAAGCCTGCTTCTCCAATGGGGGCGCAGGCTTCTTAGACGAACCAAAACCTGCCGCTTCATGTGCATGTCCTATGCAATGAGGGCATATACCCGAGATTCAATAGCGATGGTTAAATTTCCTACTTAATTGCTAGGTTTCTCCGACAAGATGAACTTTGCCGGGGCGTCTATCCTCAGAACCCTTACTGACGCAAAACCACCGTTCGAGGAGACCGCTATGAGTATCGTTAAAAAAGCATCCGCGCATTGGGAAGGTGACCTGAAGACTGGCCTGGGTTCCATCTCCACGGAAACCGGCGTGCTGCGCGAAGCGCCTTACGGCTTCAAGGCCCGCTTCGAAGGCGGCAAGGGTACCAACCCTGAAGAACTGATCGGCGCGGCCCATGCCGGCTGTTTCTCCATGGCCTTTTCCATGATTCTCGGCGACGCCGGGCTCAAGGCTGACAGCATCGATACCCAGGCCGAAGTGACCCTGGACCAGGTCGATGGTGGCTTCGCGATCACCGCTGTGCACTTGGTGCTCAAGGCCAAGATCCCAGGCGCGAGCCAGGCGCAGTTCGATGAATTGAGCAAGAAGGCCAAGGAAGGATGCCCGGTGTCCAAGGTGCTGAATGCGAAGATCAGCCTGGATGCCACGCTGGTCAGCTGACACTGCAGGTCCACTGTGGGAGGGGGCTTGCTCCCGATAGCGGTCTATCAGTAACCGAGATGTTGACTGATGCACCGCTATCGGGAGCAAGCC